>CAJYHL010000011.1 GCA_913774625.1 uncultured Acidovorax sp.
GCCGTGCTATTCACTGCGCACCGCGCCTTGCATCCCATCCCGCTCACGCCGCTGCGCGACCCCTGGGAGATCGTAAACACGTTCTTAGCCGGCTTCACACCTGCATGTTCATGATGTCGGTATAGGCTTGCACCATGCGGTTGCGCACGTGCAGCGTCGCCTGGAAGCCGATCTGCGCCTTCTGCATGGCGACCATGGTCTCTTCGATGCTGACGTTGGGATTCTCCAGCTGCACTTCGCGCTGCAGGTCGCTGGAGCGGTTCTGGGCCGCGCTCACCGATTGCAGGGCGCCCTTGAGCGCGCTGGAAAAGCCGACGTCCTGGGCATTGCCTTCCTGAGGCGCCGTGACGCGGCGCACCAGGCCGGTGCCGGACAGCGGGGCTGCGGGGCTGGAGATGCGGAGGTCCATGGCTGTGTTCTCGGTGGAGGAAAGGTGGCGGTCGTGGCGGTGGCGGGATGGTGCAATCCTAGAGCGCGGGCGCTGAACCATCTTGGGGAATTGATGGACAAAGGCGCGCTTTATCCCGAGAACGCGGCAGGGGCCTTGTCGAATAATCGCAGCACCCGCCAGAGCCCCGCCATGGCCTGACATACTGGAAAGCCCATGTCCGCAGTCGCCGAAATCCCCGCCGTCGTCCCTCCTGCCAGCCCTCCCTCGTGGATGCAGCGGCTCGCCGGCCTCGACCGTTCGGCCCGCGTGCGTCTGGGCCTGGCTTTGGCA
Organism: uncultured Acidovorax sp.; assembly: GCA_913774625.1. GTDB lineage: Bacteria > Pseudomonadota > Gammaproteobacteria > Burkholderiales > Burkholderiaceae_C > Paracidovorax. The sequence continues at coordinate 722 of CAJYHL010000011.1, forward strand.
CTCCTGCTGGGGGGCATCGTGGCGGCGGTGTTCTTCAGCCGCCAGCCGGACTACCGGGTGCTGTTCACCAATCTGAACGACAAGGACGGCGGCGCCATCGTGGCGCAGCTGGCCACGATGAACGTGCCCTACAAGTACACCGATGGCGGCGGCGCCATCCTGGTGCCGGCCGACCGCGTGTATGACGTCCGCCTGCGCCTCGCGACCCTGGGCCTGCCCAAGGGCTCGGTGTCCGGCTTCGAGCTCATGGACAACAGCCGCTTCGGCGTGACGCAGTTCCAGGAGCGGCTGAATTTCCAGCGCGGCCTGGAAGGCGAGCTGACCCGCTCCATCCAGGCGCTGTCTTCGGTGCAGAGCGCCCGCGTCCACCTGGCCCTGCCCAACCAGAACGGCTTCTTCCGCGAGCAGCAGAAGCCCTCCGCCTCGGTGCTGCTGAGCCTGTACCCCGGCCGCTTCCTCGACCGCACCCAGGTGGCCGGCATCGTCCATCTGGTGTCTTCCAGCGTGCCCGACATGGCGCCCAGCGCCGTGAGCGTGCTGGACGACACCGGCAAGCTGCTGTCGCAGTCGCCCGACGGTGCTTCCGGCGCCGGCGTGGACGCCCAGCAGCTGAGCTACATCAAGCAGATCGAACAGGACTACACCCGCCGCATCATGGAAATCCTGGAGCCGGTGGTGGGCAAGAACAATGTCCGTGCCCAGGTCACTGCCGACGTGGACTTCAGCCAGACCGAATCCACTTCGGAACAGCACCGCCCCAACCAGACGCCCGATTCCGGCGCCGTGCGCAGCCAGCAGACGCTGGAGAGCTCGGGCCAGCAGACGCCTACGCCGCCCACGGGCGTTCCGGGCGCCACCACCAACCAGCCGCCGCAGCCCTCCACCGCACCCATCAACGGTGCCAATCCGCCGCCCACGGCCGCCGGCCAGACCACGCAGACCACGCCGAGCAAGCGCGAGTCGATCATCAACTACGAGGTGGACAAGACCACCCGCGTCACGCGCGGCAGCACCGGCACCATCAAGCGGGTGAGCGCGGCCGTGGTGGTCAATTACCAGCCGCCCGCCGAGAACGGCAAGGACGGCAAGCCGGTGGACAACAAGGCCCTGACGGCCCAGCAGATCGAGCAGATGACCGCGCTGGTGCGCGAGACCATCGGCTTCAACAAGGACCGTGGCGACTCCGTCAATCTGATGAACACGCCGTTCCTGGTCGATGCCACGCCCAAGAACGACCTGCCGTTCTGGAAGCAGCCCGAGATGATCGAGCTGGCCAAGAGCCTGGGCTGGCCGGTGGGGCTGTCGCTGTTCGCTGCCATCGTGCTGCTGGGCCTGGTGCGCCCGGTCGTCAAGGGCCTGAAGGCGCCCAAGGAAGTGGCCGAGCTGACGCCGCTGCAGCAGCAGTCCCAGGGCGGCCAGCTCAATGCGCTCGAATCCGAGCAGCTCGAACGCCCGGCGCTGCCGGCGCCCGGCTCCGCCAAGTCCGACGAGCCGCCATCGCCCGAGCAGCAGCGCCTGGACGATGCCCGCGCCCTGGCCCTGAGCAACCCGATGGCGGTGGCCAATATCCTCAAAACCTGGGTCAACGGCGAGTGACGCCGGGGCCGAAGCGAGACGACGACCATGGATGAGCAGGGACTCAACGACGCCGCGATCATGCTGATGTCTCTCGGCGAGGAAGAAGCCGCCGAGGTCTTCAAGCATCTGTCGCCCAAGGAAGTGCAGAAGCTGGGCGAAACCATCGCCCGCATGAAGTCGGTGTCCAAGGAGAAGGTGGACGAGGTCATCAACCGCTTCTCCAACGACGCCGCGGCGCAGAGCCTGCTGGTGTCCGACACCGGCAACTACGTGCGTTCGGTGCTCAAGCGGGCGCTGGGCGACGACAAGGCGGCGCTGCTGATCGACCGGATCCTGCAGGGCGGCGACGTATCGGGCATCGAAAGCCTGAAGTGGATGGACCCGCTTTCCGTGGCCGAGCTGCTGCGCAACGAACACCCGCAGATCATCGCGGCCATCCTGGTCCACCTGGACCCGGACCAGGCCTCGGCCATCCTGGTGCAGTTCAGCGAACGCCAGCGCGGCGAGGTGCTGCTGCGCGTGGCGACGCTGGAAGGCATACAGCCGACCGCGCTCAAGGACCTGAACGAAGTGCTGTTCAAGGTGCTGGCCGGCGGCGACAAGATCCGCAAGAGCTCGCTGGGTGGCGTCAAGTCGGCGGCGGAGATCATCAACCTGCTGGGCTCGGGCATCGACGCCTCGGTGCTCGAATCGATCCGCTCGCACGACCCCGACCTGGCGCAGAAGATCATGGACAAGATGTTCGTGTTCGACGATGTCGGCAAGCTCGACGACCGCGCCATCCAGACCGTGCTGCGCGAGGTCGCGTCCGAAACCCTGGTGGTGGCCCTCAAGGGCGCGCAGCCCGAGCTGCGCGAGAAGTTTCTCTCCAACATGTCCTCCCGCGCCGCCGACGCCATGCGCGAAGACCTCGAATCGCGCGGACCGATGCGCCTTTCGGAAGTCGAGGCGCAGCAGAAGGAAATCCTCAAGACCGTGCGCCGCCTGGCGGACGAAGGCCAGATCGTGATGGGCGGCGGCGGCGATGACACCCTCGTTTAATCGCCAATACACGCGCTTCATCCCGAGCGAGGAGATCGAGGGCGTCACGCACTGGCAGTTCGGCACGGTCGACAGCACCGGCGTGATACCCCCGCGCGACCTGGAGGCCGAAGCGGCCGCCGCTGCCGCAGCCGAGCCGCTTCCTCCGCCGGGCATCGATCCCGCCGAGCATGAAGTCCTGCTGCAGCAGGCCCGGGAAGCCGCCCATGCCGAAGGCGTGGAGCAGGGCCGCGCCCAGGCCTCGCTGGAATGGCAGCAGCGCATGGACGACTACATCGCCGAGCAGGGCCGCGAAGCCGCCGAGCGGCTCGACCGCCTGGCCTGGTCCGCGCAGTCCGCGCTGGACGGCATGCAGCAGCGCATGGCCTCCGAACTGCTTGAGCTGGCCTGCGACCTGGCGCGCCAGGTGGTGCGCCGCGAATTGGCTGCCGACCCGCAGGCCCTGCTGCCCGTGGTGCGCGAGGCGCTGGGCCTGCTCGTCGCCGAAGGCCGGCCGGCCACCGTGCGGCTCAGCCGCGAAGACTGGGCCGTGCTGGAAGCGCCCCTGCGCAAGGAGTTTTCCGGCGCCGGCATCCACTGGGTGCCCGATGCCCAGGTGCCGCCGGGCGACTGCCAGATCGAGTCTGCCGGCACCGTGATCGACGGCTCGCTGGACAAGCGCTGGCGCCGCGCCATCGCCGCGCTGGGCATGGCCTCTGCGTGGAACGAGCCCGGCCCGGCGGCCGAGGCACCGCCCGCGGAGCCGTCTTCCCCTGCCGAATCCGATGGGGAGGGCGACCATGGCGCATGAACCCGGTATCCAGGGCGAAGCCTGGGAGCGCTTCATCGCCGACGCGCGCGCCCGCGCCGCCGAGCGCGTGCCGCTGGAGAGCCGCGGCACGCTCACCCGGCTGACCGGGCTGGTGCTGGAGGCCGCCGGCATCCGCGTGCCCGTGGGTTCGCAGTGCCTGGTGCAGATGCCGGAGCACGAGCCGGTGCTGGCCGAGGTGGTGGGCTTTTCCGCCGACAAGGCCTTCCTGATGCCCGCCGGCGACATCCACGGCCTCTCCAGCGGCGCCAGCGTCACGCCTGCGCCGTCCTACGTGCCCGCTCCCTGCCTGGGCGTGCCGGACGAAGGCCCCGGGGGCACGCCGCCGTCCGCCGCAGCGGGCGTGGGCGCGCTGCGCCTGCCCATGGGCGACGGCCTGCTGGGCCGGGTGATCGATTCGCAGGGCACGCCGCTGGACCATGCCGGCCCGCTGGCTGGCGTCACCTCCGAGCCCATGGACCGCCGCCAGATCAACGCCATGGACCGCGACCCCGTGCGCGAGACGCTGGACACCGGCGTGCGCGCCATCAACACCCTGCTGACCGTGGGACGCGGCCAGCGGCTGGGCCTCTTCGCCGGCTCCGGCGTGGGCAAGAGCGTGCTGCTGGGCATGATGGCCCGCTACACGCAGGCCGACGTGATCGTGGTGGGCCTGATCGGCGAGCGCGGCCGCGAGGTCAAGGAGTTCGTCGAAGACATCCTGGGCGCGGGCGACCGCAGCCGCGCCGTGGTGGTGGCTGCGCCGGCCGACGCGCCGCCGCTGCTGCGCATGCAGGGCGCGGCCTATGCCACCGCCATCGCCGAGCACTTCCGCGACAAGGGCCAGCATGTGCTGCTGCTCATGGATTCGCTCACCCGCTACGCCATGGCCCAGCGCGAGATCGCCCTCGCCATCGGCGAGCCGCCCGCCACCAAGGGCTATCCGCCCAGCTGCTTTGCCAAGCTGCCTGCGCTGGTCGAGCGCAGCGGCAACGGCCTGCACGGCGTGGGCTCCATCACCGCGTTCTACACCGTGCTGTCCGAGGGCGACGACCAGCAGGACCCGATCGCCGACTCGGCCCGAGCCATCCTGGACGGCCACATCGTGCTGTCGCGCGCGCTGGCCGAGACCGGGCACTTCCCGGCCATCGACATCGAGCAGTCGGCCTCGCGCGTGATGCACAACGTGGTCTCGCGCGAGCATTTCGACATGGCCCGGCGCTTCCGCGCGGTGTATTCGCGCTACCAGAAGAGCCGCGACCTGATCCAGGTGGGGGCCTACATGAGCGGCTCCGACCCGCAGCTCGACGAAGCCATCCGGCTGCAGCCGGCGATGGCCGACTTCCTCCAGCAGGACATGTTCGAGGCCGCCTCGCTCGACGAGAGCCTGACCGCCATGGCCCAGGTGCTGGGCCAGTGACGCAGCACGCAGCAACGCCCGAGGCCCGCCCATGTCGTCGTCGCTCCAAGCCTTCCTGGTCGCCATCGAGATGGCCGAGCGCCAGCGCGACGCCGCCCGGCAGGCGCTGCAGGACGTGCGCCGCGGCCAGCAGTCGGCGCAGCGGCAGTTCGACCAGCTCCAGGGCTACTCCGAGGAGATCCAGGGCCGCTGGGGCGCGCAGGAAGGCATGGAGGTCAAGCCCGAGGTGATGCACCACCAATACCAGTTCATGGACCGGCTCGGCCATGCCATCGGCATGCAGACCGGTGTGCTGGACGAGCATGCCGGCCGCGTGCAGGCCGCCGAGCAGCATCTGCTGCAGGCCGAGCTGCGCCTGGCCAGCCTGAAGAAGGTCGTGGACAAGCGCCGGTGCGAGCAGGAACTGCTGCAGGCGCGGCGCGAACAGAAACAAACCGACGAGCGGGCAGCGATCCAGTCCGCCCGCACAGACAGGCGCCCGCTGGGCGAGGAGTGATCATCATGGAAGCCCAACGCACGACAACGCCCGCGCCGCAGCGCAGCAGCACGCACGAAACCCACGGCACCCGCCATGCCGACAAGACGGCCAAGGCCGGCAAGGCCAGCAAGGACTCTGCCGAAGACGACGGCTCGGCCGCAGAGGCAGCAGGCACCAGCGGCTTTTCGCAGTTGCTGGCGGCTCTGGGCATGGGTGCGGATGCGCTGGCCGACCCGCTGGGCACGGCCGCCTCCGGCGCCGACGCGGCCCTGGGGGCGCTGGGCACGGGCGTGGACGCGGCCCTGGGGCAGACGCCGCTGCAGCTGATTCCGGGCGCTCTCAGCGGCCTGGACGCCATGTGGGCGCGCGGCCAGGGCAAGGCCGGCATGGTGGACAGCCTGGTCGGCCAGACCGCCCGGCTGGACGGCGCTGCCGACGCCGCGACGGTCAACGGCACGGCCCAGGGCAAGGCCACGGTCTCCATGCGGGGCGGGGCGGCCGGCCGCTTCCCCGCCGCCTGGGCGGGCTCCGCAGGGGCCGCGGGCGACGCCGGCGCCACCGCTGCCGGAGCGGGCGCCGCTGCCGGCGATGCGTCCGGCCTGAAAGGCGTGGCGTCCGAGCATGGCAAGGCCTCGCCCGCCCAGGGCGCCCTGGCCGCGCTGGCAGCCGGGGGCGCTGCGGCCACCGCCGGCGCACAGCCGGAACACCGCGATACCGCCGCCCTGGCCGGCGCCGCGACGGCGCAGCGCAGCCCGGTGGAGTCGGCGCAGCCGTCCGCGATCCCGCAGGCCCTGGCGGCGTTGGCTCCCGATGCGGCGCAGGCCGACGGCCGCGCCGCGGGCCGGGGTGGCGAGGGCTCGGCCCAGGGCAACGCAGCGGCGGCCGTGGTGCCGCAGTCCGATGCCGCGCGCGATACGCGGGGTGCCAGTGCCTTCTCGGCCGACCTCTCGGGTGCGGCCGGCGCCGACGCGGCCCAGCGCGCTGCCGAAGACCAGATCGCCGAGCAGGTCGCCTACTGGGTCCATCAGAAGACGCAGAACGCCGAACTCACGCTGGACCGCGATGGCCAGCCGGTTCAGGTCACGGTCTCGCTCACCGGTAGCGAGGCCCACGTCGCCTTCCGCAGCGACCAGCACCAGACCCGCGAGCTGCTGGACGGCGGAGTGGCCCAGCTGCGCGAATTGCTGCAGGCCGAAGGGCTGCAGCTGTCCGGCGTGACCGTGGGCAGCTCGGGCGGATCGTCCGGCGGCGATGGCCGCAGCGGCGGTTCCGAGGGCGGCGGCGGGCGTGGCCGCCAGGGCGTGCGCCAGGCCTCCGTGCAGGCGGCGGCTCCGCTGGCGGCCGGCATGCGCGGCCGGGGCGGCGCAGCGAGCTCGCTGGACGTCTTCGTCTGACCTGGGTGGCGTGAAGGGGTTCTGGGCTCGTCGGCACGTTCCGAGCCCGGCATCGCCGGTGCGGAGGGCGGCGATAACGCTATTTTTGGGCTTTTATTCTGGCTATCATGGTCCGCTACCCGGCCCAATAATCGGTCCATCAAAGCCTGCGCCGCACTGACCTGCGGCGATCCTGTCTTCCTCTTGTTCCGCCTGCGCTGCGGAAGGAAAGCCCCAACGTGTCTGCTGCCCCCGCCGCCGCTCCCGCCGCCGCCCCCCCGAAGAGCAAGAAGATGCTCATCATCGTGATCGCCCTCGTGGTGCTCCTGGTGGCGGGTGGAGGCGCGGCCTGGTTCTTCCTGTCCAAGAAGCAGCATGCCGCCGATGAAGAAGGCGGCGATGCGCCTGCCGAACGCGCCCCGGTCGCGCACCATGTCGATCCCAAGACGCCGCCCACCTTCGTGCCCATGGACAACATGGTGGTCAACCTGGCCGACCCCGGCGGCGACCGCTATGCGCAGGTGGGCATCACGATCGAGCTGTCCGACCCCAAGCTGGAAGCGCAGATCAAGCAGTTCATGCCCAGCATCCGCAGCGCCGTCCTGATGCTGATCTCCCAGCGCACCAGCGACGAACTGCTGACCAAGGAAGGCAAGCAGAAGCTCGCCCTCGACATCCGCCGCGAAGTCTCCAAGCCGCTGGGCTACACCGTGCCCAAGCCGCGTAAGCGGCGCGCCTCCGCGCCCCCCGAGGATGACGACGACGACGAAGACACGGCGCCGGCCCGCCCCGACAACAACCCGGTGCGCGGCATCCTCTTTTCGAGCTTCATCATCCAGTGATCCTGGCGGGAGCACCTAGCCATGAGTGAATCATTTCTGTCGCAGGAAGAGGTCGATGCCCTCCTGGAGGGCGTCACCGGCGAAAGCCAGAAGACGGCCCAGGAAGAGGTCGATTCGGGCTCGGTCCGCAATTACGACATCTCCAGCCAGGAGCGCATCGTCCGTGGTCGCATGCCGACCATGGAAATCGTCAACGAACGGTTCGCGCGCAATTTCCGCATCGGCCTCTTCAACTTCATCCGCCGCAGTCCCGAAATCTCGGTGGGCACGGTGGCCGTGCAGCGCTACAGCGCCTTCCTGCGCGAGCTGGCCGTGCCGACCAACTTCAACATCGTCGCCATCCGGCCGCTGCGCGGCAGCGGGCTGATCGTCTGCGAGCCCTCGCTGGTCTTCGGCATCATCGACACGCTCTATGGCGGCGTCGGCAAGTTCCAGACCCGTATCGAAGGGCGTGACTTCTCGCCCACCGAGCAGCGCGTGATCAACCGCCTGGTGGACGTGATCTGCGCCGAATACAAGAAGGCCTGGCACGGCATCTATCCGCTGGAGCTGGAATACCAGCGCTCCGAAATGCAGCCGCAGTTCGCCAACATCGCCACGCCCAGCGAAATCGTGGTGTCCACCGCGTTCCAGCTCGAGATCGGCGATCTGTCGGGCGCCATCCACGTCTGCATGCCCTATGCCACGCTGGAGCCTATCCGCGACGTGCTGTATTCGTCCACCCAGGGCGACTCCATCGAGGTGGACCGGCGCTGGGTGAGGGTGCTCACGCGCGAGATCCAGGCGGCCGAGGTGACTCTGGTGGCCGAACTGGCCCGGGCCGACGCCACGGTCGAGCAGCTGCTGGCCATGAAGCCGGGCGATTTCATCGAGCTCGACCGCGAGCCTCGCATCCGCGCATCCATCGGCGGCGTGCCGATCTTCGAGTGCCAGTACGGCACGCACAACGCCAAGTACGCCATCCGAATCGAAGAATGTCTGCGCAGCTCCGACGCGAGCTGGCTGGGAGAAAAAGATGTCCTCTGAAGACAACAAGGAAAGCGGCGACGATCCGTTCGCCGGCTGGGCCGAAGCGCTGGAAGAGCAGAAGACCACCGATGGCCAGCCGGGCCAGGGCGACCAGGGCGGTCCGCTGGCCGGCGAGCCCGTGCGCCCCTTCTCCGGCTCTGGCAACGACGCGCCGGTCAACGACATCAACATGGTGCTGGACATCCCCGTCCAGCTGTCCGTGGAGCTGGGCCGCACCAAGGTGCCGATCAAGTACATCCTGCAGCTGGCCCAGGGCTCGGTGGTCGAACTGGATGCGCTGGCCGGCGAACCCATGGACGTGCTGGTCAACGGCTACCTCATCGCCCAGGGCGAGGTGGTGGTGGTGAACGACAAGTTCGGTATCCGCCTGACCGACGTGGTCACGCCTTCGGAGCGCCTGCGCCGTGTCAGCCGGGGCTAGCGGCGGCGGCATGGTCCAGACGCTGCTATGGGTCGTGCTGTTCGTGGCCGCCATGGCCGCGCTGCCCTGGCTGGTGCGCCGCGTGCAGCAGCGCACGGCCGGGCGGCTCTCGTCCGGTGCGGGCGTGGGCGCGTCGCGCGTGCTCTCGGCCGTGGCCGTGGGGCCGCAGCAGCGCGTGGTGATGGTGGAAGTCGGCCCCGAGCAGCAGCGCACGGTGCTGGTGCTGGGCGTCACGGCCCAGCAGGTCAATTGCCTGCACGTGCTGCCGCCGCAGGCCAGCACGAGCCAGGCGCCGGGCCCGGGCCGCGAACGGGCCGAGCCGGTCTTCGCCAGCGCCATCGCCCACGAAATGGCGGCGACCCAGCCACCACCTCCGCAGGAGCCGCGCTTCCATGGCTGAGCGGCGTTTCTCCCTGCCGCACGGCGCTGCGGTGCGCTGGGCGCTGCTGCTGGCGGCCGCCGTCGCCGCCCCTGCGGCCCTGGCGCAGAGCGGCGGCTCGCTGCCCCTGCTGATCGGCTCGGGCAACGGCGGCAGCGGGGCCGGCAACAGCTATTCGGTGCCCATCCAGACGCTGCTCTTCTTCACCGCGCTGTCCTTCCTGCCGGCCGTGCTGCTCATGATGACCGGCTTCACCCGCATCGTCATCGTGCTGTCGCTGCTGCGCCAGGCCATCGGCACGCAGTCGGCACCGCCCAACCAGGTCATCGTGGGGCTGTCGCTCTTCCTCACCTTCTTCGTGATGGGACCGACCTTCGACCGGGTCTATCAGGACGCCTATCTGCCCTACACCAACAACACCATCAGCTTTGAACAGGCGCTGGAGCGGGGCGAGGCGCCCATGCGCGGCTTCATGCTCAAGCAGACGCGGCAGTCGGACTTCGCCCTGTTCGCCCGGCTGGCCAAGCTGCCGGCCGAGGCCACGGCTGAAACCGCGCCCATGCGCGTGCTGGTGCCGGCCTTCGTCACCAGCGAGCTGAAGTCGGCCTTCCAGATCGGCTTCATGATCTTCATCCCCTTCCTGGTGATCGACATGGTGGTGTCCAGCATCCTCATGTCGCTGGGCATGATGATGCTGTCGCCGGTGCTGGTCGCGCTGCCCTTCAAGCTCATGCTGTTCGTGCTGGCCGACGGCTGGAACCTGCTGATCGGTTCGCTGGCTGCCAGCTTCGCCACCTGACCACCAATAGTCGATATCTCCTCGCCCGAGCCGCTGCCATGACCCCTCAATTCGCCCTCACCGTTGGCCGCGAGGCGCTGACGCTGCTGCTCACCATCTCCATGCCGCTCCTGGGCGTGGTGATGGCGGTGGGCCTGCTGGTCAGCATCTTCCAGGCCGTCACCCAGATCAACGAGTCCACCCTGGCTTTCGTGCCCAAGCTGATCGCGGCCGTGGTGGTGTTCGCCGTCGCCGGGCCGTGGATGGTGACCACGCTGGTGGACTACCTGCGCCGCACCATCGAATCCATCCCCTCGGTGGTCGGCTGACCGCGCCTGCGCGGCCAAGCGATGGATAGAGGGGCAGGCGGGTGATCACCTTCACCGAGGCGCAGATCATGGCCTGGCTCACGCCGGTGCTGTGGCCCTTCCTGCGCGTGCTGGCCATGTTCACCGCGGCGCCCGTTTTCTCGATGCGCGCCATTCCGCTGCGCGCCAAGATCGGCCTGGCCTTTCTCGTCGCACTGAGCGCCCAGGCGGCGCTGCCTGCCTCGCCCGTCATCGACCTCAACGGCCGGGGCGCTCTGGGCGCGGTGGCGCAGCAGGTGGCGGTGGGGCTGGCGATCGGCTTCGCGGTGCGCCTGGTGTTTTCCACCGTCGAGCTGGCCGGCGAAGTCATCGGCCTGCAGATGGGCCTCAATTTCGCGTCGTTCTTCGATCCCTCCAGCAACGGCCAGGTGAGCGCTGTGGGGCGCTTCTTCGGCAACATGGCCACGCTGATGTTCATCGTGATCAACGGGCATCTGCTGGTGCTGATGGCGGTCATCGAGAGCTTCCACCGCTTTCCGGCCGACGGCAACTTCCTCGCGGCACTGGGCCAGATGAAGATCTACCAGCTGGGCTCCTCGCTTTTCGCGAGCGCTTTCTGGATCGCCCTGCCCATGGTGGCGCTGCTGATGTTCGTGAATCTGGCCCTGGGCATCATCTCGCGCGTGGCGCCGCAGATGAACATCTACGCCGTGGGCTTTCCGGTCACGCTTTCCGTGGGCATGCTGGGCATCACGGCCACGCTGCCCATGCTGGAGCAGCCCATGCTGGCGCTGCTGCAGCAGTCCATCGACCTCTTCGCCACGCAGCGCTGAGCGGCGCTGCCGGTCACACCAGCTGGTTGCGGATGGCGTACACCGTCAGTTCCGCATTGTTCGAGAGCTTGAGCTTTTCCAGCACCCGCGCGCGATAGACGCTCACGGTCTTGGGGCTGAGCATCAGCTCTTCGGCGATGTCCGAGAGGCGCCGGCCCGAGGCGATCTTCACCAGCGTCTGCAGCTCCCGTTCGGAAAGCGCCTCGTGCGGCATCTCCGTGGTCGGCTGGGCCAGGCTGTCCGCCAGCATCTGAGCCACCTCGGCCGTCAGGTACTTGCGGCCCTGCACCACGGTGCGCACGGCAGCGATCAGCTCCACCGGGTCGCCCGCCTTGTTGGCATAGCCCTGCGCGCCCGCCCGCAGGCAGCGCAGAGCGTACTGGTCTTCGGGGTACATGGAGACGATCAGCACCTTGAGGGCCGGATGAGTCTCCTTCAGGCTGGCCAGCACTTCCAGGCCGCTTCGGCCGGGCAGGTTCAGGTCCAGCAGCAGCACGTCGCAGGCCGCTGAACGCAGGACGTCGCGCAGTTCCGCATAACTGCCGGCTTCGCCCGTCACGGAGATGTCGGGCGCCTCGGTCAGCGTGTCGCGGATTCCCCGCCGCAGGACTGCATGGTCGTCGCAAAGCACCACATGAATCACTGTGCATCTCCTCCATCCGTGTTCACAGGCTTGGCCGATGTTAGCTGCAGCGGCACCGACAGGATGATGGACGTTCCCCGGCCCGGCTGGCTGCTGATGTCCAGCCAGCCGCCGACGGTGCGCGCTCGCTCCTGCAGGCCGCGCAGTCCGAACGAGCGCGGCTTGGCCCGGCTGGCGGCCAGGTCCATGCCTCGGCCGTTGTCGGTCACTTCCAGGGTCAGCACGCCCTCCGTATCGCCCAGGTCGATGCGCACCAGCGAGGCCTCGGCGTACTTCGACACATTGGTCAGCGCTTCCTGCGCCGTGCGGTAGGCCACCAGCTGCACGGCGGGCGGCAGCTCTGCCGTCGCCGGCGCCGCGGCCACGCGCGTGGCGACGCCCGTGCGGCGCTCGAAGCTCTCGGCCAGCCATTGCACCGCCGCCGCCAGTCCCTGGTCGAGGATGGGAGGGCGCAGATTCATCATGATGCGCTGGCTGGCATCGATGGCATGCTGCAGCATGTCCACGGCCGCGCCGGCATGGCCGCGCATGGCGTCGGAGTCCGTATGCCGGCCGATCCAGGCGAGGTCGAACTTCACCGCCGTCAGCGCGCCGCCGATGTCGTCGTGGATCTCGCGGGCGATGGCGGCGCGTTCCTGCTCGATGGAGGTCTGCAGGTGCTCCGTCAGCTCGGCCAGGCGCCGTTCGGACTCCGCCAGTTCGGCCGCCGCCTGCTCGCGGGCGCGCCGCGCCTCTGCCACCTCGATGGCGCGGGCGACCACGTGCGGCAGCCGGCCCATGTCGTCCTTGAGCAGGTAGTCCGACACTCCCAGCCGCATGGCATCCACTGCCGCCGCTTCGCCGATGGCTCCTGACAGCAGCACGAAGGGCGGTGGGGCCTCGCGCTGCGAGACGGCCTTCCAGGCGTCCAAAGCAGTGAACCCAGGAAGGTGATAATCGGCAATAATGAGATCAAAATTTGCGGAATCCAGATGATCGAGTAGCATTTCTATCGAATCAACGTGGCAAATTTCTGACGCCAATCCTGCGCGCCGCAGCGTCAGACAGGCTAATTCGTGATCTATGAGCGAATCTTCGAGGTGCAGAATGCGCAAGGACTTTTTCCTTACACCGGAGTCCATGAGAGTGGGTATCATAGGATACATATTGGAACAAAGTGGGCCGGTGACGTGGTCGGCAGCGCTCAGCCATGGAAGCCTTGTGTACAACACGAGGCTCCAGACTGGCGCCGCCGGCCAAAGTAATCAATGATGGGTGCCGCGTGCCTTGCAGCCGCCTGTAACGACGGAGAAACGATGCAATCTACGCTAACGCCGCCTGGTGAGCCGGGCGTACAGGTTCCGGTCATGGTGGCGGCGGAACTGCAGGATTCCCTGCTCGTGGTCATGCACGACCTGCATCGGCTGGAGGGTTTGCTGAGCCATGCTACCGACAACCTGCTGGAGCGCTTCGGCGAAGCCAACAAGGCGCTCACGGACGAAGTGGTGGGCGACTCTGTGCAGCTGGCTGCATTGCGTACCGCATTGCGCAGCGCCGTCACCGAACTGCAGTTCCAGGACATGGCCTCGCAGCTGATCTGGCACACCACCAAGGTTCTGCAAGGCTGCGCTTTCCGCCTTGCCTCCGAAGCCATGGGCAGCGAAGAGGGCGAGGAAGCCGCCCCGTTCGCCGAAATGGCCCCCGACCGTCCCAATCCCGTCACGCAAAGTGAGATGGACGCCGGATCAGTCGATCTTTTCTAAGGGCTTCCAGCCCCCGGTCACCTATACATTCAAGTCAGTTGGAGCCCTTACATGCAATCGATCCTCGCCGTTGATGATTCTCCGTCCATGCGGAAGATGGTGGCCTTCACGCTGACCGGCGCCGGCTACCATGTGGTGGAGGCAGTGGACGGCCAGGATGCCCTCGAGAAAGCCGAGGCGCACGACATCCATCTCGTGCTGGCCGACCAGAACATGCCCCGCCTCGACGGCATCGGCCTCACGCGCCGCCTGCGCGAGCACCCGCGCTTCAAGACCATCCCCATCCTGATCCTGACGACCGAATCCAGCGACCAGATGAAGCAGGCCGGCCGCAATGCCGGTGCCACTGGCTGGCTGGTAAAGCCGTTCGATCCCAATCGCCTCATCGAGGTGATCCAGAAAGTGATCCGCTGAGTGGGCCGTTGCTCGCAACGCCGTCTCGCCAGACCATCCAACGCACACAGGAGCCCCGAATAATGGCGGAAAGCTATCAGGAGAGCGCCGGCAGCGGCGCTGACTTCGACCTCAGTCAGTTCTATCAGATCTTCTTCGAGGAAGCCGGCGAGAACCTGGACCAGATGGAGCAGATGCTGCTCGAGCTGGACCTGTCGGCGGCCAACGACGAAGAGCTCAACGGCATCTTCCGTTGCGCGCACTCCATCAAGGGCGGCGCCGCCACCTTCGGCTTCGCCGATGTCGCGGAGCTGACGCACCAGATGGAGTCCCTGCTCGACCGCCTGCGGCGCCACGAGCTGCAGCCCATTCCCCAGATGGTGGATGTGCTGCTGGAGTCCGCCGATGCCTCGCGCAGCCTGCTGGCACGCCATCAGGCCGGCGGACACGGCGAGGCCGTTTCCACGACCGAACTGGTCCGCCGCATCAGCGAACTCGCTGCTGGCGGCGTGCCGGCTCCTGCGCCCGCTCCGGTGACCGCCCCCGCGCCTGCGGCCATCGCTGCGCCGGCTCCCGTGGCAGAGGCCGTCACCCCTGCGCCCGCGCCCCAGGCACAGGCTGCGGCCGGCGGCGCACGTTCGCTGCAGATCGACATCGGTCCGCTCAGCCGTCCCGAGCAGGCCGACCCGATCAAGGACCTGTTCCGGGACATCAACGGCCTGGGCACCATCCGCGACCTGCCCGCATCGGCGCCCGGCATGCGTTCGTTCGCGGTCGAAACGTCCTCCACGGAAGACGATCTTCTCGACCTGTTCGCCTTCCACGTCTCCAAGGAACAGGTTTCCATCCGCCCGGCGGGCGTGCCCGATGCCGAAGGCTCCGCCATCGCCAGCCCGGCCGGCAACTCTGCCGACGCCTATGGATTCTTCGCCGACTCGCCTGGCCTGCCCGCCGACGGCCTCCATGCGGCGGCTCCTGCGCAGGCGCAGCCGGCCAAGGCCGAGCCCTCGCGTGCCGTGGCCAGCGCCGAACCCAAGGCCGTGAGCCAGGCGCAGATGGAGTCTTCCACCATCCGCGTCGCGGTGAACAAGGTCGATCAGCTCATCAACCTGGTCGGCGAACTCGTCATCACCCAGGCCATGCTGGCTCAGAACAGCCGCGGCCTGGACGGCGGCGTCTATCAGCAGCTGCTGGCGGGCCTGGCGGACCTGGACCGCAACACCCGCGATCTGCAGGAATCGGTCATGTCGATCCGCATGATCCCGATGACCATCGTGTTCAACCGCTTCCCGCGCATGCTGCGCGACCTGGCCAACAAGCTGGGCAAGAAGGTCGATTTCGTCACGCACGGGGAAGCCACCGAGCTCGACAAGAGCCTGGTCGAGAAGATCACCGACCCGCTGACCCACTTGGTGCGCAACAGCTGCGACCACGGCATCGAAATGCCTGCCGAGCGCCTGGTCGCCGGCAAGCCCGAGCACGGCACCATCACCCTGTCGGCATCGCACCAGGGCGGCTCCATCGTGATCGAGGTGCGCGACGACGGCAAGGGCCTGTCGCGCGAGAAGATCCTGCGCAAGGCGCGCGAGCGCGGCCTGGACGTCTCCGACCAGATGACCGATGCCGAGGTGTGGAACCTGATCTTCGCGCCCGGCTTCTCCACGGCCGAAGTCGTGACCGACGTGTCCGGCCGCGGCGTGGGCATGGACGTGGTCAAGAAGAACATCGCCGCGCTGAACGGCTCTGTCGAGATCGACTCCGCAGAAGGTTACGGCATGCGGGTTTCCGTGCGCCTGCCGCTGACGCTGGCCATCATGGACGGCATGTCCGTCGGCGTGGCCGACGAGGTCTACATCCTGCCGCTGTCGTCGGTGGTTGAATCCTTCCAGGTCAATCCGGACGACGTGAACACCGTCGCGCAAGGCTCGCAGCTGGTGAAGGTGCGAGACGAGTACATGCCGGTCATCTCGCTCGAGCGAGCCTTCCAGGTGCCGCGCGGCGACAGCGGCAAGTCCAGCAACATCATGGTGGTGGTCGAGGCCGATGGCAGCCGCGTCGCCCTGCTGGTGGACGAGCTGCTGGGCCAGCACCAGGTCGTGGTCAAGAACCTCGAGACCAACTATCGCAAGGTGCCGAACGTGTCCGGCGCGACCATCCTGGGCGACGGCACCGTGGCGCTGATCCTGGACACGGGCGCCCTGGTGCGCCGTGCCCGGCATTGATACACGAAGAATGAACGCAGCCAGCGTTGAGCAACAAGGAGCCTCGGCATGAACGTGATGGAAAAGACGGGTGAGACTGCAGTCGCCGGCGCAAGGGAATACCTGACCTTCCGGCTCGATCAGGAAGAGTACGGGATCGATATCCTGAAAGTGCAGGAGATCCGTGGGTACGAGCCGCCGACCCGCATCGCGAACGCCCCGGCCTTCATCAAGGGCGTGACCAATCTGCGCGGCACCATCGTCCCCATCGTGGACATGCGGCTCAAGTTCAACTGCTCGCGCGCCGAATACAACAGCTTCACGGTGGTCATCATCCTGAACCTGCGCACGCGCGTGGTCGGCATCGTGGTGGATTCGGTGAGCGACGTCATGGAACTGGCTGCCGAGAACATCCGCTCCGCTCCCGACATCGACAGCGCGATCGACAACAACTGCATCCTCGGCCTGGGTTCGGTGAACGAGCGCATGCTGATCCTGCTGGATATCGAAAAGCTCATGTCCAACGTGGACATGGGCCTGATGTCCGAGCACGACTGATCGGGCTGCGGGGCGGAGCCATCCGGCTCCTCCTCGTCCGGCAGTGGCGCACCCTGCGGTACCGAGCGCGCCGCAACCTACATTTAGAGCGGAGACGAACCGAATGCGCCCCCATACCAGTACCGCCCCCAGCGTCGCCGATGCGCTGACTGCGGCACCTACCGGCCCCCTGGCGCAAGGCCGTGAGTTCGTCTGGACCAATGCCGACTTCTCCCGGGTGCAGGCCCTGATCTACCAGCGTGCCGGCATCAGCCTGCACGACGGCAAGCACGCCATGGTCTACAGCCGCCTGTCGCGCAGGCTGCGGGAAACCGGGCATTCGAGCTTCCACGAGTACCTGGGCTGGCTGGAACAGCACGACGGGCCGGAATGGCAGGAGTTCGTCAACGCCCTGACCACCAACCTGACGGCCTTCTTCCGCGAACAGCACCATTTCGAGATCTTCGCGCAGCATTTGCGCACGCGGCCTTCGGGGCCGTGGCACGTGTGGTGCAACGCGGCGTCCACCGGCGAGGAGCCTTACTCCATCGTCATGACGGCTCTCGAAACGCTGGGCGCGAACGGTCATTTCAAGCTCACCGCGAGCGACATCGACTCCCGGGTGCTGGCCACGGCTTCCGAAGGCATCTACCGGCTCGACAGCCTCAAGGGCATCAGCCCGGAGCGGATGCAGAAATTCTTCCTGCGCGGCAAGGCCTCCAATGCCGGGCTCGTGCGGGTCAAGCCCGAGCTGCGCCGGGCCATCGAATTTCTGAGCGTCAACCTCATCCGGGACGACTGGCCGTTCCGCGAGCCGTTCGACGTGGTGTTCTGCCGCAACGTCATGATCTATTTCGACGGGCCGACCCAGCGGCGCGTGCTCGAACGCATCCACCGGGTGCTCAAGCCGGGCGGCATGCTGTTCGTCGGCCATGCCGAGAATTTCAGTGAATCCCGCGATCTCTTCACCCTCCGTGGCAAGACGGTCTATGAACGTCGCTGATTGACAGATTCATTCCTTGGCCCTGACCCAGAAAAAGCTTCCATGACCACCAACCGTCCAGGCCTTTCCCCCGCGCCGCCCGCGCAGCCTTTCGGCGCCGTGGAGCGGCGCCGGGCGCCCCGCATCGCCCCGCTCAGCGCCGACATCTATTCCCAGGCCGGTGCGTCGGGCGCGCCCGCCAAGGAATCCACGCTGCAGGAACTCAAGGCCGCGCCGCGCAAGCCGGGCGAGGCCTCGTTCTTCTTTCTGGATCATCATTTCCAGCACAATGCGGTGAAGGTGCTGCCGGGCGAATATTTCGTGTCCAATGAGAGCCTGGTCATCATGACGGTGCTGGGTTCGTGCATTGCCGCCTGCCTCTGGGACAGCCGCTCCCGCGTGGGCGGCATGAATCACTTCATGCTGCCGGACGGAGACTCCAACGACGTGTCGGGCCGCTACGGCTCGTACGCGATGGAGCTTTTGATCAACGAGATGCTCAAGCTGGGCGCGCGGCGCGAGTCCATGCAGGCGAAGGTCTTCGGCGGCGGGCAGGTGATGCACAACTTCACGACCATGAACGTGGGCGAGCGCAACACGCAGTTCGTGATGAACTACCTGCAGACCGAGCGCATCCCCATCGTCTCGGAAGACGTGCTGGACATCTACCCGCGCAAGGTGGTCTTCTTCCCGGTCACGGGCAAGGCCATGGTCAAGCGCCTGGCGCACGCCCATCCCGAGGCCTCTGCGGCGCAGGAGGTGCGAGGCAATGTGGTGACGGTAGCCAAGGCGACGGCAGGTGGTTCGGTGGATCTTTTTTGAGTTGGCCTAACGAAAGTCATACGGAATGAGCAGGAAGATTCGCGTCATCGTGGTGGACGATTCCGCACTGGTGCGCAGTTTGTTGGCCGAAATCATCAACCGGCAGCCGGACATGGAATGCATCGGCACGGCCAACGACCCGTTGATCGCGCGCGAGATGATCCGGGAAACCAATCCCGACGTGATCACGCTGGATGTCGAAATGCCCCGCATGGACGGGATCGACTTCCTGGGACGGCTGATGCGTCTGCGCCCCATGCCCGTGGTGATGATTTCCACGCTGACCGAGCGCGGCGCTGAAGTGACCATGCGTGCGCTCGAGCTGGGCGCTGTCGATTTCGTCGCCAAGCCCCGCGTGGGGCTGTCGAGCGGGTTGACCGAGTTGGCGGCCCAGATCGTCGAGAAGATCCGCGTGGCCGCTGTGGCCCATGTGCGCCGGGCTCCTGTGCGCGACCCGGCTGGCGCCGGCCATGCGGCAGCGGGCGGGGCGAGCGCAGCGGCTGCACCGCCGCTGTCGTCCGCCACCTTGCTGGGACGTGTCTCCACCGAAAAGCTCATCTGCATCGGTGCGTCCACGGGCGGCACCGAGGCGATCCGAGAAGTGTTGGTGCAGATGCCGGCGGACTCGCCCGCCATCGTCATCACCCAGCACATGCCGCCCGGCTTCACCACCAGCTTTGCCGCGCGGCTCAACGGGCTGTGCCAGATCACGGTGAAGGAAGCGGTGCATGGCGAGCGCATCCTGCCCGGCCATGCCTACATCGCGCCGGGCGGCACGCAGTTCCATGTGGCGCGCAGCGGTGCCAACTATGTGGCCGTGGTGGACGACGGCCCCCCGGTCAACCGCCACAAGCCTTCGGTCGAAGTGCTCTTCAAATCGGCGGCCGCCGTGGTCGGGCGCAATGCCTTCGGAATCATGCTGACCGGAATGGGCAACGATGGCGCTGCCGCGATGCGTGAAATGAAGAACGCCGGCAGCTACAACTACGTGCAGGACGAGGCCAGCTGCATCGTCTTCGGCATGCCGCGGGAAGCGATCGCCCACGGCGCAGCCGACGAAGTGCTTCCCCTGACCCAGATTGCGCCGGCGCTCATCGCCCGCCTTCGCGGCGGTGGGGCAGACCGGGTGCATCACCGTATCTGAGGGAGCGGTGATCGCCGCCGGCCAGGCTCGTGCCGGCGGATGCGCCTGGCAGCATCTTCAGCTCGACAGGATCTCCCAGCGCTCCAGCGCCTGCATCAGCTGCTCCTCGATTTCCGCATCGCGCGCGTGTAGCGCCGCGCCCCGGGCCGGGTCCCTCGCATAGATGCTTCCGTCCGACAGCTCGTCCTGGATCTGCTTTTGCTCCTCCTCCAGCGCTGCGATCTGCGCAGGCAGCTGGTCCAGTTCCCGTTGCTCCTTGTAGCTGAGCTTCTTTTTCGATAGCGGCTCGCGCGCAGCCTGCGATGGCTGCCCGGCATTCGGGCTGATGGGCGCGGCAGCAGGCGCCGGGGTGGGTGCAGCTACTGCTGGCTGCGCTGCCGCTGCCAGCGCACGTGTCCGGCGCGACTGAGTCAGCCAGTCCTGCACGCTGCCTTCGTATTCGCGCCACTGGCCGCCGCCCTCGGAGGCGATGGTGCTGGTCACTACGTTGTCCAGGAAGGTCCGGTCATGGCTGACCAGGAACACCGTGCCGTCGTAGCTTTGCAGCAACTCCTCCAGCAGATCCAGGGTGTCGATGTCCAGGTCGTTGGTCGGCTCGTCCAGCACCAGCACGTTCGCCGGGCGGGCGAACAGCCGGGCCAGCAGCAGTCGGTTGCGTTCCCCTCCGGAGAGCGACCGAACGGGCGAATGGGCGCGGGCCGGCGAAAACAGGAAGTCGCCGAGATAGCTCTTGACGTGCTTGCGCTGGTTGCCGATCTCGATCCATTCGCTGCCGGGGCTGATGAAGTCTTCGAGCGTCGCATCCAGGTTGACGGCGTTGCGCATCTGGTCGAAGTAGGCGATCTGCAGATTGCTGCCGCGCCGGATGGTGCCGGAGTCCGGCGCCAATTCACCCAGGATCAGCTTGAGCAGGGTCGTCTTGCCCGCGCCGTTGGGTCCGATCAGCCCCACTTTGTCGCCGCGCAGGATCGTGCCCGTGAAGTTGGTCACGATCGCCTTGTCGCCGAAGGCCTTGGTGACGTTCGTGAGCTCGGCCACGATCTTGCCCTGGTAGCCGTTCTGGCTGCCCGAGGCGATATCCATCTTCACGCTGCCCAGGGCTTCCCGGCGCGCCGCGCGCTGTGCCCGCAACTCCTGCAGGCGGCCGATGCGGCTCTGGCTGCGTGTCCGCCGGGCTTCCACGCCCTTGCGAATCCAGATTTCCTCCTGTGCCAGCAGCTTGTCGGCCTTGGCTGCGATCACGGCTTCCTGGGCCAGTTGTTCCTGCTTCTGGGCGACGTACTGAGCGAAGTTGCCTGGATAGGACCGCAGCTCGCCGCGGTCCAGTTCCACGATCCGGGTGGCGACACGATCCAGGAAGGCCCGGTCGTGGGTGATGGTCACCACGCTGCCCTTGAAATCGATCAGCAACTCCTCCAGCCACTCGATGGAATCCAGGTCCAGATGGTTGGTCGGCTCATCCAGCAGCAGCACGTCGGGACGGGCCACCAGGGCCTGGGCCAGCGCCACCCGCTTCTTGGTTCCTCCCGACAGATCGCCCACCTTCGCATTGCCGTCCAGGTGGAGGCGCTGCAGCGTTTCCTCGACCCGGTGCTCCCAGTTCCAGGCGTCGTATGCCTCGATCTGCGTCTGCAGCGCATCCAGATCCAGGCCCTCCGCTCCAGAGAGATACTGTTCCCTGACGGCAATGACGGCGCTCAAGCCTTGGGATGCCGCCTCGAACACCGAAGACGTCGGCTCCAGCAGAGGTTCCTGCGCTACATAAGTGATGCGTGCGTTCTGCTGCACATGCATCGCTCCGTCGTCTGGCTTGGCAAGGCCGCCCAGGATCTTCAGCAAGGAAGACTTGCCTGCGCCATTGCGGCCGATCAGGCCGACCCGTTCGCCAGCCTCCAGGGAAAAGCCGGCGTGATCGAGCAGCGCTACGTGGCCAAAGGCCAGTTGCGCGTTGAGAAGGGTAATAAGAGCCATGGCCCATTATCCCGGGGGTGCCGACGCGAGCTGGGAGGGGGCGCGGCAGTCCTCACTGCCTGCGCATCGAAAAAATCCGGCTGCTCCATCGATTACGTCGCAAAGTTGTCATACACTAGCGGGCTCGACACATCGGGGCTTGCGAAAGCGGTCTGGGTGGGTAGGAAAAAATTCTTGGGTTTTGCTTGCGGGTTGTTGAAAATCCGATGTAGAATTCAAGGCTTCGCTAAACGGGTTGCTTGCAGATGTGAGTGATTCGGGTGGTTGAAGAAAAAGACC
>CAJYHL010000012.1 GCA_913774625.1 uncultured Acidovorax sp.
GGGGCCGTGGGCGGTGCATCGGGTGCCGCAGCGGGCCTGAATCAAGCAGGCAACAACTACATCAGTCACAGCCCGTTCCGGCAGGTCCGTCAAACCGTCAGCCAGGAAAATGCCCGGTTGCTGAACGCATGTGGCGCCAGCTGCACCCCGGCGGACTTTCTGAGCATCGACAAGCAAGTAGCTCAGGTGGAGCGGGCTGCTAATCTGGCAGCTATTGGGCAGGTCAGTTCCATGACCCAGCAGCAGGCCCAGGAGTTGGCGCAACTGATGTTGGAACTGGCTCCGGTCTATGGCACGGGAGAGTCGGCGCTGCAATTGATCACGGGCCGGAGCAGCCTAACGAGGGAGGAGGCTAGTCGATTCTGGGCTGCTATTGGGGTGGTGCCGGTGGCAGGGGGTGTGCTGAAGAAAGTGGGAGAGCCTGTCGCTGAGGCAATATCGCAGAGTGTTAAGAAGATAGCCAGTGAGGCAAAGCACGGACCGAATTTGGGAGGGTATAGAGGAGGGGCAAGTGGGGGAATCAAGGTTGCAGGTGAAGTCAAGATTCTTCAAGGAGCAACACCGGATGCCAACGAGCTAAGAGCCGGGCAAGGCTTGGCAGAGCAGTTCGGCTACGACGTTGCGCATCAACCAACGGCATCTCAATTTGGGGTCCAGGGCCAGCGCACGGCCGACCTGACGGTGAAGGGCGTTGGACAGGTGGATGTCTACACTCCCACTAGCACAAATCCCACATCTATAACGCGGGCAGTTGTGGGGAAAATACTCAAGCAACTGCCGTGCTTGTGCAAACCAACATTGGAGATGCTGACATGGCAACAGTCGCTGCAAGGACTTGGGGCAAACCTACAGCCCAGAATATCCAAACCATCTTTTTCCAAAAACCGGATGGATCAATCGTACGATTCAATCGGCCAACGGGAGGTAAGTAATGCCTAAATTCGCTTGTCGATGCGGTCACGTGATGAATCTTTCTAACGGCACCCCGAGTTTTGAATTTGCACTTGTCCCAGAGTCTTTTATTGAAAAAATTGCTGAAAAACTAGATGATGATGAGAATTTAAACGGTGATGCTTTTTATGGGCTTGTTGATGAAGTAAAAAGTACGGTCTATCGTTGTTCTTCATGCGGAAGAATTCACGTTGATGGGGGTAATGGTTTGTTCAACTCTTTTGTTCCTGAGAGTCTGGACTGATGGGTATCGATTACCAAGAGCGTCCCGCGCAGAGCATCAAAGACAGACGAGTCCGGGCGTTGAGCCCGCCCTGCCCTGGCAAGTTCTGCAGGGTAAATTTGCTTGAGCAAAATGGCTTTTTTGCACAAATGGTCCCAGGTGCGCTGATACGCTGATACGCTGACGGGATGACGCTAGAGCGGCTTTGTTGCACAAATAGAATGGCAGACGGCATGACCCCCACCTCAGACGGAGCTAGGCTATAGCAGCCACCGGCACGCTTCGAGGGCAGCCGTCTGGCTGAAGCGATTCAGCAAGGCCACACGGACATGCAGCTCCACGACTTGGCGCTCGAACGTGCGCGTGGTTACCCGTTCGCCCAGTCGCTTGAAACAGTGCATCTTCGTCTCCACAAGGCTGCGCCGGTGGTAGCCGCCCACTTTTTGCAGATGCTGGGGCCCAAGCGCTTGCAAGCCGGAATAGCTTTATTGCGCTGCTCCGACTCTGTCTCGGCTGGTTCCCGCAAAAGCCAGAGCGACAGCTATGACAGCTATCAGAGCGGAACGACCAGCCGTGGCAGTAGCTTGTGGGCAGGTGGCAACGTCATCCTCATCGCCACCGGTGCCGGCAAAGACGGCAATATCCTCATCCAGGCAGCGATATCACGGCAGGCGAGGCTGCCCGACGGGGTGTGAGATGCGCTGAATGCGGCGATAGGCACGGCTTTGGGGGCCGTGGGCGGTGCATCGGGTGCCGCAGCGGGCCTGAATCAAGCAGGCAACAACTACATCAGTCACAGCCCGTTCCGGCAGGTCCGCCAAACCGTCAGCCAGGAAAATGCCCGGTTGCTGAACGTATGTGGCGCCAACTGCACCCCGGCGGACTTTCTGAGCATCGACAAGCAAGTAGCTCAGGTGGAGCGGGCTGCTAATCTGGCAGCTATTGGGCAGGTCAGTTCCATGACCCAGCGGCAGGCCCAGGAGTTGGCACAACTGATGTTGGAGCTTGCTCCGGTCTATGGGACGGGAGAGTCGGCGCTGCAACTGATCACGGGCCGGAGCAGCCTAACGGGGGAGGAGGCTAGTCGGGTCTGGGCTGCTATTGGGGTAGTGCCGGTGGCGGGAGGCGTGTTGAAGAAAGTGGGAGAGCCTGTCGCTGAGGCAATATCGCAGAGTGTTAAGAAGATAGCCAGTGAGGCAAAGCGCGGACCGAATTTGGGAGGGTATAAAGGAGGGGCAAATGGGGGAGTGACTACAGTTGATGCAGCTGTCGCCGCCGGTTCCCCAATCACTACGCGATTTGTGAATGGCGTTACTGTTGTCGATCAACGAACCGGAACCGTTTTCAACGGCACGGTTGATCTTCAGCCTACATTTGATCGAATTGCTGCAGGCGCAACTGGTTTGTCAAGAAATGATGGCACGGTGTTCAGAAACTTACCTGATAGGACGACCGGGCAGATTTTGTTGCCGGTTAAGCCGCCTGGCTATCACACGGAATATGTAGTGCCGACACCAGGAATCAACGGGCCAGGACCTCAGCGTATCGTTACAGGTCAAGGCGGCGAAATGTTCTACACCCCAGATCACTACGGGACTTTTATCCCTGTCAAAAAACCATGAACCGAAATGTACCGTTCACCTTCGGGCCTGTAGGGTTCGATACGAGTGAAGTTTTTTATGCTCGACTTTGCCCTGGAATTTACAATTCAGAGCAACTTTTGCAATCTCTTTATCAATTGCTTCGGCTGCCGGGGTATTTTGGGTTTAATTGGAATGCCTTGAATGATTGCTTGACTGACTTCTCCTGGATACGAGAGAGAAGGATAGTTCTTGAGCATGCTGGATTGCCCAAAATTCCTGAAGCCGAGCTGAGAATCTACTTGGAAATTTTGCGTGACGCAGTAGTGGATTGGACGGACGAGGATGATCACTGTTTCGAAGTTGTGTTCAATGAACATGATCGGGATAGGGTGGTTGAGTTGCTTCAACTTTGATCGTAACGAGTGCCAGGCGCTGCGCTAAAGCTACGCTTGGTGTCCACATCGCTGCTGCTGCAAGCCTTCGCGCCCTTGTGGGTTTACCAAACCCCGTTATGTCTTGCGCCCCTTGCCCTGCGCGCGGCCAGCGCTCACGCTGTGTAGCGCTCGCCGCGCGCTGACATCCATGGCCAGTGCGGGATCGGCTACACCGAAGCCGCAGGGCGTTCTGGCCAGACGCTGCGCGCAGTCCGTGGTGTTGGCCCGCGCCGGTGCAGGCCCGTGCGCCCCAAGAGGCTCCCTCCTGCCCAGCGCTGTGCCAGTTGCTGGCCTCGCAAGACACCCAGAGCGACCGCAGCACCCACAGCAGCTCCAGTGCCAGCGTGGGGGTGGCCGTCAGCCAATCCGGCGTCGGAATCACGGCCAGTGCCAGCCAGGGCACAGGCCGCGCCAACAGCGACGATGTCCGCTACAACAACACCCACGTCGCGGCAGGCCACAGCGTCACCCTCCGGTCGGGCGGCGACACCCAACTCAAGGGGGCAGTGGTCAGCGGCAAGCAGGTCGGTGGCGATGTGGGCGGCCATCTCACGATCGAAAGCCTGCAAGACAGCAGCCGCTTCGAAAGCCGGCAGCAAAGCAGCGGAGGCTCCATCACGGTGAGCCCCGCAGGCGTGCCCACGGGCGGGGGCTTGAATGCCGGCCATAGCAAGATCGACAGCCACTACCGAAGCGTCACCGAGCAAAGCGGCATCAAGACTGGGTACGGCGGCTTCCAGGTCAGCGTCAAGAGCGATACCGACCTCCAGGGCGCCGTCATCGCCAGCACCCGGACGGCGGTGGAGCAGGGCAAGAACCACTTCAGCACAGGAGGCGCACTCACCACCAGCGACCTGCACAACCAGGCCAGCTACGAAGGCCAAGCGGTCGGTGCCAACCTTCTTAACGCCGCCAACCTTACGCAAAGCGACGCCCAGAACCGCCGGGGCCGGGTAGTCAGAACGTGTGCATGACGCCGGCCGTGATGCCGGTGGCCGCGCTCTTGTTGGCCGCGCCCTGGTAGCCGTTGCGCCAGTTGGTCCGGTCCAGTTCGGCGTAGAGCCTGCTGCGGCGCGACAGCTTGTATTCCGCGAACAGGATGGCGCGGGTGTAGCCGTCGTCGCCGGAGCCGGTGCGGCTGCGTTCGAGGCGGTACACCGAGGCCGTCAGGTCCAGGGCCGAGGTCGCGGCCCAGGTGCCGCCGAGCGAATGCACGCGCTGCACGGTACGGGCGGTGGCCGTGGTCTCGGCCTTGCTCCGGCCGGTATTGGCCATGAGCTTGATGCTGCCGAGCTGGTAGGCCGCGCCCAGCGTGGCGGCGTCCAGGTCCAGGCCGGCCGGCGACTTGAAGTTCTGATAGGCGCCCGAGAGGGTCAGGTCGCCCGCCGCATAGGCCAGGCCTGCTCCGCGGGACGACTGCAGGTTGGCGCCTGCGGCGTTCTCGCCGAAACCGTACATGGCGCGAGCCGTCACTGGGCCGAAGCGGCCGACGTACTTGAGCGAGTTGTCGAGGCGGTAGGAGCCGCTGTTCGCGCCTGCCGGGCCGTATTCGATGCCCAGGCCGTGGCTGCTGAGCGCGGTGGTGGCGATGTTCGGATTGAAGGACGCGAAGCGCATGCCGATCGGATCGACGGGGCTGATGGCATCGGCCAGCAGATTGGTCTGGCGGCCGGCGGTGACCGTACCCCAGGCGCCGCCCAATCCGACGATGGCCGCTCGGTCGAAGAACTTGGTGGCGTTGGCCTGCGTGCCGGTGTCGAGGTTCAGTCCGGTTTCCAGGTTGAACACCGCATGCAGGCCGCCGCCCAGGTCTTCCCGGCCGCGCAGGCCGAAGCGGCTGGTGTTGTCCACGCCGCTGGCAACGCCGTTGCTGGAGGAGGGGCTGGGCGCATTGGCCGCGGTCATGCCCGAGGTGTGGCGGATGCCGAGATCGGCGATGCCGTAGATGTTGACGCTGCTCTGTGCGGAGGCCAGGAGGGGCACGCAGGCGGCTGCGGCTGCCAGCGCGATGCGTTGGAATTGCATGGTGTTGTGCTTTCGGGAAGAGGGTGGAGGACGCGCAGGGGCGCTCTGCCGCGCCGCGTAGGCAGCGGCAGCGAGAGGGCGGGGCCTGCCGGGGAAGGCCCGTGGAACGGAAGTAGGAGGCAGGGCGCGGGTGCGCCCCGCGCCCGGTCAGCGGGCCGCTGCCGGCTCCATGCCGGTGCTGCGCACGATGGCCGCGGCTGCCGGCGCCGCCAGGAAGCGGATCAGCTGGCGTGCGGCCTCCGGCTGCGGCGTTCCGGTCGCCACGCCGGCCGAGAAGAACACGCGCTGCTGCACCTCGTCGGGCAGCGGGCCGACGAATTCCAGTTCCTTAAAGGGCAGCAGTTCGCTGACCTGCTGGAAGCCGATCTCGGCATCGCCGCGCAGCACGACGGCGCCGACGCGTTCGCTGTAGATCTTCTTGGCCTTGTCCTTGATCTGATCGGCCACGCCCAGGCGCTGGAACAGTTCGGTGGACAGGTAGGTGCCGCTGGCGCTGGCCGAATAGGCGATGCTCTTGGCGTTCAGCAGGGTCTGGCGCAGGGCGTCCACCGTGCTGATGTCCGGCTTGGGCGTGCCCTTGCGCACGCTCATGCCGATCATGGAGCGCGCCAGGTCCACCCGGCTGCCGGCCTGCACCTTGCCTTGTTCGATCAGCTTGTCCAGCGCCGAATCGGCCAGGATGACGATGTCGAACTGCTCGCCCCGGGCCATGCGGCTGGGGATCGAATCCGGCGCATTGCCGATGGAGGCGCCGCGCTCGGTGACCACCTTGTTGCCGGTGGCCTGCTCATAGAGCGGCACCAGCTGGTCGTAGGCGGCCGAGAAGCCGCCCGAGGTGACCACGCGGATTTCGGCCGCCTGCGCCGCGGAAGGTGCGGTGGCGGTGGCGCCAAGGCCCAGGGCGAGGGCTGCGCCGAGCAGGGCGCCGAAGGCACGTCGCCGCAGGCCGGCGCGGACGGGTTGGGGCTGGATGGATGGCATGCTGTTTGTTTCCTGTCTATTGTTGGTCTGGGCCGCAGCGGCGGCTGCCAGTCAGTCAGTCAGTCCGCGGTGATCTTGCGTTCGCGGATGATGCGGCCCCACTTCTCGTTTTCCGCAGCGATGAACTTGGCCAGTTCCTCGCGGCTGCCCGGGGCTGCCGTCTGGCCGTGCTTGAGCAGGCTGGCGCGGATCTCGGGCGTGTTCAGCACCTTGACGAGTTCGGTGTTCCAGCGGTCCAGGATGGGCTTGGGCGTCTTGCCGGGCGCCATGAAGGCGTACCAGTTCGTGGCGTTGAAGCCGGGGTAGGTTTCTGCCACCGTGGGCACGTTGGGCAGGTAGGACGGGCGCGTCAGGCCGGTCGTGGCCAGCGCCACCAGCTTGCCCGATTCCAGGTGCGGCAGCGCCGTGGGCGGAGCCGCGTAGAAGGAGGTGACGCGGTCGCCCAGCACGTCCTGCAGGGCGGGCGCGCCGCCCTTGTAGGGAACGTGGACGGTGTCGATCTTGGCCACGTCGTTGAGCAGTTCGCCGGCCAGGTGCGAGGCGGAGCCCGGGCCCGTGGAGGCGAAGTCCAGCTTGCCGGGCGCGCTCTTGGCCTTGGCCACGAATTCGGCCAGCGTCTTGATACCGGTGCTGGCGGGCACGACCAGCACGTTGGGGAAGGTCACGCCCATGGTGACGGGGGCCAGGTCTTTCAGCGGGTCGTAGCCCACCTTCATGAAGTGGGGCGAGATGCTCAGCG
This sequence comes from uncultured Acidovorax sp., assembly GCA_913774625.1. GTDB lineage: Bacteria > Pseudomonadota > Gammaproteobacteria > Burkholderiales > Burkholderiaceae_C > Paracidovorax. Next base: position 6,937 of record CAJYHL010000012.1, read on the forward strand.
GGCCGATGGAGCCGAACAGCAGGACCGAGCCATCGACCGGGCCCTTGGCGACCTGGGCGTGGGCCAGGTTGCCGCCTGCGCCCGGCTTGTTGTCCACCACCACGACCTGGCCGATGTTCTCGCCCAGCTTCTTGGCGATCAGGCGGGCCGCGATGTCGGCCGAGCCGCCGGCCGCGAAGCCGACCACCATGGTGACCGGCTTCTTCGGGGGGAATTCCTGCGCACCGGCCGTGCCTGCCATGGCGGCGAGGCAGGCGGCCAAGGCGGCGGCGAGGGTCAGGCTGCGTCTTTGCATCTTGTCTGTCTCCTTATGTCGATTGGTTCTGCAAATGGTCGCCATCCTAGGTAAGCGGTAATATTCTGTGAATTGCAATTTATGGAGAGACTGTTGCATGCGACGCATCAAATTCGATATGGCGGAGCTGATGGCCTTCGTGGTGGTGGCCGAAAAGCAGAGCTTTCGGCTCGCGGCAGACGCCCTGTTCCTATCGCCTTCGGCTCTGAGCCGCCGCGTCGAACGGCTGGAAGCGGCCGTCGGTGCGCAGTTGCTGTCGCGCACCACGCGCCATGTCGAGCTGACCGCGGTCGGCCAGGATTTCCTGCATGAGGCGAGCGCGGCGCTGACCGGCCTGGACGATGCGGTCCAGCGCGTGAGCGACCAGTTGCAGCGGAGGAGGGGGCGGCTCGCCGTCGCCTGCATCCCTTCCGTGTCCGCCAACCTGCTGCCCGCCGTGCTGCGCCGCTTCGTCGCGGATGAGCCCGAGGTCCAGCTGCACCTGGTCGAGGGCAGCGCCCAGCAGGTGCTGGATGCGGTGCTGCAGGGCGAGGTGGATTTCGGCCTGGGCTTCATGGGAGCCCAGGAGCCGCTGCTGCGCTTCGATGCGCTGCTGCGCGAGCGCTATGTTCTTGCCATGCCCAGGGACCATGCCTGGGCCGGCCGTGCCGAGATCGGCTGGGCGGAGCTGGCGGGGCAGCGGCTGGTATCGGTGTCGCACCAGAGCGGCAACCGCTTGCTGCTGGACCAGGCCGTGGCCGAGCTGCCGGAAAAGCCCCTGGCCTGGCATGAGTGCAACCACGTCGCCGGTGCGCTGTCGCTGGTGGAGGCGGGGCTGGGGCTGGCGGCCATTCCCCAGCTGGCGCTGCGGCCTTCCCATGCCGAGATCTGCGGCGTGCCCTTGATCGGCCCGCCCGTCTGGCGCACGCTGGGCCTGCTGCAGCGCCGCGACCGCGTCCTCGGGCCCATCGCCCAGGCGCTGCGCCAGCGGCTGGTGCAGGCGCACGGACTGCCCTGATCCGCAGGCTGGGGAGCCTCGCCTCACCCTGGGGAGGGCGGCCCATCTGCCCGCCGCTGCCGGCGGGGTGTCGAGGAATCGCCGCGGCCATGAGGTTATGATTTCGGCCCCGCCCCACGACGAATCCATGGCGTCTTAACGCCGGCAGTTGTTAATAATTATCATTCATGAAGAACGTGTTCAAGGCCTTGAACACGTTCTGCTGCTGGCACGCGCCCACTGGGCGAGACGCTCGACATCGTTTGTAGAGGGTCCCATGTCGGCAATTTCCTGTGAAATCCCGAACTCTGCAGTGGCAGAGGTTTTTATCGAGAACCGAGCGCACCTCTGGCGGGTGGCTCGCAAGATCGTTTCCACCGCCGAAGTGGCGGACGACGTCGTGCAGGACGCCTACCTGCGCATCGCCGACGGCAGCTGCGAGCGCAGCGTGGACCGTCCGATGGGCTATTGCTGCCAGGTGGTGCGCAATCTGGCGCTGGACCATTGCCGGCGCCTGCGCGTGGAGTCCAGCTACCGCTGTTTCGAGACCGATGTCGAGCTGGTCGATGTGCCGGGCTTTTGCACGCCCGACCGCCGGCTGTGCGAGCGGCAGGTCATCGCGGCCGTCGAAAGCGCGCTGGCCGCGCTGCCTTCGCGCACGCGCAAGGCCTTCGAGTTCCATCGCATCGAGGGCCTGACCCAGCGCGAGATCGCCAAGCGCCTGGGCTGCGCGCTGGGGCTGGTCAACGGCCTCATCGCCGAGGCGACCGACGCCGTGCGTTCCTGCGGAACCCATCTGCTGGACGCTCAGGCGCACTGAGAACTGCCTCGCGGCCCCGCCTGAACGGCGGACCGGCTGCAACGTCATGTCAGCAGGAGCGCCGCACCGCCGCCGGGCGGACGCACCGCAGCCCCTGGCGGCTGCGGCGCGGCGCTCCTGATGTTCAGTTCAACCACCAGGATTTGCGCTATGTCGATCAGCTGCTTCGATCGGGAGGACGAGACCTTCATCGTCCTCGTCAATCACGAAGACCAATATTCCATCTGGCCCCACTGGAAGGCCGTGCCCGGCGGCTGGCGCGCGGTGGAGGGCGTGCGCGGCGACAAGAAGGCCGTGCTGGCCTACGTCGAAAGCGCCTGGACCGACATGCGCCCGCGTTCGCTGCGCGACTGGATGGACGCGCAGGAGCGGAGCGCGGCCGCCTGATGCCGCCCGTGCAGGCTTCCCCGTCCCCGCCTGTCACGCTGCTGTGCCTGCCCTGCGCGGGCGCCAGCGCCACCATGTACCTGCGCTGGCGCCGCCTGCTGCCGCCTTCCGTGCAGGTCGTGCCGATCGAGCTGCCCGGCCGGGGCATGCGCATCGCCGAGCCCGCCGTGGAGGACTTCGGCACGCTGGTGGCGCGCCTGTGCGCCGAGAACGCTCCTCTGCTGCGCGGCGATTTCGCTCTGTTCGGCCACAGCATGGGCGCGCTGCTGGCCTGCGGCATGGCGCGGCGCCTGCAGGCCCAGGGCCTGCCGCTGCCGCGCGCGCTGCTGGTGTCGGCCTGCGCGGCGCCGTCGCAGCGCGGGGCCGACCGTTTCGCCGGGCCGCAGGACGACGCGGCCCTGGCCGCCGACCTCCGGCGCCAGGGCGGCACGCCCGAAGCGGTGTTCGAGCACCCGGAGCTGCTGCGCCTCACGCTGGACCTGCTGCGCGCCGACTACCGCGTCTGCGGCAGCTTCGGCCCGCGTCAGGCCATGCCGCTGCCGCTGCCCGTGCATGCCTTCGCCGGCCGGCTCGACGCGATGGGCGCGCCCGCCGTGCAGGCATGGTCCTGCGAGACGCGCGATGCGTTCACGCTCGACTGGTTCGACGGCGGGCACTTCTTCATCCGCAGCCAGGAGGGCGCCGTGCTCGCCGCGCTGGCCCGGCGCCTGGGACTGGTCGGCGCTGTGGCGCAGGACGCGCTGCAGGCACCGGCCTGACCTCGCCCCGGGCCCGCATCCGCATACGCACCGCGCCGCACTCCGCAGCCATCTCCCAGCCTGACCTGTGCACACGCCGGCTTGCCAGCCCGCCAGCGTGTGCCGTATCCATCGATAGGAACGAACGACATGCCCGTCACAGCAACCGCCGGCCGCCGGCCCGGCAACTTCGTCGCCCATCTGCGCGATTTGGCGCACCGCCGTCCCGACGAGGTCTGGCTGACCGTCGCCGACGACGTGGGCGGCGCCTATGCCGAGCTGCCCATCACCTACGCCGCCTTCGAGCGCCGCGTGCGCGCCCTGGCCGCGGTGCTGCAGCAGCAGGGCTTCACGCCCGGCGAGCGCGCGCTCGTCATGCTGGACAACGGCGACCACTACGCCGTCTGCATGCTGGCCTGCTTCTACAGCGGCGTGATCGCGGTGCCCATCTTCCCGCCCGAATCCATGCGGCCCCAGCATCTGGCGCGGCTCATGGGTGTGGCGGCCGATGCCCAGGCCCGCTGCGTGCTGACCACGGCCGCCCTGGCCGGCGCCATCGCGGACAGCGGCGCGGCCTTCGACGGCGCGCGGACCATCGCGGTCGATGCCATCGACGTCGCCCAGGCCGATGCCTGGCAGCCCTGGGAGCCGGCCGGCGAGGACATCGCCTTCCTGCAGTACACCTCGGGCTCCACCTCGGCACCCAAGGGCGTGATCGTGACCCACGCCTGCCTGATGGCCAACGAATGCGCCATGGAGGACAGCTTCGCCGTGCGGCCTGACTCCAAGTTCGTCACCTGGGCGCCGCTCTACCACGACATGGGGCTGATCTGCGGCCTGCTGCTGCCGCTCTACTGCGGCATCGAAGTCGTGCTGACCTCGCCGCGCTATTTCCTCGAGCGGCCCATGCGCTGGCTGGACCTCATCTCGCGCCACCGCGCCACCCACAGCGGCGGCCCCGACTTCGCCTTCCGCCTGTGCCTGGAGCGTGCCCGCAACGCGCAGGTCGCGGCACTCGACCTCTCCTGCTGGAACTGCGCCTATACCGGCGCCGAGCCGGTGCGCGCCGATACCGAGCAGGACTTCATCGAGCGCTTCGCGCCCGCCGGCCTGCGCCCTGGCGCGGCCTTCCCGTGCTATGGGCTGGCGGAAGCCACGCTCTTCGTCGCCGCCGTGCCGCACGGCGGGGGCATGGCGGCGCGCGGCTTCGACGCCGAGGCGCTGGCGGCCGGGCGCGGCGTGCCCGATGCCCGAGGGCCGCTCTTCGTGCATTGCGGCACGGCGCCTGCGGGCCATCGGCTTTCCATCGTCGATCCACAGACCCTGGCCGACGTGGCGCCGGGCTTGGTCGGAGAGATCTGGTTCAGCGGCCCCAGCGTGGCTGCCGGCTACTGGCGCAACGCCGAGGCCACGCAGCGCGCCTTCGTGGAGCGCGGCGGCCAGCGCTGGCTGCGCACGGGCGACCTGGGCTTTCTGGGCGAGGAGGGCGAGCTCTACGTCACCGGCCGCATCAAGGACCTGATCATCGTGCGCGGCCACAACATCTATCCGCAGGACGTGGAGCGTGCCATCGAAGCCGAGGTCGACGCGGTGCGCAAGAGCCGCGTGGCGGTGTTCGCCGTCCAGGGGCCGGAGGGCCACGAGGGCATCGGCGTATCGGCCGAAGTCTCGCGCAGCATGCAGAAGCTGGTGCCGCCCGCGGCCCTGGTGGAAGCCCTGAGCGCGGCCGTGAGCGAAGCGCTGGGCGAGCCGCTTTCGGTGGTCGTGCTGCTCAATCCCGGCGGGCTGCCCAAGACCACCAGCGGCAAGCTGCAGCGCAGCGCCTGCCGCGCGGGCTGGCTGGACCGCAGCGCCGATGCCTATGCGATCTACGAGTTCGGCGCCTTCGTCCAGGGAGCCGGCGCAGCGCCTGCCGCGCAAGCTGAGGCCGCTGCAGCGCACGACCCCATCGAGCGCGAGCTGGACGTCCTCTGGCGCGCCGTGCTGCGCCGCAGCGGCGGCCAGCCGCTGGCGCGCGACGCGCATTTCTTCACGCACGGCGGCAATTCGCTGTCGGCCACGCAGGCCGCAGCGCGCATCGCCGCGCGCTGGCGCATCGCCTTCCCGGTGCGGCTGATGTTCGAGAACCCGCGCCTGCAGGACTGCGCGGCACGCATCCGCGAGTGCCTGGCCCAGGGCGCAGGGGCGTCGCAGGCCGCCATGGCGGTGCTGCCCGAGGCCGCCCGCGCGCAGGGCCTGCCGCTCTCGCATGCCCAGGAACGCCAATGGTTCCTGTGGCGGCTGGACCCGGAAGGCTCGGCCTACCACGTGTGCGCAGCGCTGCGCATCCAGGGCGCGGTGGATGG
>CAJYHL010000013.1 GCA_913774625.1 uncultured Acidovorax sp.
GGCCGAGGATGAGATCGACCGCCTTCTCGGCGATCATGATGGTGGGCGCATTGGTGTTGCCGCCGATCAGCGTCGGCATGACCGAGGCATCGACGACGCGCAGCCGGTCCAGCCCGCGCACGCGCAGCTGCGGATCGACCACGGCGTTCTCGTCCGAGCCCATGCGGCAGGTGCCGATGGGGTGGTAGACGGTGTCGGTGCGCGCGCGCAGCACGGCGCGGATCTGCTCGTCGGTCTCCACGCCCCGCGTGAACATGTCGCGGCCCAGCCGCTGCGCCAGGGCAGGCGCCTGCATGATCTTCTGCGTGATGCGGAAGCCCCGCACCATGTCTTCCAGGTCCTGCCCGTCGGCATAGAAGGCCGGGTCGATCAGCGGCGCGGCCAGCGGATCGCGGCTGGCCAGGGCCACGCTGCCGCGGCTGCGCGGGCGCAGCAGGCAGACGTGGCACGAGAGGCCGTGCCCCGCATGGAAGCGCCGGGCATGGTCGTCCACCACCGCCACGACGAAGTGCAGCTGCAGATCGGGCCGTTCGGCGTCGGGCCGCGAGCGCAGGAAGCCACCGCATTCGGCAAAGTTGGAGGTCAGCATGCCGCGCCGCTCGCGGCGGTAGCGCAGCGCCTCGCGCGCCATGCGCAAACCCCCGCGTACGGACACACCCATGGTGTCGGTGCCATCCATCCGGTAGCCGAAGACGAAGTCCGGGTGGTCCTGCAGGTTCTGCCCCACGCCGGGCAGGTGCATGACCAGCGGCAGGCCCTGCGCCGCCAGCGCATGCATGGGGCCCACCCCGGAGAGCATCAGCAGCTGCGGCGTCTGCAGCGCGCCGGCCGCCAGGATCACTTCGCGCCGGGCGCGCACGCTGCGTACCACGCCGTCCTGCAGATACTCCACGCCCACGGCGCGGCGGCCATCGAACAGCACGCGCAGCGCCTGCGCCTTGGTGCGCACTTCGAGGTTGGGGCGCTGCCCCAGGTGCGGCAGCAGGTAGGCACGCGCCGCGCTGCAGCGCTCGCCATGCTTCTGCGTGAGCTGATAGACGCCCACGCCTTCCTGCTCGGCGCCGTTGAAATCGGTGTTCACCGCATGGCCGGCCTGCCGCCCGGCTTCGAGGAAGGCGGAGTGTAGGGGGTTGTCGGTGCGCGGGTCGGACACCCAGAGCGGGCCGTCGCTGCCGTGCCAAGCATCGTGGATGCGCTCGTTGTGCTCGGAGAGGCGGAAGTACGGCAGCACCTCGTCGTAGGACCAGCCGTTGGCCCCCTGCCGCGCCCAGTCGTCGTAGTCGCTGCGATGGCCGCGGATGTAGACCATGGCATTGATGGCCGAGGACCCGCCCAGCGTGCGCCCGCGCGGCTGGTAGCCCCGGCGCCCGCCCAGGCCGGACTGGGGCACGGTCTCGAAAGCCCAGTTGTTCAGGTGCGTGGGAATCATGGTCACGGCGCCCACGGGCATGCGGATCAGCGCATCGTCGCCCTTGCCGCCGGCCTCCAGCAGGCAGACGCTGGTGGCCGGGTCTTCCGTCAGCCGCCCGCCCAGCACGCAGCCGCCGGAGCCGCCGCCCACCACCACGAAATCGAATGTGTCGCTCATGTCCTTGTCTCCTTCATCACGTCGTTCCGGACCAGGTCAGGTCCCATCAGGTCAGCCGTTCCAGCAGGCCTAGCAGCCGCTCGAACGCGCGGCCGTAGGGCGGGTGGAACAGGAAGGTGCCGTTCAGCCGCGCCTGGCGGAAGACCGGCTTGAGGTGGCTGAGGCGGTCGAAGCCCCAGCGGCCGTGGTAGGCGCCCTGCCCGCTCGCCCCCACGCCGCCGAAGGGCTGGTGCTCCTGCGCCAGGTGCCACAGGCAGTCGTTGACGGTGACGCCGCCGGCCAGGGTCTCGTTCAGCACGCGGCCTTCGGCGACCCGGTCGCGGCCGAACCAGTAGAGCGCCAGCGGCGGATCGCCTGCCCGCACATGGGCGATGGCGGCCTCGGTTCCGGCCACCTCCACGATGGGCAGCACCGGGCCGAAGATCTCCTCCTGCATCAGCCGCATCTGCGGCGTGGCGCCCAGCACCAGCGTGGGCGGCAGCTTGCGCGTGCCGGCGCTGAAGTCCTCGCCGGCCGGGTTCACCTCGATCACGCGCGCGCCCTGGGCTCGGGCCTCGTCCAGCAGCGCGAGCAGGCGCTGGCGGTGGCGGTCGCTCACGATGGCGGTGTAGTCGGCGTTGTCCCGCAGCCGTGGGTAGAGCCGGCCCATGGCGGCAACCAGGCCGTGCGCCACCGCCTCGCTCCGGCCGGCAGGCACCAGCAGATAGTCGGGCGCGATGCAGGTCTGGCCGGCATTGAGAAGCTTGCCGAAGGCGATGCGCGGCAGGGCCTCGCCCAGGTCGCAGCTGGCATCGATGATCACGGGCGACTTGCCGCCCAGCTCCAGCGTCACCGGCACCAGGCCCTTCGCGGCGGCCTGGGCCACCTGCCGGCCCACGGCGGTGGAGCCGGTGAAGAACAGGTGGTCGAAAGGCAGCTCCACGAAGGCGCGGGCCACGTCGGCATCGCCGGTGGCGACAGCCACCTCGGACGGATCGAATGCTTCGCCCACGGCCTGCGCCAGCGCGGCGGCGAAGCGGGGCGTGAGTTCAGACGGCTTGATAAGCACCCGGTTGCCCGCCGCCAGCGCGGCCACTGCCGGCCCCAGCGCCAGCTGCAGCGGATAGTTCCAGGGCGAGACCACGCCGACCACGCCCAGCGGCTGCGGCAGAAGGTGGTTGCCGCCCGGCAGGAAGTGCATCTGCGTGGGCACGCGGCGCGGCCGCATCCAGCCGCGCAGATGGCGCAGCGCGTGGCGGATGCCGGCGCGCACCACGAACAGTTCGGCCAGGCGGCTTTCATGCGCGCTGCGGCCACCGAAGTCGGCATCGATGGCGGCGATGAAGCGCGCCTCGCAGCGGTGGGTGAGATCGAGCAGGCGGCGCAGCCGGTCGGCCCGCACCGTCCAGGCCGGCATGGGCTCCGACTCGAAAGCGGCACGCTGCCGTGCCAGCATGCCGGAGAGCGACGCGCCCGGGGCGGAAGGATTCATCTGCATGGTGGTCTCCTCAGGCCGCTAAGGCGGCGCCTTCCCGGCGGCTCGCCGCGAAGCGCTCCCGCAGCGGCTGCTTGGTGATCTTGCCGGTGGCGCCGATGGGCAGCGCGTCGACGAACTCCACCGCATCGGGCACCTGCCACCTTGGCAATTTCCCCGTGAGGAACTCGCGCAGTTCCTCGGCGCCGGCCGTCGCGCCGGGGCGCAGCACGGCCACCAGCAAGGGGCGCTCGTCCCACTTGGGGTCCGGCACGCCGATGCAGGCCGCCATGGCCACTGCGGGATGGTCGAGCGCGGCGTTCTCCACCTCGATGGAGCTGATCCATTCGCCGCCGGACTTGATGAGGTCCTTGGCCCGGTCCGTGATCTGCATGAAGCCTTCGGCATCGATGCAGGCCACATCGCCCGTGCGGAACCAGCCGTCCTCGGTGGCCGGCCGCTCGTGGTTGAAATAGCGGTCCACGATCCACGGGCCGCGCACCAGCAGCTCTCCCTGGCTGCGCCCGTCGAATGGCAGATCGGCGCCATTCGCGTCCAGCAGGCGCATTTCGACCCCGAACACGGCCCGGCCCTGCTTGGCCTGCACGGCCAGCCGCGCCGCCTCGTCCAGCCCGCGCTGCGAACGCTTGGGCTGGTTCACCGTGCCCAGGGGCGAGAGCTCGGTCATCCCCCAGGCATGGATGACCTCCACGCCGTGGCCGTCCTGGAAGGCGCGGATGAGCGCCGGCGGACAGGCAGCTCCGCCCACGATCAGCCGCTGCAGGCTGCTGAAGCGCAGCTGATGGGCCTGCACATGGTCCAGCAGCATCTGCCAGATCGTGGGCACGCCCGGCGAGACATCGACCGCTTCGGCCTCCATCAGCGCATAGACCGATGCGCCGTCGAGCTTCGGCCCGGGCAGCACCAGCTTGCAGCCGGTCATCGCGGCCGCGTAGGGCGCGCCCCAGGCATTCACATGGAACATGGGCACCACGGGCAGCAGGCTGTTGCGGGCCGACAGGCCCATCGAGTCGGGCAATGCGCCGGCATAGGCATGCAGCACCGTCGAGCGGTGGCTGTAGAGCACGCCCTTGGGATGGCCGGTAGTGCCGCTGGTGTAGCAGAGGCTGCTGGCAGCGTCCTCGTCCAGGTCGGGCCAGGCCAGCGCGGCGTCGCTCTGCGCGCCGATCAGGGTTTCATAGTCGTGGGGCCGGCCGTTGCCGGCCAGCTCCACCCACTGGGCCACGCCGGGGCAATGCGGCTTGACCGCTTCCACCAGTGCGGAGAAGGTCGAATCGAAGCACACCACCTTGCTGCCCGCATCGCCCAGCATCCAGGCGATCTGCTGCGGCGCCAGGCGCGGGTTCACGGTGTGCAGGATGCGCCCCGAGGCCGACACGCCGAAGTACAGCTCCAGGTGCCGGTAGCCGTTCCAGGCGATGGTGGATACGCGGGCGCCGGGCTCCACGCCCGAGGCGTCGAGCCAGCGCGCCACGCGCCGCGCCCGGGCGGCGACCTGAGCCCAGTCGCTGCGATGGATGTCGCCCTCCACGCGGCGGCTGACGATCTCGGTGGCGCCATGATTGCGCTCCGCATGGTCGATCAGCATGCCGATGGTCAGCATCCGGCGCTGCATCTGTCCGGCGGGGACGTTCAAGCTCATCACTGTCTCCTTGTCGTTGGTCTGGATGGATAGATAGACGCATCATCAAATCCGGGCCAGCGCCCCACAAGGCCCGGCGAGGCCAGCCGCTTTAGAATTCAGGCCAATCCGCCGGCATTGAGGGTAAGTCTGTATGAGCTTGCTAGGGTTTCGAAGAGGCGTCGCAGGCACGCGCCTGCTGGTCGAATACGGCCGCGAACGGTCGCTGCCCGCCGCGGCGCTGCTGCAGGGCAGCGGCATCGACGAGGCCTTGCTGACCGAGCCCGATGCCGAGCTGGAACCCGTCCAGGAGCTGCGCGTGGCGCGCAATCTCTCGCGCCTGCTGGGACATCCGCCCGGCCTGGGGCTCGAACTGGGGCTGCGCTACCGGCTGGGCAATTTCGGGCTCTGGGGCTATGGCCTTCTCAGCAGCCCCACGGCAGGGGCCGCCATGGAGATGGCGATGCGCTTTCTGCCCCTGACCTATGCCTTCTCGGCCATCAGCATGCGGCCGCTGCCCGACACGATAGAGCTGCATTTCAAGGAGCCGGCGATCGCCCAGGGCCTCGGCAGGCTGCTGGTGGAGCGCGATATGGCGGCAGCTGCCATGCTGACGCGCCAGGTGGCGGGGGACGACTTCCAGCTGCAGCGCATGTCGCTCAAGGCGCTTTCCGGACGGGCCGGCGCGGTACCGGCGGGCCTGCAGGACATCCTGGGAGCGCGCCCCGATTTCAAGGCCACCGAGTACGTGCTCGCCTACGACCGCGCCTACATGGAGCGGCCCCTGCCACAAGCCGACCCGGCCACCGCCGCGCTCTGCGAACGCATGTGCGGCAAGCTCATGGACCAGCGGCGCATGGACGTCGGCTGCACGGCCATGGTGCGGCACCAGTTGGCCGCCATGCCCCCGGGCATGCTGCCCAGCCTGCACCACATCGCCGGCCTGCTGGGCACCAGCGAACGCACGCTCAAGCGCCGGCTGCAGGAAGAAGGCAGCTCGTTCCGGCAGCTGTCGGGCGAGGCGCAGGCGGCCGCTGCCGCCCGGCTGGTGGGCGATGCGCAGCTCTCGCTGACCGAGGTGGCCGAACGCATGGGCTATGCCGACCTGTCGGCTTTCTCCCAGGCCTTCAAGCGCTGGCACGGCGTGTCACCCGACGGCTTCCGCCGCGCGCACCGCGCCGCCTGAACGCTGCGCCCGGCTTGCGCTATGGTGGCGCCCTTCGCGTTGCATCCCTTCCCCCGCATGACTGCTTCCCACGCTTTCGGTCCGCCCGGCGGTGCCGGCTCCATCACCCGCGTCGCCGGCATCGAGGTCGGCCACTTCACCGACACCCGCCGGCCCACCGGCTGCAGCGTGGTCATCGCCCGCGAGGGCGCCGTCGCCGGGGTGGATGTGCGCGGCGCGGCGCCCGGCACGCGCGAGACCGATCTGCTGGAGCCCACCCATCTGGTGGACCGCATCCATGCCGTGATGCTGGCCGGCGGCAGCGCCTTCGGGCTGGATGCGGCCAGCGGCGCCGTGCGCTGGCTGGAGGAACGCGGCATAGGCCTGGACGTAGGCGTGGCCCGCATCCCGCTGGTGCCGGCAGCCGTGCTGTTCGACCTGCCCGTGGGCGATGCGCGCATCCGCCCCGACGCCGCGGCCGGCTACGCGGCCTGCGCCGCCGCATCGCGCAGCGACCCGGCCGAAGGCAACGTGGGCGCAGGCGCGGGCGCCGCGGTGGGCAAGCTCTTCGGCATGCACCGCGCCATGAAGGGCGGCATCGGCAGCGCATCCATCACCGTCGAAGGCGTCACCGTGGGCGCGCTGGTGGCCTGCAACGCGGCGGGCGACGTGGTGGACCCGGACACCGGCCGGCCCGTGGCCGGCGCCCGCACGGCCGACGGCCTGCGCCTGCTGGACACGCGCCATGCCCTGCTGGCCGGCAAGGCTACGCAATCCCTGCTGGCGGGCACCAACACCACCATCGGCGTGGTGGCGACCGATGCCGCCATCACCAAGGCGCAGGCGCGCCGGCTGGCGGTGTGCGCGCACGACGGGCTGGCGCGCGCCATCAACCCGGTCCACACACTGTCGGACGGCGACACGCTCTTCGCCCTGGGCACGGGCCTGGCAGGCCGCACGCTGGGCATGATGGTGCTCTGCACCCTGGCGGCCGAAGTGACGGCACGCGCCACGCTGCGCGCCGCATGGGCCGCCCGGGGCCTGACCACGGCCGAAGGCCTGCACCTGCCCTGCACGGCGGACCTGGCCGATCCGGCCGGCGCGGCTCCGTGGGCAGCGGATTGAACATGGACATGAACGGGATGCTGGCCGCCAGATCGCGCACTGCCGCACGCCGCCTGCGCACCGCCTTGCTGAACCTGCGCGACCTGCTGCTGTCGGCGGGCCCCCTGGCCTTCGTGGCCGTGGGCCTGGTGGCGCTGGCCTACTGGTGGCTGCAGCCCAATCCGCCGCGCCGGGTCACCCTGGCCACCGGCCCGGCGCAAAGCGCCTATGCCGAATTCGGCCAGCGCTACAAGAAGGCGCTGGCAGCCGACGGCATCGATGTGGTGCTGCTGGAAAGCGAGGGCTCGTCGGCCAACCTGCAGCTGCTGCGCGAAGGCGCCGCCGACCTGGCCTTCGTGCAGGGCGGCACGGGCGAGCTGCAGCCGGACGACACCGAAACGCTCGAATCGCTGGGCAGCCTGTTCGTCGAACCCATCTGGCTCTTCTACCGCGAGGATGCGGCCCGCCGCGTCACGCCGAGCGGCCGGCTCACCAGCCTGGCACAGCTGCACGGCCTGCGCGTGAACGTGGGCACGCCCGGCAGCGGGGTGCCCACGCTGATGGACAGGCTGCTGGAGGCCAACCGCGTGGACCCGGCCCGGGTCCGCCGCACGCAGCTGGCCCAGACGCCTGCCACGGTGGATTTCCTGGCCGGCCGGCTGGATGCACTGGTGTTCGCCTCCGCGCCCGAATCGCTGATGGTGCAGATGCTGCTGCAGACGCCCGGCGTGCGGCTGATGGACTTTCCGCAGAACGAGGCCTACGGCCGCCGCTTTCCCTTCCTCTCGCCCGTCACGCTGCCGCGCGGCGTGGTGGACCTGGCGGCCAATGTGCCGCCGGCCGACGTGCGGCTGGTGGCCTCCACCACCTCGCTGCTGGCGCGCGAAGGCACGCACCCGGCGCTGCTGCAGCTCTTTGCGCAGAGTGCGCAGACGATCCACGGCGGCGCGGGCTGGTTCAACCGGGCGCGCGACTTTCCCAACACCCGCCACAGCGAGTTGCCCATCGCCGCCGAGGGCGAACGCGCCATCAACGGCTCGCCGCCGCTGCTGCAGCGCTACCTGCCGTTCTGGCTGGCCAACCTGATCGAGCGCATGTGGCTGGTGCTGGGGGTGCTGCTGGCGGCCATGCTGCCGCTCTCGCGCATCGTGCCGCCGCTCTACCAGTTCCGCGTGCGTTCGCGCGTGTTCCGCTGGTACGGCCGGCTGCGCGAGATCGAGGACGAGATGGAAGTCGGCCAGAGCACGCCGGAAGCCCTGCGCGCCCAGCTGGACAAGCTGGAGGCACAGGTCGAGAAGGTGAGCGTGCCGCTGTCCTATGCCGAAGAGCTCTATGCGCTGCGCAACCACATCCATCTGGTGCGACGCAAGCTGCGGCCTGCACCGGGCTGATGCGGGCGGCCCGCTGTCTATCCAAGCACCGAAACCGCTCACAATGCTTGATATACCTGGGCATAACGCTACTGAATAAATAGCAAAAGCCTCCATCCCCTGGCCAGGGATGGAGGCTTTTTTCAAGGCGGCAGGCGGGCGGATCGCCGGCCCGCGCTGGAGCTGAGGCTTACTTGAGCGCCTTGTAGCGCATGCGCTTGGGCTTGGCGCCCTCTTCGCCCAGGCGCTTCTTCTTGTCGGCTTCGTATTCCTGGTAGTTGCCGTCGAAGAAGACCCACTGGCTGTCGCCTTCGGCGGCCAGGATGTGGGTGGCGATGCGGTCGAGGAACCAGCGGTCATGGCTGATGACCAGCACGGTGCCCGCGTATTCCAGCAGCGCGTCTTCCAGGGCGCGCAGGGTTTCCACGTCCAGGTCGTTCGAGGGTTCGTCCAGCAGCAGCACGTTGCCGCCCGCGATCAGCGTCTTGGCCAGGTGCAGCCGGCCGCGTTCGCCGCCCGAGAGACTGCCGACCTTCTTCTGCTGGTCGCCGCCGTTGAAGTTGAAGCGGCCCGCATAGGCGCGGCTGGCCATCTGGAACTTGCCGATGTTGATGATGTCCAGGCCGCCCGAGATGTCTTCCCAGACGGTCTTCTCGTCGGAGAGCGCGTCGCGGTTCTGGTCCACGTAGGCCATCTTGACGGTGGCGCCGATCACCACTTCGCCGCTATCGGGCTGCTCGCGGCCGGCGATCAGCTTGAACAGCGTGGACTTGCCGGCCCCGTTCGGGCCGATGATGCCGACGATGGCGCCGGCGGGGATGTTCATCGACAGGTTGTCGATCAGCACACGGTCGCCGAAGGACTTGGTGACGTTCTTGAACTCGATGACCTGGGTGCCCAGGCGGTCGGCCACAGGAATGAAGATTTCCTGCGTTTCGTTGCGCTTCTGGTATTCGTAATCGCTCAGTTCCTCGAAGCGGGCGATACGCGCCTTGGACTTGGCCTGGCGGCCCTTGGCGTTCTGGCGCACCCACTCCAGTTCCTTCTTCAGGGCCTTGGCGCGGGCTTCCTCGCCCTTTTGCTCGGATTCGAGGCGGGCCTGCTTCTGGTCCAGCCAGGTGCTGTAGTTGCCCTTGTAGGGAATGCCGTGGCCGCGGTCGAGTTCGAGAATCCACTCGGCAGCGTTGTCGAGGAAGTAGCGATCGTGGGTGATGGCCACCACGGTGCCCGAGAAACGGTGCAGGAACTGCTCCAGCCAATCGACGGACTCGGCGTCCAGGTGGTTGGTGGGTTCGTCGAGCAGCAGCATGTCGGGCTTGGACAAGAGCAGGCGGCAGAGCGCGATGCGGCGCTTCTCGCCGCCGGACAGCACGCCCACCGTGGCCTCCCAGGGCGGCAGGCGCAGGGCGTCGGCGGCGATCTCCAGCTGGTGCTCGGAGTCGGTGCCGGCGGTGGCGATGATGGCTTCCAGGCGGGCCTGCTCGGCGGCCAGCGCGTCGAAATCGGCGTCGGGCTCGGCATAGGCGGCATACACCTCTTCCAGCTTGGCCTTGGCGGCGAAGACTTCGCCCATGGCCTCTTCCACGCTCTCGCGCACGGTGTGGTCGGGGTTGAGCTGCGGCTCCTGCGGCAGATAGCCGATCTTCAGGCCCGGCATGGGGATGGCTTCGCCTTCGATTTCCTTGTCCACGCCGGCCATGATCTTCAGCAGCGTGGACTTGCCCGAGCCGTTCAGGCCCAGCACGCCGATCTTGGCGCCGGGGAAGAAGGAGAGGGAGATGTCCTTCAAGATCTGCCGCTTCGGGGGCACGGTCTTGCTGACGCGGTTCATCGAATAAACGTACTGGGCCATTGGCTTTCTTTCCTTGGAATGGGGCGGCGGCTGCCGGCGCGGCAGGTCCGGCGAAGGCGCGGGACCGCAGCCTGCGAGACGCGGTTCAACCCGCGATTATCGGATGCTTTGGCGCAGCGCCTGCCGCGTGCCCTTGCGCAGGGCATGGCCGGGCTGCGGCAGGCGCCGCACAGGCACGGGAACTCAGGACCGCGAGCGCCCGCGCAACTCGTGCGCCCAGTGCGCCGCGGCGGCCATCAGCTCGGCCTGGATCTGCGCATGGTCGATCTCGCCCAGCGCATGGTGCAGCATGCTGGCGGCCTGCTGGCGCGCGGCTTCGGCCCGGGCGCTGTCCAGGTCGGCCGAGCGCACGGCGGTGTAGGCCAGCACGGTGAGGCCGCCGGGCTGGGCTTCCACGTAGCCGCCGGAGACATAGATCGAAAGGCGTTCCCCATCGGTGGTTTCGCAATGCACGAAGCCTTCGCGCAGGCGGCTGAGCACCGGCGTATGGCCCTTCATCACGCCGAAGGATCCCTCGGCCCCAGGCACGGTGGCCACGCGCACATCGCCCGTCCAGACCACGCCCTCCATGCTGACGATGGCCAGATGCAGCGTACTTGCGGATGATGGGGCGGAAGCGGAGGGCATGGCGGGAAAACCGGGACGAGGAAAGGAAAGAAGGAGAAGAAAGACCGAGGCACCCAGTCTATCCGCCGGCACCGCCTGGCCTGCCGCGGCGCCGCCTCCAAAGCGACATGGGACACATGCCTTTCAACTCATGCCACAATCAGCACCCAGCCGCCGGCTCCAGTGACCGGTGGACTCAGCAATCTGCTGGGGTCCGAAAGCCGCCTTGCGGCGCCTTCTCGCTCCCGATCCTGAAGAACCATCTGCCTACTACTGGCCGCAGCCCCACGGGTTCGCGTCAGGCCGATGCCCCAAGTGCCCTGGACAGGGCACCTCCTTGAATGAACTTTGACGAACTGAATCTGGCCCCAGAGATCCTGAAGGCCGTGCGTGAACAGGGTTACGAAACGCCTACGCCCATCCAGGCCCAGGCCATTCCCGTGGTGCTCCAGGGCCACGACCTGCTGGCCGGCGCACAGACCGGCACCGGCAAGACCGCCGCCTTCACCCTGCCCCTGCTGCACCGCCTGGCGCAAGGCACGGCCCCCAAGAGCCGTTTCGGCGGCAAGGGCGTGCGCGCCCTGGTGCTGACGCCCACCCGCGAACTCGCGGCCCAGGTCGAAGAGTCGGTGCGCGAATACGGCAAGTACCTCGACATCAATTCCACCGTCGTCTTCGGCGGCGTGGGCATGAACCCGCAGATCGACCGCATCAAGCGCGGCGTGGACGTGCTGGTGGCCACCCCCGGCCGCCTGCTCGATCTGCAGCAGCAGGGCTTCCTCGACCTCTCCACCGTCGAGATCCTGGTGCTGGACGAAGCCGACCGCATGCTGGACATGGGCTTCATCCACGACGTGAAGAAGATCCTGGCCCTGGTGCCCAAGGACAAGCAGAGCCTGCTGTTCTCGGCCACCTTCAGCGACGAGATCCGCGACCTGGCCGGCACGCTGCTCAAGAACCCTCAGAGCATCCAGGTCACGCCGCGCAACACCACCGTGCAGCGCATCACCCAGGTGATCCACCCCGTGGGCCGCGGCAAGAAGAAACAGGTGCTGCTGCACATCATCCAGCAGCACAACTGGAGCCAGGTGCTGGTCTTCACCCGCACCAAGTTCGGCGCCAACAACGTGGCCGAATTCCTGACCAAGAACGGCGTCACCGCCATGGCGCTGCACGGCAACAAGAGCCAGAGCGCCCGCACCCAGGCCCTGGCCGGCTTCAAGAGCGGCGAGATCCGCGCCCTGGTGGCGACCGACATCGCGGCGCGCGGCATCGACATCGACGAGCTGCCGCACGTCGTCAACTACGAAATTCCGAACGTCCCCGAAGACTACGTCCACCGCATCGGCCGCACCGGCCGAGCCGGCGCCAGCGGCGAGGCCGTGAGCCTGGTCTGCATGGACGAAGAAGGCTTCATGATGGAGATCGAACGCTTCACCAAGCAGGAGATCCCGGTCCAGGTGCTCGACGGCTTCGGCCCCGAGCCCGGCGAGAAGGCTGAACCCATCGCCATGGGCCGCCAGACCATCTGGGGCGGCGCCGGCAAGCCGCCGAGCCGCGAAGTCATGCAGGCAGCGGCCAAGGCCGCCCGCAGCGAGATGATGGAACGCATCCGCACCAACAAGGCCGGCCAGGGCCAGGGCGGCGGCAACAAGCCTGCCGGCGGCGGCAATGGCGGCGGACAACGCTCCGCCGGTGGCGCCAAGAACGGCGGCGGCAACGGTGGTAACGGCGGTACTGGCGGCGGCAACGGCGGTCGCCCCGGCGGCCCGCGTG
>CAJYHL010000014.1 GCA_913774625.1 uncultured Acidovorax sp.
GGCGTCCAATCGCCCGATTTCGCTCCAACCCGAAGGGCAGCGGTCTGGGCGGGCGGTCTGCGGCGTTGCGGCGCTTGTGGATAGCCCAAGCTATCCACTGCGCACCGCGCCTTGCATCCCATCCCGCACATACCACTGCGCGACCCCTGGGAGATCGTGAACGCGTTCTCAGGCGCGCTGGAGAGGAGGGAATTGCTCCGCTGGCCAGCCCAGTTGCCGGCGCAGCAGCGGCCAGTCGAATCCCGGGCCCGGGTCCCGCTTGCGTCCCGGAGCGATGTGTTCGTGCCCGGCGATGTGCTCGACCGGGAAGCGCTCTGCCAGATCGCTGCACAGCCGGGCCAGGCGCTCGTACTGCGCGGGCTCGAAGGAAAAACCTTCCAGCCCTTCCAGCTCGATGCCGATCGAGTCGTCGTTGCAGTTGCTGCGGCCGCGGTAGGCCGACGGCCCGGCGTGCCAGGCGCGCTGCGTGCAGTCCACGAACTGCCAGAGCGTGCCGTTGCGCTGGATCAGGAAATGGGCCGATACCTCCAGGCCCCGGATGCCCTGGTAGTAGGGGTGGGCGTCCCAGTCCAGGGTGTTGGTGAACAGCTGGTGGATGGCCCGGCCGCCGTATTCGCCGGGCGGCAGGCTGATGGAATGCACGACGATCAGGTCCAGCCGCGCGCCTGCGGGCCGGGGTCCGAAGTTGGGCGAGGGCTCGCGGTGCGCGGGCAGGTACCAGCCGCCCTCCCAGAGGGCGCCGCCGGTGCCGGTGGATGGGGCGGTGGGATCGATCTCAGGCGGCATCGTCCGCGCTTTCTCCCACCGAGGGCATGGCGATGCCCAGCCGGTCGATCCGGTAGCGGATCTGCCGCAGGCTGATGCCGAGCTTGGCGGCGGTGGCCGTGCGGTTGAAGCCGGTCTCGCGCAGCGCCCGCACCAGGATGTCCCGCTCCTGCTGGTCGAGCCAGCCCTGCAGGTCAGAGGGCAGGGGCGGCCAGGTGGCCGTGGGCTCCGCAGCGCGCGGGGTATGGCCTTTGCCGGCATCGGGCGCCGGGGCAGTTGGCGGCAGGGCGGCCGCGGCGCCGGCCGAAGCGAGGCTCTCCACCTGCAGCTCGTCGCCCTCGCTCAGCGCCACGGCGCGGTGCAGCAGGTTTTCCAGCTCGCGGACGTTGCCGCTCAAGGGGTATTGGGCGATGCGCTCCAGCGCGCTGCCGGTCAGCCGGGGCACGGGGGCGCCGGACTCCTGCGCGATGCGCTCGAGCAGGGCCGTGCACAGGGCGGGCAGATCTTCGCGGCGCTCGCGCAGCGGCGGGATCAGGAGCTCGATCACGTTCAGCCGGTAATAGAGGTCCTGCCGGAAGCGCCCCGCCTGCACGTCGGCCGCCAGGTCGCGGTGGGTGGCGCTGACGATGCGCACGTCCACCGTCTCTTCCTGGGTGGAGCCCAGCGGGCGCACGGTCCTTTCCTGGATGGCGCGCAGCAGCTTGGACTGCATGGCCAGGGGCAGATCGCCGATTTCATCGAGGAACAGGGTGCCGCCGCGCGCGGCCTGGAAATAGCCGTCGCGGTCTTGCGCGGCGCCGGTGTAGGAGCCCTTGCGCGCGCCGAAGAATTCGGCCTCGAGCAGGTTTTCGGGAATGGCGCTGCAGTTCACGGCGACCCAGGGCCCGGCGCTGCGCTGGCTGCTGGCATGGAGGGCGCGGGCCACCAGTTCCTTGCCGGTGCCCGATTCGCCGCGGACCAGCACGGGCGCCATGCTGCGGGCCACCTTGGCGACCTGCTGCTTCACGCTGCGCATCGCGGCGGAGTCGCCGACCAGCCGCTGCAGGGCCGCTGCAGGTGCATCCCCTTCGCCGGCGCCGGTGGCGCGGGGGGCGCCGCCTCGGCCGCCGCCCAGTCGGGGCGCGGCCGGAGCGGCGTCCTGCACCGCCGAGGCCACCACCGATCGGAACTGCCGCAGGTCCACCGGCTTGGTGAGGTAGTCGAAGGCGCCGCAGCGCAGGGCCTCGACCGCGTTCTCGGCCGAGCCGTAGGCCGTCATGACCACGCAGCGCTCGCGGCGGTTCTGGCTGCGCAGCTCCTGCAGCAGCTCCATGCCGAAGCCGTCGGGCAGGCGCATGTCGGTGATGACGGCGTCGAAGCGCCGGGCGCCGAGCTGGGCGCGGGCCTCGGCCACGCTGGAGGCGGTCTCCACCCGGTAGCCCTCGCGCAGCAGCGTGAGCTCGTACAGCGTTCGCAGGTCGGGTTCGTCGTCGATGACGAGGATGGAGGCGGCAGCGGTCATGGGGCGGGCAGGTGTCAGACCATGATTGTGTCAAACAGCGCCCCGTTGCCGGGCGCCGGCCGGACGGTCTTGCGGAAGCTGATGGCGAAGGCGTTGCCGCCCACCGGGCCGCGCCCGGGCAGCTCGCGCGTCACGCGCTGGTAGCCGATGGAGGCGCCGTGGCGCTGGCACAGTTCGCGGCAGATGTAGAGCCCCAGGCCGCTGGAGCGGCTCTCGGACGAGAAGAAGGGCTCGAACAGGTGCCGCTCCACCGACTTGTCCAGCGGTGCGCCGTCGCTCCAGACCTGCAGCCCGACATGGCCCTGTTCCGTGACGTGGGTGGAGAGCTGCAGCGAGTCGGGCTGCGTGCCCATGTAGCGGGCGGCGTTGTCCAGCAGGTTGACCAGCAGCCGGCGCAGATGCTCGGCGTCGAATTCGACCTGCGCCCCCTTGGCGGCCAGGCTGACCTGCGCGGAGCGGCGGCCCCCGGGCGACTGGGCCTGCCAGTCGGCCCAGATCTGCGCCACGGCCTCGTCCAGCGCCAGCAGGGCGGTGGGCGTGTGGCTGATCTGGTGCTGCACGCGCGCGATGTCCAGCACCTCTTCCGCGATGCGCGCGAGCCGGTCGGCGTTCTGCTGCACCATGCGGGCCAGCCGTTGCTGGGCCGGGTCGGCCAGTTCTTCTTCCAGCAGGGCGTTGGCCTGCATGATCGCGGCCAGCGGATTGCGGATCTCGTGCGCCACGGCGGCCGACATGCGGCCCATGGCGGCGAGCTTCTCGGTGCGCAGCCGCGCCTGCATCTCGCGCAGGTCGTGCAGGAACATCACGCACAACTGCTCGCTGCCGCCGCCGTCGCCGTCGCCGTCACCGTGGGCGCCGGAGGTCAGCCAGGTCCGCACGCGCAGCCCCACCGGGCGCTGCCCCTGGTGGAGGATGTCCACGTCGGCCGACTGCGGCTGCTCCAGCCTGAAGGTGCGCTGCGCCAGGCCGACGAGTGCGGCCCAGTCGGGCGCCTCCGAGAGCCGGAAGGGCAGGTCGAGCGGCTCCTGCCGGCTGAGCAGCTGCATCGCGGCCGGATTGGCCATGCGCACCACGCCGTCCTGGTCGAGCACCAGCACGCCGTCGGCCAGGTTCTGGATGATGCGGGCGCTGACCTCGGCCTGCGCGCGCGCCGCCATCTGGCTCAACTGCGCGGCCTGCTGCACGCTGGTCAGGCGGGCGGCGAGCTGATGCACCAGATAGGCGGCGACGAAGTAGCCGGTGCCGGTCAGCGCTGCCTGCAGGTAGCGCTGCGCCAGGTCCGCGCCGGCCCGGTCGCCCTGCCACCAGACCCAGGCCAGCGACAGCAGCGTGGCGCCGGCCGTGGTGCCCAGCGCCAGCGTCAGCGTGCCCAGGATGCTGGCCATGAGGATGGGCAGGCCGAAGAGCGGCGTGAAATTCATCGAGCCCACGTGCAGGGCCTGCAGCACCGCGAACATGAGCAGGTCCACGCCGATCGACGGCAGCCAGTGCGCCCCCGCCTGGGGTGCCGGGGGCGCATGCCGGGAGACGATGCGCAGCGCGAGCGTGGCGCAGGCATAGGCGATGCACAGCGCCAGGGGCAGCGGATCGTGGCTCTGGTTCAGCGCCATGCCGAGGCCCTGCAGGAACAGCAGGGCCAGCGCCACCATGACCCGGCCGGTCAGGAAGCCGTGCCACAGGCGGATGAAGGAGCCGTCTGCCGGGCGCTGGAGCAGCAAGGGGATCGGCACGGACGTGTCGCTGGCCGCCTGAAGGGCCGTCAGGCCGGGCCCAGTCGCGCGTGGGCGCTGCTGCAGTAGCTGCGCCCATCGCTCTGCACCGCCTCGGACTGCGGCACGTGCATGCCGCAGTGGGCGCAGGGCACCATCTGGACCGGTGGCAGGGCCTGGGCGGGCTGTGCGCGGCGGGGCGGAGGCGCCGCGTCGCGGCGCTGCTGGTTGCGCCAGAGGCTCCAGGCGACCCACAGCACCACGGTGAGCAGCAGGAATTTCATGCGGCCCGTCCCAGGATCACTTCGAGGACGAAGCGCGAGCCGGCATAAGCCAGCAGCAGCAGGGCGGCGCCGGCGTACAGCATGCGCACGGCGCTGCGCCCCCGCCAGCCGAAGCGGGCGCGGCCCAGCAGCAGCACGGCGAAGGTCAGCCACGACAGCAGCGAGAAGACGGTCTTGTGGTCCCAGATCCAGGCGCGGCCGTAGAGCACTTCGCCGAAGAGCCAGCCCGCGACCAGCGTGGCCGAAAGCACCACGAAGCCGGCCTTGACGAAGCGGAAGGTGAGCCGCTCGAGCGCCAGCAGGGGAATGCCGCTGTGGGAGTCGGCCGCCAGCCGGATGTGGCGTTCCGCGCGGGTCATCAGCCAGGCATGCACGACGGCGGCGGCGAAGAGCCCGTAGGACGCGATGCCCAGCGCCAGGTGCAGCGGCAGCCAGGGAGAGGCCGTCACGTGCAGCGGCTGGCCGGGAAACACCATGCCCAGGATGACCGTGGCCGCGCCCAGGCCGGCCAGGGTCCAGCGGGCCTGCATCTGGGGAAAGAGCTGGCGCTCTACCGCATAGGCCGTCAGCACCAGCCAGGCCGTCATGGACAGGGCCGGGCCGAAGCCGAAGTGCGGCGTCTGGCCCACGAAGCCCCAGGCCAGCACCGCGCCGTGCAGCGCCCAGGCCAGCAGCAGCGCCCAGCGGCCGCGCTCCGTGCCCAGCCGTTCGTGCGCCGCTGCGGGCACCGCATAGGCCGCCGCAGCAGCCACAGCCAGCAGCCAACCGGGGAGAGACGTGCTGGGTAAAATCATGGGTTCGCAGTTTAGCCTTTCGCCCGCCTCCGGCCGGCAAGGCGGCCGTCCCCGTTCCCCCGGCGGGCGCACATTTCCCAAAGACTTCTATGGCCTCCGCTCTTACCGAAAAACTCACGCGACTCGTCAAGGAGATGCGGGGTCAGGCGCGCATCACCGAATCCAACGTCCAGGACATGCTGCGCGAAGTGCGCATGGCCCTGCTGGAAGCCGACGTGGCGCTGCCCGTGGTGCGCGACTTCATCGCCCGCGTCAAGGAAAAGGCGCTGGGCCAGGAGGTGCTGGGCTCGCTCAAGCCGGGCCAGACCCTGGTGTCCATCGTCAACCGCGAGCTGGCCGCCACCATGGGCGAGGGCGTGGCCGACATCAACCTGGCCGCCCAGCCGCCGGCCGTCATCCTGATGGCCGGCCTGCAGGGCGCGGGCAAGACCACCACCACCGCCAAGCTCGCCAAGCACCTGATCGAAAAGCGCAAGAAGAAGGTGCTCACCGTTTCGGGCGACGTGTACCGGCCGGCGGCCATCGAGCAGCTCAAGACGGTGACGAAGCAGGCCGGCGCCGAATGGTTCCCCAGCACGCCCGATCAGAAGCCGCTGGACATCGCCCATGCCGCGCTCGATTACGCCCGGAAGCATTTCTTCGACGTGCTGCTGGTCGATACCGCCGGCCGCCTGGCGATCGACGAAGTGCTGATGCGCGAGATCCAGGAGCTGCATGCCGCGCTCAAGCCCGTGGAAACGCTGTTCGTGGTCGATGCCATGCAGGGCCAGGACGCGGTCAACACCGCCCGTGCCTTCAAGGAAGCGCTGCCGCTCACCGGCATCGTGCTGACCAAGCTCGACGGCGACTCGCGCGGCGGCGCTGCCCTCTCTGTGCGCCAGGTGACCGGAGCGCCCATCAAGTTCGCGGGCGTGTCCGAGAAGATCGACGGCCTGGAGGTCTTCGACGCCGAACGCCATGCGGGCCGCATCCTGGGCATGGGCGACATCGTGGCCCTGGTCGAGCAGGTCAGCGCGGGCGTGGACATGGAAGCCGCGCAGAAGCTGGCTGCCAAGGTCAAGAGCGGCGACGGCTTCGACCTGAACGACTTCCTCTCGCAGCTGCAGCAGATGAAGCAGATGGGCGGCCTCTCCAGCCTGATGGACAAGCTGCCCGCCCAGCTCACCGCCAAGGCAGGCCAGGTCGATATGGACAAGGCCGAGAAGGACATCCGCCGCAAGGAAGGCATCATCCAGAGCATGACCCCGCTGGAGCGCCGCAAGCCCGAGCTCATCAAGGCCACGCGCAAGAAACGCATCGCCATGGGGGCCGGCGTGCAGGTCCAGGAGGTCAACCGCCTGCTCAACGAGTTCGAGCAGATGCAGGGCATGATGAAGAAGATGAAGGGCGGCGGCCTGATGAAGATGATGAAGAAGATGGGCGGGCTCAAGGGTGGCCTGCCCGGCATGGGCGGCATGCCGCGCTTCTGACCCCGTAGCCGTTCGCAAGCCCCATGAAAAACGCCCCGCAGTGCGGGGCGTTTTTCATTGGCGGGTGCCTGAGGGAATCAGGCCGCCTTCAGCGCCGGGCTGGCCAGGCGCGTGGCGTGCAGCCAGGCGCGGCGCAGCACCGGGGGCGACCACGATTCCTCGGGGATCAGCAGCAGGCGGTGGGCCCGGGCGGCCTCGCCCATGCGGATGTGGCTGGTCAGCACCGTGAGCGGGATCGACAGCGCCAGCGGCAGGCCCACGGGCAGCAGCCAGATCAGCGCGCTGCCATCGACGAAGGCGACGGCTGCGGCCAGGGCGGCCACCACCAGGCTCATGGGCGCCAGCTTGCGGGCGGCTTCGGTCCAGGGCACGGCAGCGGCTTCGCGGGGAGGCGACTTCCAGTCCAGCTTGATGCCGGTCAGGGCCACCACCACGAAGAGCGAGTGGGCCAGCATGCGGATGGGGGCCTGCAGGATGGCCAGCGCGCTTTCAAGGCCGGCGCTCTTGAAGAGGCTCAGCGTGCCGCCGTATTGCTGCTGCTCGCCGCGCATCAGGATGGCGGCCACGCCCAGGATGCGGGGCAGGAACAGCATGCACAGCGTCCAGGCCCAGAGGCCCACCAGCTCGCCGGGCAGGATGTTCCAGTCGGCCACCAGGCGCGCGCCCGACAGCCACAGGGCCGTGCCCAGGGTGATGAAGGCCAGCCACAACGGGGCGGACAGATAGGCCATCGCGCCGGTCACGAACATGGTGCGATGCACGGTGTGGATGCCGGGCTCGGCCATCAGGCGTGCATTCTGCAGGTTGCCCTGGCACCAGCGGCGGTCGCGCTGCAGCTCGGCCAGCAGGTCGGGCGGCTGCTGCTCGTAGCTGCCCACCAGGTCGGCCACCAGCCAGACGTGGTAGCCGGCACGGCGCATCAGCGCGGCTTCGACGAAGTCGTGCGACATGATGCCGCCGGCCAGGCCGCCCGTGCCCTTGATGGGGGCCAGGGCGCAGTGCTTCATGAAGGGCTCGACGCGGATGATGGCGTTGTGGCCCCAGTAGTGCGATTCGCCCAGCTGCCAGTACTGCATGCCCAGGGTGAACAGGCGGCCGGCCACGCGCGAGGCGAACTGCTGGGCGCGTGCGTGCAGGGTGACGTGGCCGATGGCCTGGGTCGCGGTCTGGATGATGCCGGCCTGCGGGTTGGCTTCCATCAGCTTGGCCATGGAAACGATGCAGTCGCCGCTCATCACGCTGTCGGCATCCAGCACGACCATGTACTTGTAGTCCTTGCCCCAGCGGCGGCAGAAGTCGGCCACGTTGCCGGCCTTGCGGTGCGTGCGGCGGGTGCGCAGGCGGTAATAGACCTCGACCTGCGGCTGCTTGGGGCTGGTGGCCAGGGCTGCGCGCAGCTCTTCCCAGGCGGCGCGCTCGGCGGCGGCGATCTCGGGGTCGTAGCTGTCGGAGAGCACGAACACGTCGAAGGTCTTGCCGTGGCCCGTCGCGGCCACCGACTCGCAGGTGGCGCGCAGACCGGCGAAGACCGTGGCGACGTCCTCGTTGCAGATCGGCATGATGATCGCGGTGCGGGCGTCCTCGGCCAGCGTGTGGCCGTCCACGCTGCGCGCCGACAGCGACTGGCTGTCGCCGCGGAGCATGACCCAGAAGCCCATCAGGCCGGTCAGGAAGCCGGTGACCACCCAGGTGGACAGCAGAGCGAACAGGGCCAGCTGGCCGTATTCGAGCCAGGCGCTCTCGTATTCGGGCTGCACGCCGGCGAATAGCATGGTCGCCAGCGCGCTGCTCAGCAGGGCCAGGACCAGGAACACCGTGCGGCGCTGGCGGGCTGCGGCCTGCCAGGGCTGCCGGGGCTCATCGGCGCGGCGGGCCTGGGTGCGGCCGGTCAGGCGCATCAGGGCGGCGGTGCCGATGCTGTTCCAGAAGCCGCGCCAGGGCAGGGCGGGCATGGAGCCGCGATGCACCGGGGGGGCCGTCAGCGAATTGGGGTGGCGGTCCTCGCGCCGCGCGCTGCGCTTGGAGAGGACGGGCGCCGCATAGGAAGCGCCCACGGGGGCGACGGTGGCCGGAGCGACGTCCAGCATTCCAGTCCTGGAAGAGGTGTGTGGTTCCATGGTGTGCCCGAGGTGGGAGGGTTGTTCGTTGGAAGGCGTGCGGACGCCGCCGCTCGCCACCCGCAGGGAGCGTTGCCGTGCATGCGAAGAGGAGGTGTGCGCTTGATTCATGCGAGACCTAGGGCAAACCCCGTGCCAGGTCTGAAAAGCGCTTGTGAATCAACGGGTTGCAGCGCTTCCTGCGTGTAAGCAGCTGTGCGTGTGCCCGGATGGGCCGGGAAAACCCTGTTTTTGTCGCAAAACAGCGACCGTATCGCCGGCCGGGAAGGTCTTTTCCTTTTAAATCAACGACTTATTCTTGTCGCTCTTCGGCGACATCGTCCGCAGAGCCGTCTTCGGCCTTGAACTGGCCCGGGGTCAGCGCGTGCTTTTGCAGCAGCCGGTAGAACTCCGTGCGGTTGCGCTGGGCCAGCCGGGCGGCGTCGGCCACGTTGCCGTCGGTCATCTTCAGCAGGCCCACGAGATACTCGCGCTCGAAGCGCTGGCGCGCCTCGGTGAAGCTCAGCACCTGCACGGCCGGGGTGCGCAGCGCGCGCTGCACCAGGCCCAGCGGCACCAGTGGGGTGGTGGAAAGGGCGCAGACCTGTTCCACCACGTTGTAGAGCTGGCGCACGTTGCCGGGCCAGGAGGCCGCCGTGAGGGCCTTGAGCGCCTCGGGCGAAAAGCCCGACAGCCGCTTGCCGTACTTGCGCGCCAGCAGGTCGAGGAAGTGGTTGGCCAGCAGCGGGATGTCCTCACGCCGCTCGCCCAGCGTGGGCAGCGACAGCGTCACCACGTTCAGCCGGTAGTAGAGATCCTCGCGGAACTGGCCGGCCGCCATGGCCGCCTCCAGGTCGCGGTGGGTGGCGGAGATGATGCGCACGTTCACCGGCAGCGACTGGCTGGAGCCCACCGGGCGCACGGCGCGCTCCTGGAGCACGCGCAGCAGCTTGACCTGCAGGGCGGGCGGCATGTCGCCGATTTCGTCGAGCAGCAGCGTGCCGCCGTCGGCCGCCTGGAACAGGCCCTTGTGGTTGCTCACCGCATCGGTGAAGGCGCCCTTCATGTGGCCGAAGAGTTCGGATTCCAGCAGCGCCTCCGGAATGGCGCCGCAGTTGACCGCCACGAAGGGCCGTGCCGCGCGCGGGCTGGCCCGGTGGATGGCGCGGGCCAGCATCTCCTTGCCCGAACCGCTGTCGCCCAGCAGCAGCACGCTGGCATCGGACTGCGCGACCATGTGCGCCTCGGCCAGCACCTCGGCCATGCGGTTGGAGCGGCTGACGATTTCCGAGCGCCAGGTCTCGTTGGCATGGCTGTGCGCGATGGCCGGTGCGCTCAGGGCCAGCGCCTGGTGGATCTTCTCGATCAGCTCCTTGCCGTCGTAGGGCTTGGTCAGGTAGGTGAAGACGCCGCGCGCCGTGGCCTCCACCGCGTCGGGAATGGTGCCGTGGGCGGTGAGCAGGATCACCGGCAGCGAAGGGTGGCGCGCGCGCACCTCGTCGAACAGCGCCAGGCCGTCGCGCCCGGGCAGCTGCACGTCGCTCAGCACCAGCTGCGGGCGCTGCACTTCCAGCTGGGCCAGGGCCGCTTCGGCCGAGCCGACCGCCGTCACCTCGAAGCCCGCAGCCTGCAGGCGCAGCGACAGCAGGCGCAGCATGTCTGCGTCGTCGTCCACCACCAGGATGCGGGACTTGCCCGAAGGCGCGGTGGCTTTGGTCTGGGCCATGGGCGTGCTTCCTCGGCTGCCGGCTCAGGGCGCGGGATGGGACCTGCCGCCCGCCGCGCCGGGCCCGCCCGGGCGAGCATTCAGGCTGCGCTCGATGGCGCGCATGGCTTCCAGCCGCTCGTTGAGCTGCTCGTTGCGGCGCTGCACCTCGCGCAGCTGCTGGGTCTGGCGGTCGAGCTGGTCTTCGAGCCGGCGCATGTGCAGGAAGCGGGTTTCCAGCATGCGGGCGAACGACTGCAGCGTGGAGGAATTGCCAGGGTGGGCCAGCACGCGCTGGGCCAGGCCCAGGGCCCGCGCCGTGTCCACCGGCTGCCGGGTCTGCCCCAGCGCCAGGGCCAGTTCGAGCTGGCGCTGCACGGATTCGTCCTGCAGCGGCGTCAGCCGGGCGATCTCGGCGGTCAGCTCGGCCGGGCTGAAGGCCACCACCCGGTCGGAATAGGCGAGCAGCTGGGCGACGGGGCCGGGGCGGCGCGGCTCCGCAGGCCTGTCCGCCGGCTGCGCGCTGGAGGCCGCTTCCTCGGGCAGGGGCTCGGCGGCTGCCGCGGGGGCGGCTGCCCGGGGGCCGGCCGCAGGCGCGGGCGCGGGCGCGGCGGGGGGCTGCGCGCCGGCTGCCGGCGTCTCGGCGGGGGCGGAGGCGCAGCCGCCCAGCAGCATGGAGGCTGCCGTCAGCAGCAGGCCGGCCAGGGCGGCGGCTGAGCGGGGGCGAACGGGAACGGAGGGACTAGGAGGCATGGGGCAATTCGATGCGGAAAGGGGTGCGGGGGCCGTCTTCCACCAGCTCCACCCGGCCGCCATGGGCCGTGATGTATTCGTGGACGATGGACAGGCCGATGCCGGTGCCGCGGGCCGCATCCTGCGGCTGGCGGACGCCACGGTAGAAGGGCTCGAAGATGCGCGAACGGTCATTCTCGTCCACGCCCGGGCCCTGGTCCACGAAGTCCACGCGGATGGCGCCCGGCAAGTGTGACAAAACGATGCGGATGGCGCCGCCCTGGGGCGAGAAGCGGATGGCGTTGGAGAGCAGGTTGCCCACGGCCGAGGCGATCTTGTCCGCGTCCAGTGGCAGGGTCACCGGCCGGCCTTCCACGGACACGTCCAGCTTGCGCGCCTGCCACTGCAGCCGCTGGGCTTCCACCTGGGCCTCCAGCAGGGCCAGCAGGTCGGTGGGCGTGCGGCGCAGCTGCCGGGCCTCGAAGGCCGCCGCGTTGAAGCGCAGCAGGGCCTCGATCTCGCCCTGCAGCACCAGGGTGTTCTGGTGCAGGATGGACACGACCTCGCTCTGCCCCGGGCTCAGTTCGCCCGTGATGCCGTCCTGCAGCAGGGCCACGCCCTCGCGCATGGAGGCCAGCGGGGTCTTGAGTTCATGCGACACGTGGCGCAGGAAGCGAGCCTTGTCCGCGTCCAGCTCCAGCAGCCGCACGCGCAGCCATTCCAGCTGCTGGCCCACTCGGCGGATGTCCACCGGGCCGGCGATGTCCACCGGCTGCGCGAGCTCGTTTTCGCCCAGACGGCGGATGGCGCTTTCCAGCCGCTTGAAGGGCCGCGCCAGCCAGATGCCCAGCGCCAGCGCCAGCACCAGGGCCAGCACGATGACGCCCACGACCTGGTGCGTCACCTCGCGGCGGCTGGCCTCGATCTTTTCCTGCAGCGCGTCGCTGCGGCGCGCGTTGATGTCCTGCACCTGCTGCGAAATGATGGCGTTGAGCGCATCGATCTCCAG
Organism: uncultured Acidovorax sp.; assembly: GCA_913774625.1. Classification (GTDB taxonomy): domain Bacteria; phylum Pseudomonadota; class Gammaproteobacteria; order Burkholderiales; family Burkholderiaceae_C; genus Paracidovorax. The sequence continues at coordinate 12,065 of CAJYHL010000014.1, forward strand.
GAAGGTGGCGGCGGCGGCGCGTTCGTTGTCCAGCGACTGCGATGCCGGGGCGTCGAGCAGCCTGGCCACCTGGCCCAGATGCGCGAGCCATTTCGCGGCCAGGTCCGGCTGCAGGCCGTTGAGTTCCAGGCGCTGCAGGATGTCGCGGGTGTCGCGGGCGCCTTCCTCGAAGCGCCGCCGCAGCTGCGCGTCGCCCAGCACCAGCGACTGCCGAGCCGAGCGCTCCAGCGTCTGGCTGCGGGCATTGAGCGCCTGGGCCGCCGCGCTGAGCTGGATCGCCTCGGACGCACCCTGGCGGCTCTGCACCATGAGCTGCTCCAGCGTGAAGATCGCCCGCAGCGAGCTGGCGCCCAGCAGGCCGCCGATGAGCAGGAAGGCCAGCAGCAGCAGCTGCTGGAACGACAGGCCGCTGAGCGAAGCGACCTTGGTGTGCCGGACGGAAAGGCTCATCGCGGTTGGCGCGCGGCGGCGGCGTTCAGGCCGGCAGGGCGGCTGCTTCGGCCGCCATCACGACCTCGCCGCGCAGGGTGTAGGCCTTGGCCTCGGTGATGGACACATCCACCATCTGGCCGACCAGCCGCGCAGGGCCCGCGAAGTTGACCACGCGGTTGCATTCGGTGCGGCCCATGAGTTCGCTGCCGTCGCGCTTGGAGGTGCCTTCCACCAGGATGCGCTGCACCGTGCCCACGCGGCTTTCGCTGATCGTGCGGATGTTGGCGTTGATCACGGCCTGCAGCTCCTGCAGGCGGCGCAGCTTGACCTCGTGCGGCGTGTCGTCGTGCAGGCTGGCGGCGGGCGTGCCGGGGCGCGGGCTGAAGATGAAGCTGAAGCTGTTGTCGAAGTGGATGTCGTCGATGAGCTTCATCATCTTGGCGAAGTCTTCCTCGGTCTCGCCGGGGAAGCCCACGATGAAGTCGCTGCTCATGGCCAGGCCGGGCCGGATGGCGCGCAGCTTGCGGATGGTGCTCTTGTATTCCATGGCCGTGTAGCCGCGCTTCATCGCCATCAGGATGCGGTCGGAGCCGTGCTGCACCGGCAGGTGCAGGTGGCTGACCAGCTTCGGAATGCGCGCGTAGGCGTCGATCAGGCGCGGCGTGAATTCGTTGGGGTGGCTGGTGGTGAAGCGGATGCGCTCTATGCCCGGGATGTCGGCCACGTACTCCAGCAGCAGGGCGAAGTCGGCCACCTCGGCCGTGCCGCCCATCTTGCCCAGGTAGGCGTTCACGTTCTGGCCCAGCAGCGTGACTTCCTTCACGCCCTGGTCCGCGAGGCCGGCCACTTCCACCAGCACGTCGTCGAAGGGCCGGCTCACTTCCTCGCCGCGCGTGTAGGGCACCACGCAGTAGCTGCAGTACTTGCTGCAGCCTTCCATGATGGAGACGAAGGCGCTCGCGCCCTCGACCCGGGCGGGGGGCAGGTGGTCGAACTTCTCGATCTCGGGAAAGCTGATGTCCACCTGCGGGCGCGCCAGGGCCTCGCGCTTGGCCAGCAGTTCGGGCAGGCGGTGCAGGGTCTGGGGGCCGAAGACCACATCGACATAGGGCGCGCGCTTGATGATCTCGTCGCCCTCCTGGCTGGCCACGCAGCCGCCCACGCCGATCTTCACGCCGCGCGCCTTCAGGTGCTTGAAGCGGCCCAGGTCGCTGAAGACCTTTTCCTGCGCCTTCTCGCGCACGGAGCAGGTGTTGAACAGGATGAGGTCGGCCTCTTCGGCGTTCTGCGTGGGCACGTAGCCCTCGGCGGCGTTCAGCACGTCGGCCATCTTGTCCGAGTCGTACTCGTTCATCTGGCAGCCGAAGGTTTTGATGAAGACTTTTTTGGGCATCGTGGAATCCGGAAGGATGCGCAGCGCCGAAGGGCGCGGGGAATGGGGTGGGGCGGTGGGAGACGGCCGCGGCCGCCGACCTGCGGCGGGCACGGCGCGTTGCGGCTCAGCGCAGTGCGGGGGCGTTGCTGTCCGGCTCCGGGCCGAAGCGGAAGTTGCGCTCCAGCGTGTCGGCATCGCCGCGCAGCGGCTGGGCGGCTTCGCCCTCGCTCAGGATCCAGGCCGTCAGCAGCATGCCGGTGCTGGCTTCCGTGAGGTAGTTGACGCGCATGCGCTGGCCGATCACCGTGTGCAGGAAGACCAGGGTGTTCTGCGGGCTGAAGAGGCGCATGCCCGGCGCCATGCGGATGGGCTGGTCGTCGAGCTGCGCCTCGGCGGTGCTGGTGACCAGCAGCGTGCCGCGCTTGGCAGCCTCGGGAAAGTTGCGCGCAACGCCCGCGGAGGGCGGGATGTAGGGCTGCAGCTGCTGCGCGGACGCAGCCAGGGGCGCAGCCGCAGCGGCTGCTGCGGCGCAGGCCAGGCCGGCCCATAGCAGCAGGGGAAGCCGGGCGCGGGCAAAGGGGTGGGACGGCAGACAGCGGTTCATGGTGTTCATCCAGGGGCTGAAGGCGTGATTCTAGGAAAAGGCGCTCGCTGCGCGCACTGAAAGCCGAGGGCTGCGGCCGGCGCAATGCATGCGGGCCTGGGCGGGCAAAAACTCCGCACAAAGAAAAAACCCACAGTGCTGGCACTGTGGGTTTTTTGATTTGGTGGTGGTAGGTGGACTTGAACCACCGACATCAGCATTATGAATGCTGCGCTCTAACCAACTGAGCTATACCACCGAAGCCTCAAATTATAGGGCAATTTCAGCTGTGTGTGAAGTTGGCGGCGCGTTTGTTGATGAAAGCGTCCATGCCTTCCTTCTGGTCCTGGGTGGCGAAGAGGGCGTGGAACAGCCGGCGCTCGAACATCACGCCGTCCGAGAGCGTGCCTTCGAAGGCGCGGTTGACCGATTCCTTGGCCGCCATCACCGCGATGCGCGAGAAGCCGGCGATGGTGAGGGCCGCGCCCAGCGCTTCGTCCTGCAGCTTCTCGTAGGGCACGACGCGGCTGACCAGGCCCGCGCGCTCGGCCTCCGCCGCGTCCATCATGCGGCCGGTGAGCGCCATGTCCATGGCCTTGGACTTGCCCACGGCGCGCGGCAGGCGCTGCGTGCCGCCGGCGCCGGGGATGACGCCCAGCTTGATCTCGGGCTGGCCGAACCGGGCGTTGTCGGCAGCGATGATGAAGTCGCACATCATGGCCAGCTCGCAGCCGCCGCCCAGGGCGAAGCCGCTCACGGCGGCGATCACCGGCTTGCGCACGGCGCGGATGCGTTCCCAGTTGCGGGTGATGTAGTCGCCCTTGTACACGTCGGTGAAGCTGTACCGGGCCATGGCGGCGATGTCTGCGCCCGCGGCGAAGGCCTTTTCGCTGCCGGTGATGATGATGCAGCCGATGTTCTCGTCCGCATCGAAGGCGGCGAGCGCATCGCCCAGCTCGTTCATGAGCTGGTCGTTCAGCGCATTGAGCTGCTTGGGCCGGTTCAGCGTGATGATGCCGACCTTGTCCGCCTCGGTGCGGACCTCGATGACTTCGTAGGCCAAGGGTTGTCTCCGTCTGTCGTGTGGTGGTGCGCAGACTATACCGAAGGTGCCCGCAGGGCGGCCGTCACTGCGGCGCCAGCCAGCGGCCGGCCGCAGCCGTGTCGCTCACGGCGAGGCGGATGGTGTCGGCGGGCCTGCCGGCGGGCGGCTGCAGGTCCAGCGTCAGGCGCAGCAGGCGCCGGTCGCGAGCCACCAGGGCGGTGACCTGGGTGGCCTTGCCCGCGTAGAGCGGCAGGTCTTCCAGCTTCGTCAGGCGCCAGGCGCCCTCGGGCGTTTCGATGCCTATCCATTCGTCGGCTGCCATGAAGCCGGCCTTTTCCGCCAGGCCGCCGCGCAGCACGACCTTGGCCTGCAGGCCCTGGGCTTCGCCCACGCGCAGGCCCAGGCGCTGGGCCCATTGCGGAGCTTCTTCGTGCAGCGTGACGCCGTGGGCTGCCAGCAGCTCGGCCAGGGGCAGCTCGCCCGTGCCATGGGCCCAGGCGGCGATCTCGTCCGACCAGTCCCGGCCCGAGAGCGACTTGAGCACCCGCAGCAGGTCGGCCTCCTTCATCGGGCCGCCCGCGCAGCGCTGCCAGAGGCCGCGCATCACCGCGTCCAGCGTGGTGCGGCCTTCGCGCCGCAGCGCCAGGTCCAGGCACAGGGCCACCAGCGAGCCCTTGGTGTAGTAGCTCACCGTGGCGTTGGGCGTGTTCTCGTCCTGGCGGTAGTACTTGATCCAGGCGTCGAAGCTGGCCTGGGCCACCGACTGCACATGGCGGCCGGGCGTCTGCAGCACCTGGTTGGCGGCCTTGCCCAGCAGGCGCAGGTAGCCGGCGTCGTCCAGCAGGCCGCAGCGGCGCAGCAGCAGGTCGTCGTAATAGCTGGTGAAGCCTTCGAAGAACCAGAGCAGCTCGGTGTAGTTCTCCCGGGCGTAGTCGTAGCGCGCGAACTCGGCAGGGCGCAGACGCTTGACGTTCCAGGTGTGGAAGTATTCGTGGCTGATGAGGCCCAGCAGCGTGGTGTAGCCCTCGGGCGTGCGGGCCTCGCCCTGGCGGGGCAGGTCGCGCCGGCCGCAGATGAGGGCGGTGGAATTGCGGTGCTCCAGCCCGCCGTAGCCGTCGTCCACCACGTTCAGCATGAAGACGTAGCTCTCATGCGGCGGCCGCTCCGAGGGGCCGTGCCAGAAGCGGATCAGTTCCTCGCAGATGCGGCGCGTATCGGCCACCAGCCGCTCGCCGTCGAAGGAGGGCGCGGCGCCGGCCACCACGATGCGGTGCGGAACGCCGCAGGCGGTGAAGCGGGCGCTCCAGAACGGGCCCATTTCCACCGGGCAGTCCACCAGTTCGTCGTAGCCGGCGGCCAGATAGGTGCCGAAGCCCTGCCGCGTGACCTTGGCCGGCGCCAGGCCCGTGGCGACCGACCAGCCGGCCAGCGCGGGCGTGCGCACGACTTCCAGCGCATGGGGCGCGCCTTCCTGGCCGTGCACGCGCAGGCACAGGCTGGTGCCGTTGAAGAAGCCGCGCGTGGCGTCCAGCCAGGCGGTGCGCACCGAGTTGTCGTAGGCCGCCACCTGATAGGTCAGCACCAGCGGCTGGCCCTTCTGGCAGGGGGCCAGCCAGCGGTGCTTGTCCAGCTGCTGCAGGGCGACCGGCTGGCCGTTCTGCGTGGCCTGCAGCGACTGCAGGTTCCTGGAGAACTCGCGCACCAGATAGCTGCCGGGAATCCACACGGGCAGGGACAGCTCCTGCCGCGCCGCGGGCGCCGCGATGGTGAGCGTCACCGCGTACAGGTGGGCATGCAGGTCGGCGGCTTCGACGCGGTAGTGGACCGGGCCGGCGGAGGGCAGGGAGCGGGGTGCGGGCATGGACGGGAGGAGGGGCAGGTGCGCGGTACGGAAAACAAGGGCGCCTTCCGTTGCGGAAGGCGCCCGGGTAAGCTGGCTTGCAGGCTGGCTGCGGCGGTGCGGGCCGCCGGAGCAGGCCCGGTCAGTGGCTGGACGAGGACGCCATTTCGGCGAAGCGCTTCTCGATCGCCGGCGCGCCGATGGCGCCCGGCACGCGCGTGCCGTCGGCGAACAGCACGGTGGGCGTGCCGGTGATCTTGTGCTTCTTGCCGAAGGCCAGGTTGCGCTGCACGGCGCCGGTGTCGCAGGTGGCGGCCTCGGGCACCTTGTCGCGCACCATCAGGTCCTGCCAGGCGGTGGCCCGGTCCTTGGCGCACCAGAGGTTGCGTGCCTTCTCGGCCGAGTCGGGGCTCAGGATGGGGTAGAGGAACAGATAGACCGTGACGTTGTCCACGTTCTGCAGGTCCTTCTCGAAGCGCTTGCAGTAGCCGCAATTGGGGTCTTCGAACACGGCGATCTTGCGCTTGCCGTTGCCGCGCACGATGGTGAAGGCGTCCTTCAGCGGCAGGGCCGAGAAGTCGATGGCCGTCAGCTTGTTGATGCGGTCTTCGGTCAGGTTGCGGCGCGCCTGGGTGTCGATCAGCTCGCCCTGGATGATGTAGTTGCCCTTGGCGTCGGTGTAGAACACGTCGGTGCCCACGCGCACTTCGTAGAGCCCCTTCATGGGCGTGGCCACGATTTCATCGATCTTGCCGAACTGCGGGATGCGCTGGCCCAGGGCCTTGCGGATCTCGGCCTCTTGCGCATGGGCGCCGAAGCTCAGGGCCAGGGTGGCGGCTGCCAGCAGCGCGGGGAGGAGTTGGGTCGCTTTCAATGTCGTGTCCTTTTTCGTCGTTCACTTGGATTCGTATCGATGGCCGCCGGCTCGCCGCCTTCTTTTCTTTTTCTTTTTTCTCAGCGCAGGCCCATCGCCCGGCTTGCCACCCAGTCCTTGAGCGGGCCGCTGAACTGGAAGCCCTGCATGCCCCAGTTGCGCACCGTCTGCAGGGGCGCCTCGGTGCGCGCGAACAGCTGCTGCAGGCCGTCCATCGTCAGGCCCAGCGGCAGCAGGCCCGCCTTGCGCTCGCGTTCGTAGCGCCGCAGCGTCCGCAGGTCGCCGATGCCTCGCCAATAGTCCCGTTCGCGCACCAGCCGCGACAGCGCCTCGGCGTCCGCCAGGCCCAGGTTCAGGCCCTGGCCGGCCAGCGGATGCACGGTGTGCGCCGCATCGCCCGCCAGCACCCAGGTGCGCTGCGCGCCCCTGGCCGGCTGCACCGGCATGGCGCCGCACCAGCGGCGGGCGCTGGCCTGCTGCAGCGGCCAGCAGGCGCGGCCGCCCACCTGCTGCAGCGCGCCCAGCGCGTTCTGGCTGGCGTCCTGCAGGCGCTGGGCGAAGGTTTCCGCATCCAGCGCCATGCGTTCGGCCGCCTGGTTCTGGGGGACAGACCACACCACTGCCACGGAGTTCCCTTCCGCGCCGTCCAGCGGCAGGAAGGCGAGGATGCCGTCGGGCAGGAACCATTGGCGCGCGACCTGCCCGTGCGGGCGTTCGCAATGCAGGCGCGCGGCGATGGCGTGCTGGGCATAGGGCGTCACGTCGAATTCCACGCCCAGCTCCTCGCGGGTGCTGCTGGCGCGGCCTTCGCAGATGACGGTGAGCGGGGCGGGGACCGGGGCGGCCACCAGCTCCACCTGGGGCTGGAAGCGCACGGCTTCGGCCAGGCGGGCCTCGAGCGCCGGAACGTCCACGATCCAGGCCAGCGCGTCGGCGCCCTGGCGGGCCGCATCGAAGGTGACCAGGCCGCTCTGGTCGCCATGCACCTCCATCTGGCGCACGGCCGTGGCGTGGGCCGCGTCGGGCCAGCTGCGCACCGATTCCAGCAGGCTGCGCGAGGCCGCATTCAGCGCGTAGGCGCGGATGTCGGCGGCAGCGCCCGGGGCGGGCTCTGCAGGCGGCGCGGCCACCAGGGCGACCCGCAGCCGTTCGCGGGCCAGGAGCAGTGCGAGCGTGCGGCCGACCACGCCGGCTCCACGGATACAGACATCGAAAGTTTGCGCCATGCCGGATTGTAGGAGCGGCCGTTCGCCGGGGCGCATGAACGGCGAATGTCCCCGGCCGGCCCATGCCGGCCGGCCAGGCAAAGTCCGTCCGGGCCGTGCTTGTCGAAGCCTGGGCGGAGCAGAATCCGGGATCTGCATCCCGTGCGTGCCGGCTGCCGCCCCGTGGCGCTGCAGCTTCTTCCATCCACGAGCCCTCCCCATGAGCTTCCGCCCCGACCTCGATCTCTCCGGCACCATCGCCCGTCTCTTCGTCCACCCGGTCAAGTCCTGCGCGGGCGTGGAGGTGAGCGAAGCCCTGCTGACCCCGGCCGGCCTGGAGCTGGACCGCGCCTTCATGGTGGTCGATGCCCAGGGCCGCTTCCTCACCCAGCGCCAGCATCCCCGCATGGCGCTGGTGCGCCCGCAGATCGGCGCGCAGGAGCCGCTGCTGCGTCTGCAGGCTCCCGGCATGCCGGACCTGCCGGTGGCCTTGCCGGAACCGGCGCCGGCCTCGGCCCGCACGGGCGTCAGCGTGAGCGTGTGGGACGACGTGGTGCCGGCCTGGGACATGGGCGAGCCCGCCGCGCAGTGGTTCAGCGCCTTCCTGGGCCTGGCCTGCCGGCTGGTGCGCTTCGATCCCGCTCACTGGCGCCTCTCCAGCCTGGACTGGACGGGCGGCATCGAGGCGCCGAACCGCTTTTCGGACGGCTTTCCGCTGCTGGTCGCCAGCCAGGCGTCGGTCGATGGCCTGAACGAGCGCCTGCTGGCCGCCGGCGAGGCCGCCGTGGGCGTGGAGCGCTTCCGCCCCAACATCGTGATCGGCGGCGTGGAGGCGCACGACGAGGACCGCATCGACGCCCTGCACATCGGCACGCCCGAGGGCGAGGTGCGGCTGCAACTGGTCAAGCCCTGCGTGCGCTGCCCCATTCCCGACATCGACCCGGCCACGGCGGAGAGCACGCCGGCCGTGAGCACCGCGCTGCGCCGCTACCGGCAGGACAAGCGCCTGGGCGGCGCCATCAGCTTCGGCATGAACGCCATCGTGCTGGAAGGCGCCGGGCGGCTGCTGCGCGTGGGGCAGCCCATCGCGGCCGACCTGCGCTTCGACTGACTGAGCCCCGGAGGGAGGCCCTTCGCGCCGGCCGCTTAAAATCGGCGGTTTGTCTTCCCGAACCCTGAAAGCCCTGCCATGAGCCTGAAATGCGGCATCGTGGGCCTGCCCAACGTGGGCAAGTCCACCCTCTTCAACGCCCTCACCAAGGCCGGCATCGCCGCCGAGAACTATCCGTTCTGCACCATCGAGCCCAACACCGGCGTGGTGGAAGTGCCCGACCCCCGCCTGCAGCAGCTGGCCCGGATCATCACGCCCGAGCGCATCGTGCCGGCCATCGTCGAATTCGTGGACATCGCCGGCCTGGTGGCGGGCGCGTCCAAGGGCGAAGGCCTGGGCAACCAGTTCCTGGCCCACATCCGCGAGACCGACGCCATCGTCAACGTGGTGCGCTGCTTCGAAGACCCGAACGTGATCCACGTCGCCGGCCGCGTGGACCCGATCGCCGACATCGAGGTCATCCAGACCGAGCTGTGCCTGGCCGACCTGGCCACCGTCGAGAAGGCGCTGAACCGCTACAGCAAGGCCGCCAAGTCGGGCAACGACAAGGAGGCCGCCAAGCTGGTCTCGCTGCTCACGCCCATCCAGGCCGCGCTCGACCAGGGCAAGCCCGCCCGCACGGTGCCCGTCAGCAAGGAAGACGCGCCCCTGCTCAAGCCCTTCTGCCTGATCACGGCCAAGCCCGCCATGTTCGTGGGCAACGTCGCCGAGGACGGCTTCGAGAACAACCCCCTGCTCGACAAGCTCAAGGCCTACGCCGAAGCCCAGGGCGCCCCCGTGGTGGCCATCTGCGCCAAGATCGAGGCCGAAATGGCCGAGATGGAGGACGAGGACCGCGACATGTTCCTGCAGGAGCTGGGCCTGGAAGAGCCCGGCCTGAACCGCCTGATCCGCGCCGGCTTCAAGCTGCTGGGCCTGCAGACTTACTTCACCGCCGGCGTCAAGGAAGTGCGTGCCTGGACCATCAAGGTGGGCGACACCGCGCCCCAGGCCGCCGGCGTGATCCACGGCGACTTCGAGCGCGGCTTCATCCGCGCCCAGACCATCGCCTTCGACGACTTCATCGCCTTCAAGGGCGAGCAGGGCGCCAAGGACGCGGGCAAGATGCGCGCCGAAGGCAAGGAATACATCGTCAAGGACGGCGACGTGATGAACTTCCTGTTCAACGTCTGATCCCCGAGCCGCGCACCGCGCGGCTTTTTTCATGGGCGCCGCCTGCCTGTGCCGCATGAGGGCGGCCTCGGGCCCCGTCGCGCTTTCTTCCCATCTCCACCACGCCGCAAGGCTCCGTCATGCAGATCGGCATCCTCTACGCCACGCTCGCCTATGTCGCCTGGGGCGTTTTCCCCCTGTACTTCCGCCAGGTGGCCGCAGTGCCGGCGCTGGAAGTGGTGGCCCACCGCACGCTGTGGTCCATGGTGTTCGTGGCCGTGGTGCTGGCGGCGCGCGGCCGGTGGGCGTGGCTGGCGCAGCTGCGGCGCCAGCCACGCGTGGTGGCGGCCTTCCTGCTGTCCGCGCTGCTGCTGTCGGCCAACTGGCTGATCTACGTCTGGGCGGTGCACAACCGGCATGTGGTGGAGTCCAGCCTGGGCTACTTCATCCTGCCCCTGGTCAACGTGGCCATGGGCTACGTGTTCCTGCGCGAGCGGCCGCGGCGCGCGCAGTGGCTGGCGCTGGCCGTGGCGGCCGCAGGCGTGGCCTGGCTGACGCTGCAGACCGGGCGCCTGCCCTGGATCGCGCTGGCGCTGGCGCTCAGCTTCGGCTTCTACGGACTGCTGCGCAAGACGGCCGTGCTGGGGGCGCTGGAGGGGCTGGCGCTGGAAACCGCGCTGCTCGCGCCCTTGGCGCTGGCGTGGCTGGCCTGGTCCGCATGGTCCGGCCAGGCCGCATGGGTGACGGCGGATGCGGCCACGCTGGGCTGGCTGGCACTGGCCGGCCCGATCACGGCCGTGCCTTTGCTGCTCTTCGCCGCCGGTGCCCGGCGCATTCCGCTGGCGACCATGGGGGTGCTGCAGTACATCTCCCCCAGCCTGCAGTTCGCGCTGGGCGTGTGGCTGTTCGGCGAAACGGTGCAGCCCGCGCGGCTGGCCGGCTTCGGGCTGATCTGGCTGGCGCTGGTGCTCTACACGGCCGAGGGCGTGCTCCACCGCCGGCGTGCCTCGGCGGCTGCCGCACAGGCATCGGCCTGAATCGGCCTCCCGCCTCCCCCGAAGAGCTCGGAATGCAGGGCTTCGGCCTGTTCAGACCGCATCTGTGGGCCTGTTCTTACGCGCGAAGCCGGCCGCAGGCTTCAGGATCTCGCCTTCTTTCTTCATTCATCGAGGGCAGTTCATGAGCGCAAACACATCATCATCAGGGCCATGGGCGCGGTGGGCCACGCTGGCCGTTCTGGTCCTGATGGCGGTGGCCCTCGGCGCTGGCGGCGCCTGGCTGGCGGCCCTGGGCGGCTCGTGGTACTACGTGCTGTCGGCCATCGTGCTGGCCGCCGTGGCGGTGGCCTATCGGCGGGGGGCGGCCATCGGCCTGTGGCTGTATGCGGTCTGGATGATCGCCACGCTGGGCTGGAGCCTGTGGGAAGCCGGCCCCGACTTCTGGGCCCTCGCGCCCCGGGTGGACGTGTGGTTCCTGCTCGGGCTGTGGCTGGTCCTGCCCTGGGCTTCGCGGTCCGTCGTGCGCAGCGGGCCGCCCAGGGCCCTGATCGGCGCCGCGATGGTGGCCACGCTGGGCCTGCTCGGCTATGCGCTGCTGAACGATCCGCAGGAGGTGAACGGCACGATCGCCCGCAGCCAGCCTCCCGCCGCGCAGGCGGTGGCCGGCGTCGCGCCCGAGGACTGGCCCGCCTACGGCCGGACCGAGGCGGGCGTGCGCTACTCGCCGCTGGCGCAGATCAACGAGAGCAACGTCAAGGACCTGCAGGTGGCCTGGACCTACCACACCGGGGATTTCAAGACCGCCAACGACTCGGGCGAGACCACCAACCAGGTGACGCCGATCAAGGTGGGCGACAAGGTCTTCATCTGCACCACCCACCAGTTCCTCGACGCGCTGGATGCCGCCACCGGCAAGCGCCTGTGGCGCTTCGACCCCCGGCTCAAGTCCGACCGGACCTTCCAGCATCTGACCTGCCGCGGCGTGGCCTACCACGATGCGGGCAATGCCGAGCGCTTCGCCAGGAGCGCTTCCCTGCAGGCCCCCGGCTCGGCGCCGTCTTCCGTCTGCCCGCGCAAGGTGATCCTGCCGGTCAACGACGGCCGCCTGATCGCGGTGAATGCGGACACGGGCCAGGCATGCAGCGATTTCGGCCGCGGCGGCGAGATCGACCTGCAGGCGAACATGCCCTATCCCTATCCTGGCGGCTACAACCCTACCTCGCCGCCCGTGGTGACGGCGTCCACCATCATCATCGGCGGCTCGGTGACGGACAACCTCTCGAACCGCGAGCCGTCGGGCGTGATCCGCGGCTACGACGTGAACACCGGCGCCCTGCGCTGGGTGTTCGACACTGGCGCGCAGGACCCGAACCAGATGCCCGGCGAGAAGGGCGTGTTCGTCCACAACTCGCCGAACGCCTGGGCGCCGCTGGCCTACGACGCGGGCAGCGACACGGTCTATGTGCCCACGGGCGTGGGCACGCCCGACATCTGGGGCGGCGACCGCAGCGCGCTCAAGGAACGCTACGCCAATTCCGTGCTGGCGCTCGATGCCAGCACCGGCAAGCTGATCTGGAACTTCCAGACCACGCACCACGACCTGTGGGACATGGACGTGCCCTCCCAGCCTTCGCTGGCGGACCTGCGCCTGCCTTCGGGCCAGACCGTGCCGGCCATCTATGTGCTGACCAAGACCGGCAACGTGTTCGTGCTGGACCGCAGGACCGGCGCCGCCATCCTGCCCGTGCAGGAGCGGGCCGTGCCGCAGACCGTGCAGCGCGGCCCGCAGACCCGGGGCGAGCACTATGCGCCGACGCAGCCGTTCTCGCCGCTGAACCTGGCGCCCGCCGACCGTCTGGACGGCGCCAAGATGTGGGGCGCGAGCATGTTCGACCAACTGGCCTGCCGCATCATCTTCCACCGCCTGAACTACGAAGGCATCTACACCCCGCCGTCGGAGAACGGCACGCTGGTGTTCCCCGGCAACCTCGGCGTCTTCGAATGGGGCGGGATGTCGGTGAATCCGGACCGCCAGATCGCCCTGATGAACCCGCTGGCCCTGCCGTTCGTGAGCCGGCTGATCCCAGAAAACCCCGACCGCCCGCGCACCGAGCGCGGCGCCGGCACCGAGAACGGCGTGCAGCCCATGTACGGCGCTCCGTACGGGGTGGAGATCCAGCCCTTCCTCTCGCCGTTGGGCCTGCCGTGCAAGCAGCCCGCATGGGGCTTCGTGGCCGGGGTGGACCTGCAGTCGCACCAGGTCGTCTGGAAGAAGCGCATCGGCACCATCCGCGACAGCCTGCCGGCGCTGTTCCAGCTGCCGCCGATGAAGATCGGCGTGCCGGGGCTGGGCGGCGTCATGTCCACGGCCGGCAACGTGATGTTCGTCGGCGCCACGCAGGACAACTATCTGCGTGCCTACGACGTGGGCAACGGCGCGCTGCTGTGGCAGGCGCGGCTGCCGGCCGGAGGGCAGGCCACGCCCATGACCTACGAGGCGGGCGGCCGGCAATACGTGCTCATCATGGCCGGCGGGCACGGCTCCTTCGGCACCAAGATGGGCGATTCGCTGATGGCCTACGCGCTGCCGCGCTGAAGTGCCGCGGGCCCGGGGGGGGGGGGGCGGATGGCGGGGCGCTGCCGTCCTGCCGGCCCCCGCGTTCGTTTCCAGCGCCGAGTCGCACGGACCTCTACAGGTACTTGGTGAGCTCCTTCAGCGCCTGAACCGTCGCGGCCTTCTGCGCCGCGTCCTCCAGGCTGTGCCCGATCTGCTCGTGGACCAGGCTGCGCTTGGCGTTGGCGACGGCCTTTTCGACGGCCTGGAGCTGCTGGACGATGTCCAGCGGCGAGCGGTTGTCATCGAGCATGGCCAGAATGCTCTTGAGGTGGCCTTGCGCGCGCCTGAGGCGTTTGGCGACTTCCGGATGCGGGGCGGCGAGAGTTGTCATCGTTTTGTCATCCTATCCTCCTGGAGGGGATGCCGATATACGCATTTTCCGTAGTTACAATTCGCTGCTTTTTGGGGCTTGGGGCTTGCGGAACGGGGCGGTGCGGCTGGTATCGCGGTTCCGGGGTGTCGATCAGTAGAAGGGGGCAGCCGCGACGCGGTGCCTCGCTGAGGCCGGGTGCCGTGTCTGCGCCGGCCAGGAGTTCACATGCGTTTGAATGCTTTCGTGGCGCGCCGTCTGGCGCGCCTGCAGGGTGCGGCCGTGCTGGCTGCCGCGCTCGTTCCTGCGCTGGGCCATGCCCAGGCCGCCGATACCGTGGAGACGGAGAACTGGAATGCCAAGTTCCAGTCCACCTACGTCTGGCAGGACAAGCGGCCTTTCTCCGCCGCCTATTCCGGCCCCAACAGCCTGTCGCCGAACAGGGAACTGAGCTATTCGTTCACGGCCACTGCCTTCCTGGGCTGGCGGCCCTGGGCGGGCGGCGAGCTGTATTTCGACCCCGAGGCGGCGCAGGGCGTTCCGCTGTCCAACCTGACCGGCCTGGGCGGCCTCACCAACGGCGAAATGGCCCGCACTTCCGGCCCGACGATGAAGTACTACCGCGCGCGCCTCTTCCTGCGCCAGACCTGGGGCATGGGCGGCGGGCAGGAAGCCGTGGAGTCGGGCCAGAACCAGCTGGCCGGCATGGTGGACAAGCGCCGCCTGGTGCTGACGGCCGGCAATCTGTCGGTGACCGACATCTTCGACACCAACACCTACAACCACGATCCGCGCACGCAGTTTCTCAACTGGTCGATCATGACGCACGGCTCCTACGACTTCGCGGCCGATGCGCGGGGCTACACCTGGGGCGCGGCGCTGGAGTGGTACCACGACGACTGGGCCCTGCGCGCGGGCCGCTTCATCCAGCCCAAGCTGCCGAACCAGCAGGAACTGGACCGCGACATCTTCAGCCACTACGGCGACCAGATCGAGCTGGAGCATTCGCACACGCTGGGCGGCCAGCCGGGTGCCGTGCGGCTGCTGGCCTTCCACAACCGGGCGCGCATGTCGCGCTTCCAGGACGCGCTGAACCTGGCGGCGAGCACCGGCACCACGCCGGACATCAACGCCGTGCGCACGGGCGTGCAGGGCAAGGTCGGCTTCGGCATCAACATCGAGCAGGCCGTGAACGACGACGTGGGCCTCTTCCTGCGTGCCAGCCGCGCCGACGGCCAGACCGAGACCTATGCCTTCACCGAGATCGAGCGCTCGATCTCGGGCGGCGCGCTGGTCAAGGGCACGGCCTGGGGCCGCGGAGGCGATACCTTCGGCGTGGCCTTCGCGCGCAACGGCCTGTCCAGCGTGCACCGCCGCTACCTCGAAGCGGGCGGCATCGGCTTCTTCATCGGCGACGGCCGCCTGAACTACCGGCCAGAGATGATCTACGAGACCTTCTACAACATCAAGCTGGCCAAGGCGGTCTGGATCACGCTGGACTGGCAGTACATCCGCAACCCGGCCTACAACGCCGACCGGGGGCCGGTGAACGTCGGCTCGGTGCGGCTGCATACCGAGTTCTGACCGGCTGGAGCCGGACAGGCGAAGAGGGCGGACGCCGGCAAGGCGGGCCGCCCTTTTTTCTTGGGCTTCCAGTGTCTGCAGCCATGCTGCGGATGGCGCCCGCGCAGCACTGGCTCAGTGCGCCACGGCGCCCGGCCAGAAATAGAGCAGCCCGGCCGTCATCGCCAGATAGCGCGCGAACTTGCCTGCCGCCATGTAGGCCAGGCACGGCCAGAACGGCAGCTTGAGCCAGCCCGCCACGGCGCAGAGCGGGTCCCCCACCACCGGCAGCCAGCTCAGCAGGCAGGCCTTGGGGCCGAAGCGTTCCAGCCACTTCAGCGCCCGGGGCTCCTTGTGGAAGCCCCGCGCCCGGTCCACCGCCTTGTGCGCGCCCAGGCCCATCCACCAGCTGAGCGCGCCGCCCAGGGTGTTGCCGGCGGTGGCGACCAGCACGGCGGGCCAGAAGAGTTCGGGGTTGATCTTGATGAGGCCGAAGACGGCCGGCTCCGAGCCCAGCGGCAGGAGCGTGGCCGAAACGAACGACACCACGAAGACCGTGCTCAGGCCGAACTGGGGCAGGGCCAGCACGTCCATGAGGTGGTTCATCCAGGTTTCCATAGCTGCGCCCGAGTGTAGGCCGGCCTGCGCGCCGCGCCGTGTAGCCCGGCGCCTCGCCGGACGGTGGGGCGGGGCGGCGGTTGCAGGCCCCGGATGGCGGGCGGCTACAATCGCTGCCTGCTTTTTCAGCACGCGCTGCCTTTCCCCTCCCCCCGTTCCCCATGCACATCGGCCATATTCCCTTGGCGAATCGTCTGTTCGTCGCTCCCATGGCGGGCGTGACGGACCGGCCTTTCCGCCAGCTGTGCAAGGCGCTGGGGGCGGGCTATGCGGTCAGCGAGATGGTGACCTCGCGCCGCGACCTGTGGAACAGCCTCAAGACCTCGCGCCGGGCCGACCATACGGGCGAACCCGGCCCGATCGCCGTGCAGATCGCGGGCACCGACGCCGCCATGATGGCCGAGGCCGCGCTCTACAACATCGACCGGGGCGCCGAGATCATCGACATCAACATGGGCTGCCCGGCCAAGAAGGTCTGCAACAAGTGGGCGGGTTCCGCCCTGATGCAGAACGAGGCGCTGGCCATCGAGATCGCCCAGGCGGTGGTCGATGCCTGCGCTCCGCGCAAGGTGCCCGTCACGCTCAAGATGCGCACCGGCTGGTGCCAGCAGCACCGTAACGCGGTGCAACTGGCGCGCGCGTTCGAGGGCGTGGGCATCCAGATGCTGACGGTGCACGGCCGCACGCGCGAGCAGGGCTACAAGGGCCATGCCGAGTACGACACCATCGCCGCCGTCAAGGAGGCCGTGCGCGTGCCAGTGGTGGCCAACGGCGACATCACCTCGCCCGAGAAGGCGCAGGCGGTGCTCGCCGCCACCGGGGCCGACGCCGTCATGATCGGCCGCGCGGCCCAGGGCCGGCCGTGGATCTTCCGCGAGATCGGCCACTACCTGGCCACGGGCGAGCATCTGGCGCCGCCCCTGGTGGCCGAGGTGCGGCGCCTGCTGCTGGACCATCTGCAGGACCACTACGGCCTCTACGGCGAGGCGACGGGCGTGCGCAGCGCGCGCAAGCACATCGCCTGGTACGTCCGGGCGCTGCCCGGCGGCGAGGCCTTCCGACAACACATCAACACCATCGAGGACTGCGCCGCGCAGTGGCAGGCGGTGGCCGACTACTTCGACGCGCTGGGCGCCTCGATGGACCGGCTGCCCCCGGCCGACGCTGACGCCGGCGCCGACCCGGATCCGAGAGAGCGGACGGATGAGCAAGCAACATATTGAGGAATGTGTGCGGGAGAGCCTGCAGGGCTACTTCCGCGACCTAGGAGGCGAGACGCCCGACGGCATGTACGACATGCTGGTGCGGCTGGTCGAAAAGCCGCTGCTGGAAGTGGTGATGAGCCACGCCGACAACAACCAGTCCCGTGCCGCCGAATGGCTGGGGCTCAACCGCAACACGCTGCGCAAGAAGCTGGTGGAGCACAAGCTGCTCTAGCGCCCGGATCGCCATTGCTCCTGAAAACATAGCTGCATGCGCCGATTCCATGAGCGCCAGCGCCCGATTCCATTCAAAAACCGCCCCTGAACCCATGAACGCACTACTTTCCGTCTCCGACAAGACCGGCATCGTCGAATTCGCCCAGGCCCTGCATGCCCTCGGCATCCGCCTGCTGTCCACCGGCGGCACCGCCAAGCTGCTGGCCGACAAGGGCCTGCCCGTCACCGAGGTGGCGGAGGTGACGCAGTTCCCCGAAATGCTCGACGGCCGCGTGAAGACCCTGCACCCCAAGGTGCATGGCGGCCTGCTGGCCCGCCGCGACCTGCCTGCGCACATGGCGGCGCTGAAGGAGCACGGCATCGACACCATCGACCTGCTGGTGGTCAACCTCTACCCGTTCGAAGCCACCGTGGCCAAGCCCGGCTGCACGCTGGCCGACGCCATCGAGAACATCGACATCGGCGGCCCGGCCATGGTGCGCAGCGCCGCCAAGAACTGGCAGGACGTGGGGGTGGTCACCTCGGCCGACCAGTACGAGGCCGTGCTGGGCGAGCTCAAGGCCGCCGGCAAGCTGTCCGACAAGCTGCGCTTCGCGCTGTCGGTGGCCGCGTTCAACCGCATCGCCCAGTACGACGGCGCGATCAGCGACTACCTCTCCTCCGTCAGCTTCGAGGCCGAGAAGCTGTCCGAAACCTACGTTCCCGAGCGCAGCCTGTTCCCCGGCCAGAGCAACGGCCAGTTCGTCAAGGTGCAGGACCTGCGCTACGGCGAGAACAGCCACCAGCAGGCGGCCCTGTACCGCGACCTCTACCCCGCGCCCGGCTCCATCGTCACGGGCGAGCAGCTGCAGGGCAAGGAACTCAGCTACAACAACATCGCCGACGCCGATGCCGCCTGGGAATGCGTCAAGAGCTTCGACGCGCCGGCCTGCGTGATCGTCAAGCACGCCAACCCCTGCGGCGTGGCCGTGGGCCTGAACGTGGCCGACGCCTACGGCAAGGCCTTCCAGACCGACCCGACCAGCGCCTTCGGCGGCATCATCGCCTTCAACCGCACGGTGGATGCGGCGGCCGCCCAGCACGTGGTCAAGCAGTTCGTCGAAGTGCTGATGGCGCCTGACTTCACGCCCGAGGCGCTGGAGATCTTCCGCCCCAAGACCAATGTGCGCCTGCTCAAGATCGCGCTGCCGGCCCATAACGGCACCACGGCCTGGAACCGCGGCCGCAACGCCATGGACGCCAAGCGCATCGGCTCCGGCATGCTGCTGCAGACGGCCGACAACCACGAGCTGGCGCTGGCCGGCCTGAAGGTCGTCACCAGGAAGCAGCCCTCGCTCACCGAGATGGAAGACCTGCTGTTCGCCTGGAAGGTCGCCAAGTACGTCAAGAGCAATGCCATCGTCTTCTGCAAGGGCGGCATGACCATGGGTGTGGGCGCCGGCCAGATGAGCCGCCTCGATTCCGCCCGCATCGCCAGCATCAAGGCCGAGCATGCCAAGCTCTCGCTGCAGGGCACGGCCGTGGCGAGCGACGCCTTCTTCCCGTTCCGCGACGGCCTGGACGTGGTGGTGGACGCGGGCGCGACCTGCGTGATCCAGCCCGGCGGCTCCATGCGCGACCAGGAAGTGATCGACGCCGCCGACGAGCGCGGCGTGGCCATGGTGTTCAGCGGCGTGCGCCACTTCCGCCACTGATCCCGGCCCGCAATGCGGCGGGCATGCCCGCCGCATCGCATCGGCGCAAAAAGAAAGCGGCCCTCGGGCCGCTTTCTTTTTTGTCACGCGGCAGGAGTCGCACTGCCGGATCGAAAAAGCCCGGGGCCTCCGATCCGCCTGCGGCATCTGCTATGGTTTTTGAACGTCTTTCGCCGGGGCGGACGAGCGGGGCGCTGCACCCAGCCATTCGTCCAGCCGCGCGTCCTTCTCGCGCCAGAGCCCGTCCAGCCATTCCTGCATGGCGTTGCGCGCGCCGGCCCGCGACGGGGCGCCGGGCACCGGGCGCCGCTCGACGTGCACGATGACGCGGCCCAGGCGGCCCGCCAGGGCGTCGGAGAAGCTGGGCACGCCGTCGGGGTAGGCGATGGTCACGTCCAGCACCGAATCCAGCTGGTCGTGCAGGGTCTGCAGGGCCGTGGCCATGCCGCCGTACTTGGGCACCAGCAGGTGGCGGTAGGGCGATGCCTGCTCGGCATGCTTTTCGGGCGTGAAGCGCGTGCCTTCGGCGAAGTTCATCACGGCCGTGGGCATGCGGCGGAACTTCTCGCAGGCGGCCTTTGCGGCGCGCAGGTCCTGCCGGGCGCTGGCGCCGCCGCTGCTGCGGCGCATGAAGGGGAAGTCCAGCGCCCACCAGGCCAGGCCGATCACCGGCACGTAGATCAGCTCGTACTTGAGGAAGAACTTCAGCAGGGGAATGCGGCGGTTGAACACGCGCTGCATCACCAGGATGTCCACCCAGCTCTGGTGGTTGCAGGTGACCAGGTACCAATGGCGCGGGCTCAAGCCCTCCAGGCCCGACACCTGCCAGCGCGCGGGGTTGGCCGCGCGGATCCAGAGGTTGTTGATGCCGATCCACAGCTCGGCCAGGGCGGCCAGCACGCGGTCGGTCACACGCCGCACGGGCGCGAAGGGCAGCACCAGCTTGGCCAGCGCGAAGGGCGTCATCAGCGAGAAGCAGCCCACGGTATTGAGCGCCAGCACCAGGCCGCACGCCACCATCTTCAGCAAAGCGAACATCTCAGGAGCGGGCCCAGGTCTGGAAGATCTCGGCCGCCGCAGCCACGGTGGCTTCGATGTCGCCCTCGGTATGCGCCGCGCTCACGAAGCCGGCCTCGTACAGCGCCGGGGCGATGTAGATGCCGCGGTCGAGCAGGCCGTGGAAGAGGGCGTTGAAGCGCGCCCCGTCGGTGGTCATCACGGTGGGGTAGTTCTGCGGCAGCTCGGGCATCAGGAAGAATCCGAACATGCCGCCTTCGCTGTCGGCGCTGAAGGGCACGCCCGCCGCCTGCGCGGCCTGGGACAGGCCCTGCACGAGCGAACGGGTGCGCGCGCCCAGCGCTTCGTAGAAGCCGGGCTTGGCGATCTCGCGCAGCGTGGCCAGGCCGCAGGCGGTGGCCACCGGGTTGCCCGAGAGCGTGCCGGCCTGATAGACCGGGCCCAGCGGCGCCAGCTGCTCCATGATGGCGCGCGGGCCGCCGAAGGCCGCCAGCGGCATGCCGCCGCCGATCACCTTGCCCAGCACGGTGAGGTCGGGCCTGAAGCCGGGGATGGCCTGGGCGTAGAGGCTCTGCGCGCTGCCCAGGGCCACGCGGAAGCCGGTCATCACCTCGTCGAAGACCAGCAGGGCGCCGTGCTGCGTGCACAGCTCGCGGCAGCGCTGCATGAACGGCACGCTGGCGCGCACGAAGTTCATGTTGCCCGCGATCGGCTCGATCATCAGCCCGGCGATCTCGCTGCCGTGCAGCGCGAAGGCCTCTTCGAGCTGTGCGACGTCGTTGTATTCGAGCACCAGGGTGTGCTGCACCACCTCGGGCGGCACGCCGGCGCTGGTGGCGTGGCCGAAGGTGGCCAGGCCCGAGCCGGCCTTGACCAGCAGCGCGTCGGCATGGCCGTGGTAGCAGCCGTTGAACTTGATGATCTTGCTGCGGCCGGTGGCGCCGCGGGCCAGGCGGATGGCGCTCATGCCGGCCTCGGTGCCCGAGCTGACCAGGCGGACCATCTCCATGGACGGCACATGGCGCAGGATCTCCTCGGCCAGCTCGACCTCGCGCTCGGTGGGCGCGCCGAAGCTGAAGCCGTCCAGCGCGGCCTTCTGCACGGCCTCCAGCACGGCCGGGTGGCCGTGGCCCAGGATCATCGGGCCCCAGGAGCCGATGTAGTCGATGAAGCGCTGGCCGTTGGCGTCCCAGAAATACGCGCCCTGCGCGCGCTGCACGAAGCGGGGCGTCCCGCCGACGGCACGGAAGGCGCGCACGGGCGAATTGACGCCGCCGGGAATGAGCGCCTTGGCGCGCTCGAAGAGGGAGAGGTTCAGGTCAGTGCTGGGTGTCATGAGGGGGCATCACGAAGCCGTCGGTGGCCGTGGGATCTTGCGGGGGCTCGTCGTCGCCGCCGCCTTCGTCGTCGTCGGGCTGGGCCCAGAACATGCGGTCGGGCAGTACATGGCCCATGCCGGGGCGGAAGCCCGCGTCCAGGCAGCTGTCCAGATAGGAGAGCGCTTCGGCCGTGGCCTCGGCCAGGTCGTCGCCGCTGGCCACGAGGGCTGCCAGGGCGGCCGACAGCGTTTCGCCGGCGCCGGCGAAGGTGGCTTCGAAGCGCTCGAAGCGGGCCGAACTGAGCACGGCCTGCGGCGATGCCAGCACGTTGTCGATGAACTGCTCGGGAGCGGGAATGCCGGTGACCAGCACATAGGGCACGCCCAGGCCGGATGCGGCCATGGCGATGTCGCGCGCGGAGGGCGCCCGCTCGTTGCCCCAGTCGGGCAGCAGCCAGCGCCGCAAGGTGCTGTAGTTGCCCACCAGCACCGAGGTCTGAGGCAGCAGCAGTTCCTGGAAGGCGTCGAGGTACTGGTCGATCAGGTCGTCGCGCCACCAGGAGAGATTGGGCATGTAGGCGATGACCGGCACGTCCGCATAGTCGGAGGCGACCTCGGCGATGGCGCTGAGGTTTTCCGGGCTGCCCGCGAAGCCGACCTTGATGGCCTGCACCGGCATGTCTTCCAGCACGGCGCGCGCCTGCTCGGCGACGGCCTCGTCCTCGAAGGCGTAGTGGTCGAAGATCTCGGCCGTGTCGCGTGCGTAGGCGCCGGTCACGACGGCCACCGGATGGCCGCCGACCGAGGCGATGGTGGCGATGTCGGCCGTCAGGCCGCCCGCGCCGCTGGGGTCGCTGGCGTTGAACACCATCACGCACACGGGGGCGAAGGCGTCCTCGGCGTCCGCCGCCGTGTCGGTGCCGGAGGCGGTATCGGGAGGGGGGGAGGTTGGGGTCGTCATGGGCCTTGGCGCCGGCCTCGGTCCGAGGCTGGAAAGCTGCATCCGCCGTCATGGTGGCTGGATACAATCGTTCCATTCTATGTGAACGCCTTCTGTAGCCGTGACCGATCCGAAAACCTGGATGTGCCTGATTTGCGGGTGGATCTATGACGAAGCGCTGGGTGCGCCAGACCATGGCATCGCGCCCGGAACCGCGTGGCACGACGTGCCCATGAACTGGACCTGCCCGGAATGCGGCGCGCGCAAGGACGACTTCGAGATGGTCGCCATCTGACCGACTAACGGCAGGCGATTGTCTGAAGCCTTTTCCTATGTTTGCGGGCGCAGCCAGAGGCCACAATCGGTGCGCGCCGCGCGGGCCCGCCATGCGGGCGGCCCGGTCGGCCGCCCACCGCAAGAGGCTGTGAGCGCTTTTTGAACCCTGGCCCCTGCCAGCGTTGTTTTTTCATTCCCTGGAGCAATGACATTGACTACGACGACAGGTGCGGCCTTGAAGGTGCTGGTGGTGGACGACAGCAACACCATCCGGCGCAGCGCCGAGATCTTCCTCAAGCAGGGCGGCCATGAAGTGCTGCTGGCCGACGACGGCTTTGACGCCCTCGCCAAGGTCAACGACCACCAGCCCCAGCTCATTTTCTGCGACATCCTGATGCCCAAGCTGGACGGCTACCAGACCTGCGCCATCATCAAGCGCAATGCCCGCTTCGCCGATATCCCCGTGGTCATGCTCTCGTCCAAGGACGGGGTCTTCGACAAGGCCCGCGGACGGATGGTGGGCTGCCAGGACTACCTCACCAAACCCTTCACCAAGGACCAGCTGCTGCAAGCGGTGCAGCAGTTCGGTCATGCCCAACCAGGAGCCTAGTAATGCCGATCCGGAAAGTGCTGGTCGTTGACGACTCGAAGACCGAGCTGATGTTCCTGACCGACCTGCTGCAGAAAAAGGGCATGCAGGTGCGTACCGCCGAGAACGCCGACGAGGCCTTCCGGCGCCTGGCCGAAGAAAAGCCCGACCTGATCCTGATGGACGTGGTCATGCCGGGCCAGAACGGCTTCCAGCTCACGCGCTCCATCTCGCGCGACCCGCAGTACGCCGACGTGCCCATCATCATGTGTACCAGCAAGAACCAGGAAACCGACCGGGTCTGGGGCATGCGCCAGGGAGCGCGCGGCTACATCACCAAGCCGGTGGACCCGGCGGAGCTGCAGGCCAAGATCGACGCGCTCAACTGATGCGCGTGGTGAACCCGTACGCCATGACCGCGCACCCCGCCGAAGCCGCCGCCCATGGCCAACCGTGAAGCGCTGAGGGAGCTGCAGGCCCGCCTCGCCGCCCGCCTGCAGGCCGCGCGCGGCGAGGGTTCCAGCGTGTCTTCGTGGCTGGCGGTGGAATCGGCCGGGATGCGGCTGCTGCTGCCGCTGGAGCAGGCGGGCGAGATCTTCCCCTGGCGCGGCGTGCGCCCCGTTCCCTACACCCAGCCCTGGTTCCTGGGCGTGGCCAACCTGCGCGGGGCGCTGGTCGGCGTGGCGGACCTGGCGGCCCTGCTGGGCGCTGCCGGCCCGCGGTCCGACGCGGCCCTGGCCGAATCCAGCCTGCTGTCGCTGAACGCGGCCTTCGGGGTCAATGCCGCGCTGCTGGTCGAACGCCTGGCCGGGCTGCGCGGGGCGGATGCCTTCGCCGCGTCCGAGCCCCCGCCCGAAGGGGCGCCGCCGTATTTCGGCCACTGCCATGTCGATGCCCAGGGCTTGCGCTGGCAGGCGCTCGATCTCCAGATCCTGTCCCGGCACCCGGCGTTCCTCGCCATCGGTGCCTGAGCGCCAGCCAGAGCGCCCGATCCGTTCTTCATCAAGGCCGTCCCATGTCCGTCGTCAAGCTGTTTGGAAAACTGCTCAACCGCCAGCCCGCGGAGCGCGAGGCCCTGGATCTTTCCCCGGCCCAGGGCGGACTGGGCGCCGCCAACGTGCGCGGGGGCGGCGAAGCGGTGCTGGACGGTCTGAGCACCCTGCAGGGCGAGGCGGACGGCCCCGCCGCGATGCCGGAGCTGGACGATGCCGAAGGCGACCTGATCACCCTGCCCGTGCTGGGACGCGCCACCGCCGCGCGCCACCAGCGCCGCCTGCTGGTCATGCTGGCGGCGGGGCTGGTGGTGCTGGCCCTGATCGCGGGCTGGGTGCTGCGCCAGGCCGACCGCTCCGCGCAGCAGCTGGCGGCCACCGGGCAGTCGCTGATGCAGTCGCAGCGCCTGGCCAAGTCGGTGTCGCAGGCGCTGGTGGGCAGCCCGCAGGCCTTCCCGGACGTGGCGGAAAGCGCCGGCGTGCTGTCGCGCAACGTGCGCGCCCTCAATGGCGGCGATACCGACCTGGGCGTGCAGGGGCTGGGCCAGGGCTACAAGGCCGAGCTGGAGGCCGTCACCTCGCTGACCGAGCGGGCCGAGCACAACGCCGCCATCGTGATGGCGCAGCAGAAGACGCTGACGCAGGTGGGCGATGCGCTGCGCACCATCAACCGGCAGTCGTCCGAGCTGCTGGAGAGCGCCGAGACCATCGCCTCGCTCAAGCTCCAGCAGAACGCCTCGCCTGCCGAGATCTCCGCCGCGGGCCAGCTGGTCATGCTGACGCAGCGCATCGGCAAGTCGGCCAACGAGTTCCAGACCATGGAGGGCGTCAGCCCCGAGGCCGTGTTCCTGCTGGGCAAGGACCTGAATTCGTTCAAGGAGATCGCCCAGGGCCTGCTGGACGGCAGCGCCGACCTGCGCCTGCCGCCCACGCGCGACGCCCAGACCCGCGAGCAGCTCGACAAGCTCATCAAGCTCTACGACCAGACCCGCGTGCGCGCCGGGGCCATCCTGAGCAATCTGCAGGGCCTGGTGTCGGCCCGCGAGGCGCAGACCTCCATCATCGCGGACAGCGAGCCGCTGCGCCGCCAGCTGGAGGCGCTGCAGGCGCGCATCTCGGCCCAGACCGGCCTGGGCGCCGGCCAGTTCGCCGCGCTGACCGTGGCGGGCCTCTTCGTGCTGCTGTGCGGCATGGGCATCTCGCGCGTGCAGCTCATGGACAGCCGCTCGCGCCAGACCTCGGCCGAAGTGCTGCAGCGCGACGCCAAGCGGCAGGAACAGGAAGCCAAGCGCGTGAACGACGCCAACCAGGCGGCCATTCTGCGGCTGATGAACGAGCTGCAGTCGGTGGCCGAAGGCGACCTGACGCAGGAAGCCACCGTGACCGAGGACATCACCGGCGCCATCGCCGACTCGGTCAACTACACCGTGGAAGAGCTGCGCCAGCTGGTGGGCAGCGTGCAGAACACCGCCGCCCGCGTGGCCCAGACCACGGCGCAGGTGGACAGCACCTCCACCGAGCTGCTGGCCGCCTCCACCGAACAGCTGCGCGAGATCCGCGAGACCGGCCAGTCCGTGCTGGACATGGCCACGCGCATCAACGACGTGTCCAGCCAGGCGCAGGAATCGGCCTCGGTGGCGCGCCAGTCGCTGCAGGCCGCCGATTCGGGCCTGCAGGCCGTTCAGAACGCCATCGGCGGCATGAACTCCATCCGCGACCAGATCCAGGACACCTCCAAGCGCATCAAGCGGCTGGGCGAGTCGTCGCAGGAGATCGGTGAGATCACCGAACTGATCTCGGACATCACCGAGCAGACCAACGTGCTGGCGCTGAACGCCGCCATCCAGGCCGCATCGGCCGGCGAGGCCGGCCGCGGCTTCTCGGTCGTGGCCGAGGAAGTGCAGCGCCTGGCCGAGCGCTCGGCCGACGCCACGCGCCAGATTTCGGCACTGGTGAAGGCCATCCAGACCGACACGCAGGACGCCGTGGCCGCCATGGAGCGCTCCACCCAGGGCGTGGTCGAGGGCGCGCGCCTGTCCGACTCCGCGGGCACCGCGCTCACCGAGATCGACCGCGTGTCGCGGCGCCTCGCCGAGCTGATCGAGCAGATCTCGTCCTCCACCTCGCGCGAAGCCGAGCTCGCCAACGAGGTGGCCGGCAACATCCAGCACATCTTCGCCGTGACCGAGCAGACCGGCGAGGGCACGCGCACCACGGCCCAGCAGGTGCGCGAGCTCTCGCAGATCGCCGAAGAGCTGCGCCAGTCGGTGTCGCGCTTCAAGATCACCTGATCCGGATCCCGCACGCCAACCCGCCACGCCGCCACTCCGACCCACACTGGCTCCAGGCAGCCGGAGACGAACCATGCCCATCACGGACGCCACCACCGCATTCGCCGCCGACGGGGCGCACACGACCGAGCAGGACCTCGGGCCCCTGGCCTGGGTCCATGAGGAATTGCGCAAGTCGCTCGAAGGCGCGGTCAAGTCGCTGCGCCGCTTCGTGCGCGAGGCCGCCGTGACCCGCGACTCCGATCTGGCTTCGCTGGACGCCAGCGCGCTGCGCCTGGCACGCCAGCAGCTGCACCAGGCCAGCGGCGCGCTGGAGGTGGTCGGCATGGCCGCGCCCGCGCTGGTGCTGCGGTCCATGGAAGCGGCGGTGCAGAAGTTCGTGCAGCGTCCGGACCAGTGCGGCGAGGACGCGGTGTCCGTGCTGGAGCGCGCGAGCTTCGCCCTCGTCGAATACCTGGAACTGGTGCTGGCCGGAAAGCACGCTTCGCCCGTGGCGCTGTTCCCGCAATACCGCGAGGTGCAGGCCCTGACCGGGGCCGAGCGCGTGCATCCGGCCGACCTCTGGCCGGTGCAGCGCGATCTGCCCGAACCCGAGATGCCGCTGTCGGCCGCCCCGCTGCCCTACGGCCCGGAGGCGCGCGCGCGCCTGGACAGCGCCGTGCTGCGCATCGTCAAGCACGGCGATGCCGCCGCCGCCGCGCAGATGCGCGACGTCTGCCTGGGTTTCGTGGCCGCCGCAACGGAGCGCGAGCCGCGCACCTTCTGGAAGCTCTGCGCCGGCTTCTTCGACGCTTTCGCCGCAGGGCTGCTGCCCGCCGACGTGTACGTCAAGCGCGTGGCCTCGCGCGTGCTGATGCAGTACGCCAGCCTGGCCCGGGGCGATGCCTCCATCGCCGACCGGCTGGTGCAGGACCTGCTCTTCTTCTGCGCCCAGGCCCGGGTGCCCGAGGACGGCGCCGCGCCCGGTGCGGCGGCGCTGCAGGCCGTGCGGCAGGCCTCGGGCCAGCAGGCGAGCCGCCCCGTCGATTACGAGCAGCCGCGCTTCGGCCGCTACGACCCGGCCGTGCTGGCCCAGGCGCGCCGGCGCATCGCGGCCACGGCCGAGACCTGGTCCGCGCTGGCCGGCGGCGACCGCAGCAAGCACAAGCTAGCCGCCGACCAGTTCAGCCTGGTCTGCGATTCGCTGGACCGGCTGCATCCGGAAAGCCATGCGCTCGCCGCCGCGCTGACCAGGGCCGTCGATGCGGCCGGCCGCTCGGGCGGCGTGCCCACGCCCGACCTGGCGATGGAAGTCGCCACCTCGGTGCTCTATCTGCAGGCCGCCTTCGAAGAGCCCGACACCGCGCAGGAGCAGCTGGCCGAGCGCGCCGCACAGCTGGCCCGGCGGCTGGACCATGTGGCGGCCGGCGGCGAGCCCGCGCCGCTGGAAGCCTGGATGGAGGAGCTCTACCGCCGCGTGAGCGACCACCAGACCATGGGCAGCGTGGTGGGCGAGCTGCGCGCATCGCTGGCCGAAACCGAAAAGGCCATGGACCAGTTCTTCCGCCAGCCCGACGACCTGGCGGCCCTCACGTCCGTGCCCGACCGGCTGGCGCAGATGCGCGGCGTGCTCTCGGTGCTGGGGCTGGACCAGGCCTCGCTGGCCGCGCTGCGCATGCGCGACACGGTGGAGCGCTTGCTTGCCGGCCAGGTGCCCGAGGCCGAGCGGCCGCAGACCTTCGAGAAGCTGGGCAACAGCCTGGGCGCGCTGGGCTTTCTGATCGACATGCTGGGCTACCAGCGCTCCATGGCGCGCAAGCTGTTCGTCTATGACGAGGTGCAGGGCGAGCTGCGCCTGCGCATGGGCCGTGCCCGCGAGCTCGCCCACCGGGCCGCGCAGCAGGCCCAGGAACCGGTGCCGCAGCCCGCGCCCACGCCGGTATCCACGCCCGAGCCGGCATCGGCTCCGGCACCAGCACCAGCGCCTGCAGCGCAGGACGAGCCCGCTGCGCTGCAGGCGTCCGCCTTACCGGAGTCGCCCGCCGCTGCCGCCGCTCCGGTGCCCGAGCCCGCCGAGGAACCCGCTCCCCAGGTGGAGCCCGGCTTCACGCTGGACCTGGATGCACTGGACTTCTCCCCCGGGCCCGAGCAGGGCGCGGCCGAGGCGTTGGCCGCAGCCGTGCCGCTGCCTCCCCCGCCGCCGCCTCCGGCCCAGCCCCTGCCCGATGCGGACGACGAAGACCAGGAACTGCTGGACATCTTCCTCGAAGAGGCGCGAGAAGTGGTCGGCGCCGGCCTGGCCGCCGTGCAGAGCCTGCATGCCGCGCCCGGCGACCTGAGCGAGCAGACCACGCTGCGCCGTGCCTTCCACACGCTGAAGGGCAGTTCGCGCATGGTCGGCCTGGTGCCGTTCGGCGATGCCGCCTGGGCCATGGAGCAGGCCCTGAATGCCTGGCTGGCCGAGCAAAAGCCCATGCCGCCCGAACTGCTGGACCTGTCTGAGCAGAGCCTGCAGGCCTTCGGCCGCTGGGCGGACGCCATCGCCGCCGGGGACGACAGCGGCTGGCAGGCCCAGCCCTTCGTGGAGGCCGCCGACGCCTTGCGCGCCGGCCGGATGCCCGGGCCGCTGCAGGTGCCGGGCGCGGCGGCCCGGCCTGCAGCCGCCCCGCAGCCGGCTTCCGAGCCGGTACCCGAGCATGCCGCAGGCGAACTGCCGGCCCCGGCTGCCGGGGAGGCGATGGGCGCCCAAGCCGCCGAACCGCCCGTGCCTGTCGCGGACGCTGCCGAGGCCGCCGAGCTCCTGCCCGCGCAGGACATGGCGCAGGAGATCGACTTCGCCGACTTCCTGCAGGCCGTCGAAGCATCCGATGCGGCGCAGCCTGCGGCCCCGGCCGATGGCGGCGTCCTGGCGCACGAACCTGGCGAGCTGGAGGAAGCGCTTCCCGGCGATACGGCGCATGCAGAGGAGCATGAGCATGCCACCGTGGATGCGGGGGCAGAGGCTGCCTTCGCCCTCGACGCCCCCGCCTTGGCTGTTGATGCCGAAGAGGCGGATGCGGCACCAGCGCGAGAGGCCTTCGAGACGCACGAGACGGCCGAAGCACCGGCCGCCGAGCCGCAGCAGCCCCCGGAGCACGATCCTGCCCACGAGCCTGAGCCTGAGCCGGCAAGTGCCGAGGCGCCCGCTGCCGGCATGCCCGCCGAGTCCAGCGAACCCGCACCGGCCTGGGCTGCCGGCGACGCGCCTGGCGACCTGCTGCATACCCCCGATGAGCCTGCCGCGCCGGCCCCGGAACCCGCGCCCGAGGACGAGGCCGTCAAGGTCATCGACACGCTGCGCATCGGCATACCGCTCTACAACGTCTATCTGAACGAGGCCGACGAATGGTCGCGCCGGCTGTCCACCGCGCTGCAGGAATGGTCGCTGGAGCTGCACGAGCCGCTGCCCGACACGGCCATCGCGCTGGCGCATTCGCTGGCGGGCAGCTCTGCCACCGTGGGCTTCGCCGCGCTGTCCGAGATGGCGCGCACGCTGGAACATGCGCTGGAGCATGTGCAGTGGCAGCCGCAGGGCGAGCCGGACCAGGCCGCCGTGTTCGTCGCCACCGCCGATGACATCCGCCGGCTGCTGCACCAGTTCGCGGCCGGCTTCCTGCGGGAGCCGAACCCGCAGCTGATGGAGGCCTTGCGCGCCATCCTGCATGCCGAAGCCGGCATGCCGCCCGGGATGGCCGATGTGCCCGAGGGGGCCGATGAGGCAGGTGAGGCGGCAAGCGTCGCCATGGCGGAAGGCGACGGCGACGGCCATGCCGCCGCAGCGCAGCCTCAACCGCAGCCTGAGCCCGTGGTGGAGCCCCGGTCCGCGCAGGACATCGACGACGAGATCGACGCGTGCGATGCGATCGACCCCGACCTCTTCCCCATTTTCGAGGAAGAGGCCGCCGAGCTGCTGCCCGGCCTGGGCGCCGCGCTGCGCCAGTGGGTGGCGCGGCCCGATAACGCAGGCGCCCGCAACGAGCTGCTGCGCGGCCTGCACACCCTCAAGGGCAGCGCGCGCCTGGCCGGCGCCATGCGGCTGGGCGAGATGGCCCACCGCATGGAATCGGCCGTGGAGCGCATCGATGCCGAGGCGCCGCGCAGCGAAGACATCGAGCCGCTGCTGACGCACCTCGACGGCATGCAGGCCGGCTTCGCGGCGCTGCGCGCCCGTGCCGCCCAGCCGCCTGCGGCCGACGGCGCCGCCGCTGCCGCCGCAGCCAGCCCGGCCCCCGAAGCCGCGGCGGAGGCCGCGCAGCCCGCTCCGTCACCGAGCGCCGCAGCGCCCGCAGTGGCCCAGGCCCGCGCCGCGGGCCCCACGGTGCGCGTGCGCGCGCAGCTGCTCGACCGGCTGGTCAACCAGGCGGGCGAGGTGATGATCGCCCGCTCGCGGCTGGATGCGCGGGTGGGGCAGATGCGCTCTTCGCTGGGCGATCTGTCGGGCAACCTGGAGCGGCTGCGCCAGCAGCTGCGCGACATCGAGGTGCAGGCCGAATCGCAGATGCAGTCGCGCCTGGCGTTGTCCAGGGACTCGGGCGCGGAATTCGATCCGCTCGAATTCGACCGCTTCACCCGCGTGCAGGAGCTCACCCGCATGATGGCCGAGTCGGTCAACGACGTGGCCACCGTGCAGCGCAACCTGCAGCGCACGGTGGAGGCCGCCGAGGACGACCTGATCGCCCAGGGCCGGCAGGCGCGCGAGCTGCAGCGCGACCTGCTGCGCACGCGCATGGTGGAGTTCGACGGCATCGCCGAGCGGCTCTATGCTGTGGTGCGCCAGGCCTCCAAGGAAACCGGCAAGCAGATCAAGCTCGACATCGCGGGCGGCTCCATCGAGATGGACCGCGGCGTGCTCGACCGCATGGCGCCCGCTTTCGAGCACCTGCTGCGCAACAGCGTGGCGCACGGCATCGAAGATCCGCAGCGGCGCGCCGCGGCGGGCAAGCCGGCCGTGGGCCGCATCGCCATCGCGCTGCGCCAGGAGGGCAACGACGTCTCGGTGGAATTCAGCGACGACGGCGCGGGCCTGGACCTGGACCGCATCCGCGCACGCGCCGTGGCCCAGGGCCTGCTGGCCGAAGGCGCCGGGCTCGCGCCCGCCGACGCGGCGCAGCTCATCTTCCAGCCGGGCTTTTCCACCGCTGCGGGCGTGACCGAGTTGTCGGGCCGCGGCATCGGCATGGACGTGGTGCGCTCGGAGGTGCAGGCGCTGGGTGGACGCATCGAGACGCAGTCCCGGCCGGGCGAAGGCACCTCGTTCCGCATGGTGCTGCCGCTGACCACCGCCGTCACGCAGGTGGTGATGCTGCGCGCCGGTCAGCAGACCATCGGCGTGCCGGCCAACCTGGTGGAGATGGTGCGCCGCACCACGGCGGCCGAGCTGGACGCGAGCTATGGCGGCAACCAGTTCCACGACGGCGTGGACGACCTGCCGTTCTTCTGGCTGGGCGCGCTGCTGCAATCCTCGGCCCGCAGCGCCGAGCCGGGCGGCAAGACGCGGCCTGTGGTGCTGCTGCGCAGCGCGGCGCAGCGCATCGCCTTGCATGTCGATGAAGTGCTGGGCAACCAGGAAGTCGTGGTGAAGAACCTGGGGCCGCAGCTCTCTCGCCTGCCCGGGCTGGCCGGCATGTCGGTGCTGGCATCCGGCGCGGTGGTGCTGATCTACAACCCGGTGGCCCTGGCCACGGTGTATGGCGACCAGGCGCGCGCCCTGGCCCGGGGCGGCAGCGAGCCGGCCGGGGCCGCGCGAGGGGCGGCGGGCGGCGAGGCCGGCACGCCCGCGCCTGCGGCCGGCAGCGACGGCGTGCCGCTGGTGCTGGTGGTGGACGATTCCATCACCGTGCGCCGCGTCACCCAGCGGCTGCTGCAGCGCGAAGGCTACCGGGTGGCACTGGCCTCCGACGGCCTGCAGGCGCTGGAGCGGCTGCAGCAGGAGCGGCCGGCGCTGGTGCTCTCCGACATCGAGATGCCGCGCATGGACGGCTTCGATCTGGCGCGCAACATCCGCGCCGATGCGCAGCTGCGCGATCTGCCCATCGTGATGATCACCTCGCGCATCGCCCAGAAGCACCGCGACCATGCCCTGGAACTGGGCGTGAACCACTATCTGGGCAAGCCCTATTCCGACGAGGAACTGCTGGGCCTGGTGGAGCACTACGCCCGCAAGGCCGAGCTGGCGAAGGAAGAAGGCTGAGGCCCTGCGCGCTCAGCCGGCCTTCACCACCGCGTAGCGCGCCAGAGTGCGCTGGCGGGCCTCGTCGTGGTCCACCACGGGGTGGGGGTAGTCGCGGCCCAGCGCCACCCCGGCTTCCTGCAGCTCCAGCGGGCGCGCCAGCCAGGGCGCGTGCAGCGCCGCGTCGGGCAGCTTGGCCAGCTGCGGCAGGTAGCGGCGGATGAAGCGGCCGTCGGGGTCGAACTTCCTGCTCTGGCTGACCGGGTTGAAGATGCGGAAGTAGGGCTGGGCATCGCAGCCGCTGGAGCTGGCCCACTGCCAGCCGCCGTTGTTGGCCGAGAGGTCGAAGTCGTTCAGCTTTTCGGCGAAGTAGCGCTCGCCCCGGCGCCAGTCCAGGCCCAGGTCCTTGGCGAGGAAGCTCGCCACCACCATGCGCAGGCGGTTGTGCATGTAGCCGGTCTGGTTGATCTGGGCCATGGCGGCATCGACCAGCGGGTAGCCGGTGCGGCCCTCGCACCAGGCGGCGAAGAGCGCGTCGGCGTGGGCACCGTCCTCCCAGCGGATGGCATCGTAGGCCGGCTTGAAGCTGGTGCCGCCCGCCACCTGCGGGTGGTGGGCCAGCACCTGGAAATAGAAGTCGCGCCAGATCAGCTCGCCGAGCCAGGTTGCGGCCCCGGCGCTGCCCCGGGCGCTGCGCTCGTGCGCCAGGCGCGCGGCCTGCCGCACGGAGAGCGTGCCGAAGCGCAGATGCACGCTGAGGTAGCTCGGGCCCTTTTTGGCCGGGAAGTCGCGCGCTTCGCCATAGGTGTCGATGCGTTCGAGGAAGTCGTCCAGCAGCTGCTGCGCGCCCTGCATGCCGGTGGGCATGCGCAGCTGCTCCAGGCCGGCGGGCTCGAAGCCCAGGGCGTTCAGCGAATGCACGGGCCGGCGCAGACCCTCGGGGCGCGGCGCCAGCCGGCGGGCGTGGCGCTCCACGGGGTAGGCGCTCAGGTAGAAGCTGTCGATCTTGCGCAGCCAGGCGTTCTTGTAGGGCGTGAACACGGTGTAGGGCGTGCCGCTCTGGGTCAGCACTTCGCCGCGCTCGAAGACCGTGTGGTCCTTGAAGGTCAGAAAGCGGATGCCCAGGGCCAGCAGCACGGAGCGCACATGCTCGTCGCGCTCCAGCGCACCGGGCTCGTCGTCGTGGTTGGCGAACACGGCCTGCACGCCCAGCCGGCGGGCCAGGGCGGGCAGCTCGTCGCGCGCCAGGCCGTGGCAGGCGATCAGGCCGCCGTGGGCGTCGCCCGAGAGATCGCGCAGCGAGGCGTCCAGCTCCACCAGCGATTCGCGGATGAATTCCACCCGCCGGTCGGCGCGCGGCAGGGGATCGAGGATCTCGGTGTCGAAGACGAAGGCGCAATGCACCTGCTGGCACTGGCGCAGCGCATGGTAGAGCGCCGCATGGTCCGAGGAGCGCAGGTCGCGCCGGAACCAGACCAGGCCGGACGAAAAAGTGGGGGCCATGTTCACCGTTTAAAATTGCCGAATGCCTGCCGATTCTGCGCCCATGAACCTGACGCACCATTTCCTGATCGCCATGCCCGGCCTGGAAGACGCGTCTTTCTCGCGCAGCGTGGTCTACGTGTGCGAACACAGCGAACGCGGAGCCCTCGGGCTCATCATCAACAAGCCCACCGACATCAATCTGCGGGGCCTCTTCGACAAGGTCGATCTGCCCCTGCAGCGCGAAGACCTGACCCAGCAGCCCGTCTTCCAGGGCGGCCCGGTGCAGACCGAGCGCGGCTTCGTGCTGCACGAGCCCGTGGTGGCCGCTTCGTCCGCAGCCGGCGAGGGGGTCGAGGCGGACGAATCGATCTACGCCTCCACCATGACCATTCCGGGCGGGCTGGAGATGACCACCTCCAAGGATGTGCTCGAAGCCATGTCCACCGGCGCCGGCCCCCGCCGCGTGCTGATCACGCTGGGCTATTCGTCCTGGGCGCAGGGCCAGCTCGAATCCGAGGTGGCCGAGAACAGCTGGCTGACCGTGGGGGCCGACCTGTCCGTCATCTTCGACACGCCCGTGGACCAGCGCTACGACCGCGCCATGGCCCTGCTGGGCCTGCAGTCGTGGATGCTCTCGCCCGAGGCGGGGCACGCATGAGCGGCCCCTCCGCTGCCGCCGCTTCCCCTTCCGCATCGCAGGCCGTTCCCGCGCATTTCCAGTCCTTCCTGGCGATCGACCTGGGGCTCAAGCGCAGCGGCGTGGCCGTGGGCAATCGCATGCTGCGCACCGCCACGCCGCAGCCCACCATCCGCGCCGAGGGCGATGCCCGCTTCGCCCAGGTGGCCGAGCGCATCCGCGAGTGGCAGCCCGACGCGCTGGTGATCGGCGTGCCCTACCACCCCGACGGCGCCAGCCACGAGAACACCGCCCGCGCGCTGAAGTTCGCGCGCCAGCTGCGTGGCCGCTTCGGCCTGCAGGTCTTCGAGGTGGACGAGCGCTACAGCACCACCGAGGCCCATGCCGCCGGCGCCCGCGATGCCGACGCCGCGTCGGCCTGCATCATCCTGGAACAGTTTTTGAGGAATCTCCCATGAGCGCTCCCCCGTCCCCGTCTTCCACGCCCCAGGCCGCAGGCACGCTGGCGCTCGATGCCGAGGCGCTCTACGCCGAGTTGCTGCGCGGCGTGCGCGCCCTGCGCACCGGCGGCACGCAGCTGGCCGGCATCGCCTCGGGCGGCGCCTGGCTGGCCGAGCGGCTGCAGAGGGACCTGGGCCTGGCGGGCGAGCCCGGCGTGCTGTCTTCGGCCATGCACCGCGACGACTTCTCGCAGCGCGGCCTGTCGGTAAGCGCGCAGACGGCGCTGCCCTTCGAGGTGAACGGCGCCGACATCCTGGTGCTGGACGACGTGCTCTACACCGGCCGCACGATCCGCGCCGTGCTCAACGAGCTGTTCGACTACGGCCGCCCGGCCAGCGTGCGCCTGGCCGTGCTGGTGGACCGGTGCGGGCGCGAGCTGCCGGTGCAGGCGGACTTCGCCGCCGCCCGCGTGGCGCTGCCGGCCAGCCAGTCGCTGGCCCTGGCCCGCACCGAGGCCGGCGCTTTCCATTTCGACGTCAAAGCAGTGATGAACATCCAAGAGGCCTGAAGGTGCTGTACAAGCGCAACCCCCAACTCAACGCCAACGGCGAGCTGATCCACCTGCTCTCCATCGAGGGCCTGCCCAAGAGCATCCTCACCCACATCCTGGACACGGCGGCCAACTTCGTCTCGGTGAACGACCGCGAGGTGAAGAAGGTGCCGCTGCTGCGCGGCAAGAGCGTGTTCAACCTGTTCTTCGAGAACAGCACCCGCACCCGCACCACCTTCGAGATCGCGGCCAAGCGCCTGTCGGCCGACGTGATCAACCTGGACATCGCGCGCAGCTCCGCCAGCAAGGGCGAGTCGCTGCTGGACACCATCGCCAACCTGTCGGCCATGGCCGCCGACCTGTTCGTGGTGCGGCACAGCGAGTCGGGCGCGCCCTACCTGATCGCGCAGCACGTGGCGCCGCACGTCCACGTCATCAACGCGGGCGACGGACGGCATGCGCACCCCACGCAGGGGCTGCTCGACATGTACACCATCCGCCACTACAAGAAGGACTTCTCCAACCTCACGGTGGCCATCGTGGGCGACGTGCTGCACTCGCGCGTGGCGCGCTCGGACATCCACGGCCTCACCACCCTGGGCTGCCCCGAGGTGCGCGTGGTGGGCCCGCGCACCCTGGTGCCCGGCGACCTCTCCCACATGGGCGTGCGCGTGTGCCACACGCTGGAAGAAGGCATCAAGGACGCCGACGTGGTCATCATGCTGCGCCTGCAGAACGAGCGCATGAGCGGCGCGCTGCTGCCGTCCAGCCAGGAATACTTCAAGAGCTTCGGCCTCACGCCCGAGAAGCTGCGGCTGGCCAAGCCCGATGCCATCGTCATGCACCCCGGCCCGATCAACCGCGGCGTGGAGATCGACTCCGCCGTGGTGGACGGCAAGCAGAGCGTGATCCTGCCGCAGGTGACCTTCGGCATCGCCGTGCGGATGGCGGTCATGTCGATCGTTGCCGGGAATGAGGCATGACCCCCCTGAGTCGCTTCGCGCCTTCCCCCCAGGGGGACGCCACCGGTGGACCGGCAAAGCCGGATCCACGGTGTCTGCTGGCCCGGGCCGCGCCGGGGTCTGCGGCTCCTGGCGGTGGGCAGCCATCGGCTCGCTATGTTTTTGATAGCTATAAGCGATGGTGAATCCAGCGCTCAACGCATATTTGGCTTGAAACCATGAAGATACTGATCCAGAACGGCCGCGTGATCGATCCGGCCAGCGGCTTCGACCAGACCTGCGACGTCGCGCTGGCGGCCGGCCGCATCATCGCGCTGGGCCGCGCGCCGCGCGAATTCGCGCCCAACCGCGTGATCGACGCCTCCGGCTGCCTGGTGGTGCCGGGCCTGGTGGACCTGGCGGCGCGCCTGCGCGAGCCCGGCCACGAGCACGAAGGCATGCTCGAGTCCGAAATGGCGGCGGCCGTGGCCGGCGGCGTGACCAGCCTGGTCTGCCCGCCCGACACCGACCCCGTGCTGGACGAGCCCGGCCTGGTCGAGATGCTGAAGTTTCGCGCCGAGAAGCTGCACCAGACGCGGCTCTTTCCGCTGGGCGCGCTCACGCGCGGCCTGGCCGGCGAGGTGCTGACCGAGATGGCCGAGCTGACCGAGTCGGGCTGCGTGGGCTTCAGCCAGGCCGAGGTGGCGCTGCAGAGCACGCAGGTGCTGCAGCGCGCCCTGCAGTACGCCGCCACCTTCGGCTACACGGTGTGGCTGCGCCCGCAGGAGATGTACCTGGGCCGGGGCGTGGCCGCCAGCGGGCCGCTGGCCACGCGGCTGGGCCTGTCGGGCATTCCCGTGGCGGCCGAGACCATCGCGCTGCACACCATCTTCGAGCTGCTCAAGACCATCGGCGCGCGCGTCCACCTGTGCCGCCTGTCCAGCGCGGCCGGCGTCGAGCTGGTGCGCCAGGCCAAGGCCGCGGGCCTGAAGGTGACGGCCGACGTGAGCATCAATTCGCTGATGTTCACCGACACCGACATCGGCTTCTTCGACAGCCGCGCGCGCCTCTCGCCCCCGCTGCGACAGCAGCGCGACCGCGATGCGCTGCTGGCGGCGCTGGCCGACGGCAC
This sequence comes from uncultured Acidovorax sp., assembly GCA_913774625.1. GTDB lineage: Bacteria > Pseudomonadota > Gammaproteobacteria > Burkholderiales > Burkholderiaceae_C > Paracidovorax. The sequence continues at coordinate 49,717 of CAJYHL010000014.1, forward strand.
CATCGACGCGCTGGTGTCCGACCACACGCCGGTCGACGAGGACGAGAAGGTGCTGCCCTTCGCCGAGGCCGAGCCCGGCGCCACCGGGTTGGAGCTGCTCTTGAGCGTGGCGCTCAAGTGGTCGCAGGACGCCGGCGTGCCGCTGGCGCGCGCTCTGGGCGTGGTCACCGCCGAGCCGGCCCGCGTGCTGGGCAGCGCCCTGGGCACGCTGCAGGCCAGCGTGGGCCAGATCGTGGAAGGCGGCGTGGCCGACCTCTGCGTGGTGGATGCGCAAGGCGCCTGGACGGTGGAAGCCGCCGCGCTGCGCAGCCAGGGCAAGCACACGCCCTTCTCGTCCTACGAACTGCCGGGCCGCGTGCGCTGCACGCTGGTGGGCGGGCAGGTCGCGTTCGAGCGTCAGCCCGGCTGACCGGCACGCCCCGCGCCGCCGCCATCTCCATCGCCGCCGCGCTCAGCGCGGCGCACCGTCTCCCTTCCGACTGCTTCGCTCTTCCTTCCATCGAGCCGCCCACCATGAGACGCCAAGTCCGCGCCTGCCTGCGCCTCGTGCGCATGCTGACCCACATCGCCGTCGGCCTCGGCACCGTGCTGCTGCGCTTTCGCGGCATGGCGACCGAAGAGCAGCATGCCCGCGTGCAGGCCTGGGCGCGCGGCATGCTGCTGCGCGCCGGCGTGGAACTGCAGGTGCAGGGCACGCCGCCCGCGCAGGGGCCGGTGCTCCTGGTGGCCAACCACATCTCCTGGCTCGACATTCCCGTGATGCATGCGGCGCGGCACTGCCGCTTCGTCTCCAAGTCCGACGTCAAGGCCTGGCCCGTGCTGGGCCGGCTGGCCACGGCGGCCGGCACGCTCTACATCGAACGCGAATCCCGCCGCGACGCGCTGCGCGTGGTCCACACCATGCGCGAAAGCCTGGCGCGCGGCGAGATCCTGGGCGTGTTCCCCGAGGGCACGACCAGCAACGGCATCGCGCTGCTGCCCTTCCACGCCAACTTGCTGCAGGCGGCCATCAGCGCCGATGCGCCCGTGCAGCCGGTGGGCCTGCGCTTCATCGACGCCCGCACCGGCGCCACCAGCCAGGCCGCGAGCTATGTGGGCGACGAGACGCTGGTGGGCTCGCTCTGGCGCACCCTCTGCGCCGACGGCCTGGTGGCCGTGGTGCATTACGGCCCGCCGCAGCGCGCCGAAGGGCGCGACCGCCGCACCTGGGCGGATGACCTGCGCAGCGTGGTGGACGGACTGCGGCGCAGCTGAGCGGGGCCGGGTGTGGCTCACCCTGTTCTGCTATTGAACCCATAGCAGGTTGTCCGCATCGCAGGCCGGCTGGCGGTCGGAAACGCTGCGATCCGCAACGGCTCGATCAGCCGCGCGGAAAGGTCACCACATGCTGCACCTGCGGCCGGATGCCGATCCAGTCGCCCACCGCATGGTCGTGGTGGCTGGGCACATGGGCCATCACGCTCAGGCCGTTCGCCAGCTCCAGCGTGTAGAGGAATTCCGATCCCCTGAAGGCCTTGCGCACGATGCGCGCCTGCACCGGCGCATCGTCGTCGTGTACCACGTCGTCGGCGCGCAGCAGCACGTCGCATTCGCCGCCCGGGTAGGCGCCGGGCAGCGGACATTCCTCCAGGTCGGCCAGGTCGCCCAGCGGGGTGCGGGCCACCACGCCGCCGCCGGGCTGCTGCTGCAGCGTGGCCGGGGCGAACACGCCGTGGCCGATGAAGTCCGCCACGAAGCGCGTGGCCGGCCGGTGGTAGAGCGCATAGGCGGCATCCCACTGGTGCAGCGTGCCCGACTCCATCACGCCGATGCGGTCGCCGATGGCGAAGGCCTCCAGCTGGTCGTGCGTGACGAAGAGCGCCGTGGCACCCGCCGCCTTCAGGATGCCGCGCACCTCGTGCGCGAGACGTTCGCGCAGCTCCACGTCCAGATTGGAAAAGGGTTCGTCCAGCAGCATCAGCTGCGGGCGCGGCGCCAGCGCCCGGGCCAGCGCCACGCGCTGCTGCTGCCCGCCCGAGAGTTCGTGCGGAAAGCGTCCGGCGCTGCCTTCCAGGCCCACCAGGCGCAGCACCTCGTCGACGCGCGCGGCCTGCTCGGCCCGGGGCAGGCGGTGGATGCCGAAGGCCACGTTGCGGCCCACGCTCAGGTGCGGGAAGAGGGCGTAGTCCTGGAACACCATGCCGATGCGGCGCGCTTCGGGCGGCAGGCTGCGGCCCGCGCTGCCCACCACCGCGCCGTTCAGGCGGATCTCGCCCGCCGCCACCGGCTCCAGCCCCGCCACGGCGCGCAGCAGCGTGGTCTTGCCGCAGCCCGAAGGGCCGATCAGCACGCCGATCTCGCCCGCGGCCAGGCCCAGGCTCACGCCGCGCACGGCGGCCTGTGCGCGGCCGGCGTAGCGCACTTGCAGTTGGGAGACTTCCAGGAACATGCAGGGGATTCTAGAGAGGCCGGATGCATAGAATTCGCATTCGCAGCACGGCCGCGGTGGCTTGTCTCGCCTCGTCCTGTATTCGCGCCAGCCACTGCGGCGCCTGCCTGTCCTCCCATCGCTTCACCGGCACCGTCCTTGGCCTCCCTCCGCTCCGCCCTGCGTCTTCTTCCGCCCCTCGCGCTGGCCGCGCTGGCGGCCTTGCTCACCCTGCCGGTGCTGGCGGTGCTGGGCTCCTGGCTGCCCTGGGGGCCGGGCGGGGATGCGGCCGGCGCCATCCTGCGCGAGATGGCCGCCACCGTGCTGCCCGAATATGCCGCCACCACCGTCTGGCTGGGCCTGGCCGTGGCCGTGGGCGCGGCCCTGGTGGGCACGGCCACGGCGGCGGCCGTCACGCTGTTCGACTTCCGCGGCCGGCGCAGCATGGAATGGCTGCTGCTCCTGCCCCTGGCCATGCCGGCCTATGTGACGGCCTATGCGTACACCGACTTCCTGCAGTTCAGCGGCCCGCTGCAGGTCTGGATGCGCGAGACCTTCGGGCTGCAAGGGCGGCTGCTGCCCGAGGTGCGCAGCCTGGGCGGCGCGGTGTGGGTGTTCATCTTCTCGCTCTATCCCTATGTCTATCTGCTGGCGCGCACTGCCCTGGGCGAGCGCGCCGCCCACCTGATGGAAGCCGCGCGCCTGCTGGGCGCGCCGCTGCCCCGCCGCATCCGCATGGTGGCGCTGCCCCTGGCCCGCCCTGCCGTGGCGGCCGGCGTGGCGCTGGTGCTGATGGAGACCCTGGCCGACTTCGGCGTGGCCAGCTACTTCGGCATACAGACCTTCACCACCGGCATCTACAAGGCCTGGCTGTCCATGGACAACCGGCTGGCCGCCGCGCAGCTGGCCACCATGCTGCTGGCGCTGGTCGTGCTGCTGCTGCAGCTGGAGCTGCGCGCGCAGCGCCGCATGCGCTTTGCCAGCGGCAGCGCCGGGCGCGCGGGTTCGGCCGAGGCGCAGCCGCAGCGCCTGGCCGGCTGGCGCTGCGCCGCGGCCTGGGCCGTCTGCCTGCTGCCGGTGCTGGCGGGCTTCGTGCTGCCGGTAGCCTTCATGCTGCGCCCGCTGGCGGCCGACTGGTCGGTGCTGCCCTGGGGCCGCTTCGTCGAATGGGCCGGCCACAGCGTGCGCCTGGGCGCCATCACCGCCGTGCTGGCCGTGGCGATCGCGCTGGCGCTGGCCTTCGCCGTGCGGCGCCGGCCCACGGCGCTCACGCGCGGCGTGGCGCAGCTGGCCAGCCTGGGCTATGCGGTGCCGGGCGCGGTGATCGTGGTGGGCCTGCTGCTGCCCGTGGGCTGGTTGCAGGCGGCGGCGCCCGGCTGGGGGCTGCCCGCGATCCTCACCTCCACGGCCGTGGGCATCGTCTGGGCCTACCTGGTGCGCTTTTGCGCCGTGGCGCTGCAGTCGGTGCAAAGCGGCTATGCGCGCATTCCGCCCAGCCTGGACGAATCGGCCCGCATGCTGGGTGCAGGCGGCATGGGGCTGCTGCTGCGGGTGCATGCGCCGCTGCTCACGCGCTCCACCGCCGCTGCGGCGCTGCTGGTCTTCGTCGATGTGATGAAGGAGCTGCCCGCCACCATGGTGCTGCGCCCCTTCAACAGCGACACCCTGGCCGTGGTCGCCTACCAGCTGGCCCGTGACGAGCGCCTGGGCGAGGCGGCGCTGCCGTCCCTGGCGCTGGTGGCGGTGGGGCTGGTGCCGGTGATGCTGCTCAGCCGCACGCTGCGCGGCGGCGGGCGCTGAAGTCCGTCCGCCGCCCCGGGTGCGGTCAGTGCGCTGCGGCCGTCGCCGCTGCGCCCAGCGATGCGTTGGCCGCTGCGGCGATCTCCAGCGAGCGCATGCGCAGGTCGCCGTCGTACACGTCGCTCACCAGGATGAATTCATCGGCTTCGGTGGTGCGCGCCAGTTCCGCGAAGCCCTCGCGCACCGTCTCCGGCCCGCCCACCACGCCGGCCGCCAGGAAGTCGCCGATGGCGGCGCGCTCCTGCGGCTGCAGGGTCCGGGCATAGCCCTCCACCGGCGGCGCCAGCAGGCCGCGCCGGCCGGTGAGGATGCCCAGCACCCGCTGGTAGGTGCTGCTGGCCAGGAATTCGGCCTCTTCGTCGGTGGGCGCGGCGATCACCGGCACGCCGATGGCCACATAGGGCCGCTGCAGCGTGGCCGAAGGCCGGAACAGCCGGCGGTAGATGTCGATGGCCTGGTGCAGCAGGCGCGGCGCGAAGTGCGATGCGAAGGCGTAGGGCAGCCCTTTCTCGGCCGCGAGCTGCGCAGAAAAGAGGCTCGAGCCCAGCAGCCAGATCGGCACATTGGTGCCCGCGCCCGGCACGGCCGTGATGCGCTGGCCCGGTTCGGCGGGCGCCAGCAGGCGCTGCAGCTCGGCCACGTCGCGCGGGAAGTCCTCCTCGGTCTCGACGCGGTCGCGCCGCAGCGCGCGCATGGTGGGCCCGTCGGTACCGGGCGCGCGGCCCAGGCCCAGGTCGATGCGGCCGGGGTAGAGCTCGGCCAGCGTGCCGAAGGCCTCGGCCACCACCAGCGGCGCATGGTTGGGCAGCATGATGCCGCCCGAGCCCACGCGGATGCGCTCCGTGGCGCCCGCCACATGGCCGATCAGCACGGCGGTGGCGGAGCTGGCGATGCCCGGCATGTTGTGGTGCTCGGCCATCCAGTAGCGGTTGAAGCCCAGGCTTTCCACGTGCTGGGCGGTGCGCACGGCGAGAGCCAGCGCCTGGGCGACGGTGCCGCCCTCGCGCACGGCCACCAGGTCGAGCATGGAGAGGGCGGGCAGGTGCGTGATGGAGGAAGTCATGCAACCATTGTGGGCGCCGAGCCATATCCATGCTGGTGACGGGACTTGAGCCTGGCATCCCGTTCCGGGCGGCATTGCGCAGGCCGGACCGGTATCTTCAACACGTTCTCAGAGCCCCAGCTGAGTCCTGAAGGCGGCCCAGCCCGCATTGTTCAGCCGCACCGTATAGCTCAGTACCTGCCCCTCCTTCGTCGCAGGGCGCGGCTGGCGGTACTGATAGACGCCGCCGTTGTACTCGGTATAGCCGCGCAGCTGGTTCAGCGAGGTGAGCGGGAAGTTCGCGATCCTCAGCAGCCGCACGCCACCGCCCGAGGTATCGATGGAATAGGCGTTTTGGGATAGCGCGGTGCAGTTGTTCGAGTCGCTGTAGTTGGGCGCCGTGGCGTTGCAGCGGTAGATCTGCAGCGTGCTGCCATCGACGAAGGCCGCGCGCAGCGAGTGCGTGTCATCCTGGATGCCCAGCGGCAGCGTGCCGCCGGCGGTGGCCAGGTTGACCGCCGAAGCCGGCCTCCCGGCTATCAGCGCTTCCAGCGTGCTGAAGGCGCCGCCTGCCAGCAGGTCGGTGGCCGTGTTGTTGATGGTGATCGTCTGGTTGAGCTGTGCGCTCACGTTGGTGCGCAGCAGGGAGCCCGCAGGGAAGGTCGCGCTGCCCAGCGGCGCCAGCGATGCCATGGTCAGCGTCGCTGTCTGCTGGAAGCCGTTGCCGCTGAGCTGGCCGTTGCCCACCTGCATCTGCGCGGCCACATCGGCCATGCTTTTGCCGGAGACGTCCTGCTCTGCCACCGTCACGCTGTAGAAGCGGGTGGCACCGTCGCAGTAGAGTGTGCGGGAGGGCGAGCCGCGCGTGTTCAGGCGCGGGGTGGTGCCGTCGCAGCGGTTCCAGCCTGTGTCGGTCAGCGTCACCGATGCGGGCGTGGGATAGAGCTGTGCGGCGGATAGGGGGGCGCCCGCCGCCATGCCGCTGCGGCGTTCGAATTGCGCGTTGTTGCCATTGGCATCCACGGTGCCGTCGGAATCGCGCACGGCCAGGCGCCAGTTCTGCGCGTCGGTGTAGGTCAGTGAGCCTTGCGAAGACGAGGCCGCGGCCGTGGCGTTCACGGCCACCGTGTTCAACACTCCGCCCATCTCCAGTGCGAAGGCCGTCAGCTTGGCGGCCGTGCGTGCGGTGTCGGGCAGTATTGCTTCGGCAGAGCGCGCATCGCCCTGGTAGTCGTAGAGCTTGGCGACGGGTACCGCGAGCTGCTGAGCGACGGCAGCTTCGGCGTCGGCGAGCGGCAGGCCGCCTGCCACGGCTTTCTGCACCAGCGTGGTCAGGGGCGAGATCTGGCCGCCGCCCTTGCCTGCCGGGGCGGAGAGCACGAAGGTGCCGCTGATGGGGTCAGGATCACCTGCATCCACTGCGTTGGTACCCACCTGGGCCAGCAGGGGCGCGGCGCGGAAGGCGCTGGCCGCCGCGTCGTCGGCCGGCTGGTAGGTCAGGGCATATCGGCCGTCGGCCCCGGTGGCTGCGGCGGCCTTGGGCTCGTTCGTATCGCAGGCCTGATTGCCGTTCAGATCGGCGCAGACCAGCACATTGCTCAGGGCTTGGTCTGCGACTACCGTGCCGCCTAGCGAAATGGCAGCGGGGCCCGACGGCGGGGGAGTGCCGCCGCCGTTGTTGCTGCTGCCACCGCCCCCGCCGCAGGCGGCCAGCAGGGTAAGCACGCTGATGGACATCAGGCTTTTGCCGAATCGGGGCGGCAGTGCAGAGGGGAAATAGGAGAAGGCTTTCATGGATGGGTCTCGAGGGTTGTTTTCGCGACCCGAAAGTAAATCGATACGATATTTCTATAAATGATGCAAATGCACTATCGCCCTGCTGGATGGGTGCGTTGGCGTCATGCACTGCCTGTGGAGGGGAAATGGCGAACCTGTCGGGATTCGAGGACTTCTCAGGCCTGCTGCTGCACGTCTATCGGCTGTCGCACGAGCAGCCGCTGCAGGCTTTCCAGGACGAGGCGCTCGACGCCTTGCGGCGCGTGCTACCCTTCGATTCGTCCATGTGGGGCTCGGCCACGCCAGGGGCCGAGGGGGCCGGCATCCAGATCCACACGTTGCACCTGCATCGGCAGCCGCCCGACATGCTGGCGGGCTACGAAGAGGTCAAGCATCTGGATTCGGCCGCTGCCTCCCTGGAGGGGCTGGCGCGAGCGACCCGGGCGTTCGACCGCGATGTGGAGTTCGCCGCGCCGCAGCAAAAAGCCATCCGGGCGCACGGCCGGCGTTTCGACATGCGGCATTTCTTCATCAGCTCCGAGATGAATCCGGCCAGCGGCCTTGTGCAGTGGGTCACGCTCTATCGTGCCCACGAAACGGCCCATTGCACCGAGACCGAACGCAGCCTGCTGGCCGCAGTGGCCCCGCATCTGCAACAGGCCATGGGCTACAACCGCGTGCGGCATTTCGACCGGGTGATGTCCATGCCGGAGGCCGGGCTGCAGCCCCCTGCGGCAGGCCGCGCGCAGGCCGTGGCCGATCTGCGCGGCATGGTCTATCACGCCACGCCGCTGTTCGGCGAGCTGGCGGCGCGAGAGTGGCCGGGAGCGCGGGAATCGTCGATGGCGTGCCTGCCCGAGCCGCTGATGCAGGCCTTGCGCGCGGGGCACCTGCGGCATTCCGGCCGGACCCTGGTGTTGCGATGCCATGCAGAACATGGACTGCTCTTCTTGAAGGCTCGGCCACGCTGTGTGGTGGATGGGTTGTCGCCGCGAGAGCACCAGGTGGCCTGGCTGCTGGCGCGTGGCCTCACCCACAAGGAAGTGGCGCGCCAGCTGGGCCGGTCACCCGCCACGGTGCGCAATCAGGTCCAGTCGATCTATGCGCGCCTGGAGATCTCCAGCGTCGCGCAGCTGGTAGCGCTGCTGCACGAGGCGATCGATTGAGCGTCTGTTGAAGGATCTCTAGGGCTGCCCGCCAGCTCCGCTGCCCGTGGGAGGGGAGTGCCATCGGGCGATGCACCGCGCCCCGGCTGCCGGCATGGGCGCGAACCCATGACGGCAGCTGATGCGCGGGCAAGAAGCGGCCTTCTCAGTTCGGCAGGCTCAACTTGTAGGTGCCGTAGTGGGTGGCGAATTGCCGCCCATTTGACGCGATGCTGGTCAGCTGCAGGCCGCTCATGTATGCGCCCTGGCCGTAGTTGCCCGACGTGGTGTCCGCGCACTGTCCCTTGCCGCCGGTCGCGGGCGGTGAGCAGGGCACGACAGCACTGCGGGTCCATGACCCCACGCGGGCCGTGTCGTTGAAGCTGAACAGCACCGAGGATTGGGGGGCATAGTTGCCGAACACCGACACGGTGGTCGGCGGCAAGGTCCCGGTGGGCACCGTCCAGGCATCTGCGCCCTGGACGCTGATCAATGCTTTCTGCGGGCCGGTCGCCGCGTTGTAGAGCGGCACGTTGCCCGGCACCGGGCCCGTGGTGGGGATGCCGGCACTCGCGCCGAAGGCCGTCTGCTGGAAGGCCTGGTTCAGCGTGGCGAAATTCTGCTTCTTCAGCTCGCCGATGGTGAGCGCCCGGGCCCGCGTGCGATAGGTCTGCACGGCGTCTGGCGTCGTGCCGGAGTTGCCCCGCAGGAAGTATCTGAAGGTCCAGCTGCTCTGCGTGGCGTAGCCGGCGAGCGCTGCGTCCGTGAACAGCGGGCTGGCGAAGTACATGCCGGGATCGATGCCGGCTGCGGGCGACTGCACCGTGGCATTGGCAGTCAAGAATTCGGCCCCCAGCTTGATCACGTTGCTTCCCGAGACGCTGCCGTTGGCGCGCTTGAAGTTGAGCGTGGAATAGTTGGCGTTCGGCCACAGCGTGAGCGTGGTGCCGAAGGGCGTGGCTACCTCCACGTGGTCGAACTTGAGCAGCGTCTGGCCGTTGACCTGTTCGGTCTCGTTGTTGACGACCAGGGTGTAGCCCGTGCTCAGGTAGCTGTAGGCGGACTGGTTCAGCGTCGGGAACACGCGCAGCTGGTGGAAGGGCGACACGCCGCCCGAATAGCTGTACTGGTTGCCGATCAGGCGCAGCTTGCCGTCCGTGTCCTTGCGGACCACGAGGGTGTCGTAGAACTCCGCGTTCTGCGTGTCGACCTGCTTGTAGGCGACGACGAGATCGCCGTTGGCGCGCGTGTATTCGTAGCGCCCCTGGAGGAACCTGGTGCCTGTGGCGCTGTCGCGGAAGAGGCTGGCGAATGCGCCGTTGTTGCTGTCGTTGCGGCCCACGCGCGAGCCGTTGCTGAGGTAGGCGGCCGGATTGCCGCCCAGGAAGGCCACCTTGCAGGCGGTCGCCGCCACGGCGCTGGCATCGCCCGTGGCCACGCCGTTGCTGACGGGGCTGCTGACCCGCTGCGTGGTGGGCAGGGCGTAGCAGGCCGTCAGGCTGTCGAGCAACGCGGCGATCCTGGCGGCCGTGCCTTCTTCCACCAGCGCGTAGGTGGCGGCGGACGGCAGCGGGGGCAGGGCGGAGGCATTGCTGCTGAAGCGCACCGAGATGGGCGCCGCGCCGCTCGAGCTGACCTGCTGGCGCACGCCCACCTCGATGTTGGAACTGGTGTCCGAAGCCGGCGTGATGCTGACCAGCAGCGAGTCGAGCAGGCGGTCGTAGCCTGCGCCGTTGACGCTGAAGGCATCGCTGAGCGGATTGACGGAGCCCACGCCGGCCGCCGCCAGCAGCGGGGCCAGCACGCCCTGGATTTCCTGGATCTTGTCCTGCAGCGTGCCTGTCGTCAGGGCGGCCGTGCCGCTGGCCAGTTCCGCGGCCAGGTTCTCGGGGTTGCCCGAGGCGCTCAGGCGCGCCGCGATCAGCGTGGTGACGGGCGTGACGTTGATGGTCTGGTTGCCCGGGCCGGTGCCGACGCTGACGAGCTTTTCGGTCTCGCCGCTGGCGGAGCTGCGGGCTGCCACGATCACGAAAGGCGCCTTGGCCGTCGCGGCGATGGTCACCGTGTATTGGCCGTCGGCTCCGAGCGTGCCGCTGGTGCCCACCACCGTGCCGCTGGCGTCGATGACGGTCACCACGCCGCCCGCGAAGGCGGCGCCTGTGGCGGCGGTGCCGGAAAACGTGTAGCTGGAAGCGGCGACGGGCGTTCCGCCGCCGGGGGTCGATGGCTGGCCCCCGCCGGAGCCGGATCCTGCGCCAGCACCGGCGCCACCGCCGCCCGCTCCTGGGCTGCTGCCATTACCGCCGCCGCCTCCGCATGCGGCCAGCAATGCGATCACGGCGACGGTGATCAGGTTCCTGCCGGCGCGAGCGGGCAGGCGGGATGAAACAGGCGGCAAAGCCATGGGAACCCTCCAGTAGTAGTCGTTGATTTTTTGGGTTGTGCCGATAGCGGCGCAACATCATGGCGCCAACTTCGTTACGCCGCTACTACTGTTGTTTCGGCGCGTCCCGGAGCCCATCCGAATGGATGGATGGGCTGCGCTGCTGCACCGGGAGGCAGCTTCGCCGGCCCGGCGCTCAGTCCCGCGTCACCCGCAGCACTTCTTCCTGGCTGGTGATGCCGGCCTGCACCAGGCGTTCGCCGTCCTCGCGCATCAGGCGCATGCCGCGGGCCAGGGCGGCGGCGCGGATGTCGGCCTCGGCCGACTGGTTGTGGATCTGCTCGCGGATGGCGTCGTCCACCACCAGCAGCTCGAAGACCCCGGTGCGGCCGCGGTAGCCCGTGGGGTCGCCGGCGTCGAGCTTGCGCACCAGCCGCTGGGCCAGCACGCCCAGCAGGGAGCTGGACAGCAGGAACGGCTCCACCCCCATGTCGGTCAGGCGGGTGATGGCGCTGGCCGCATCGTTGGTGTGCAGCGTGGCCAGCACCAGGTGGCCGGTGAGCGAGGCCTGGATGGCGATCTGCGCGGTTTCGAAATCGCGGATTTCGCCGATCATGATCACGTCAGGGTCCTGACGCAGGATGGCGCGCAGGGCCTTGGCGAAGGTCAGGTCGATCTTGGCGTTGACCTGGGTCTGGCCCACGCCCGGCAGCTCGTATTCGATGGGGTCTTCCACCGTCATGATGTTGCCCTGCGTGGCGTCCATGCGCTGCAGCGCCGCGTAGAGCGTGGTGGACTTGCCAGAGCCCGTGGGCCCGGTCACGAGGATGATGCCGTGCGGCTGGGTGATGAGATGCTCGAAGCGCGAGAGCGTGTCGCCCTGCATGCCCACCGATTCCAGCGTCAGCTTGGTCTGCGTCTTGTCCAGCAGGCGCAGCACGGCGCGCTCGCCATGGGCGCTGGGCAGGGTGGAGACGCGCACGTCGATGGCCCGCGTGCCTAAGCGCAGGCTGATGCGGCCGTCCTGCGGCAGGCGCTTTTCGGAGATGTCCAGGTCGGCCATGATCTTCAGCCGCGAGATCAGCGCGGCGTGCAGCGCCCGGTTGGGCTGCACCACCTCGCGCAGCGAGCCATCGACGCGGAAGCGAACGCTCGAATGCCGCTCGTAGGGCTCGATGTGGATGTCGCTCGCGCCGTCGCGCGCGGCCTGCGTGAGCAGCGCGTTCAGCATGCGGATGATGGGCGCGTCGCCGGCCGATTCCAGCAGGTCTTCGACGGCGGGCAGCTCCTGCATCATGCGCGAGAGGTCGGCGTCGCTCTCGACTTCGCTCACCACCATGGCGGCGCTGGACTCGTTCTGCGAATAGGCCGCGCTGATGCGCTGGGCCAGCGTGGGCGCATCGAGCGGCATCAGCTCGCGCACGGCGGGGTACTTGCGCAGCACTTCCGACAGCGCGCCCGCATCGGGCGCCAGGCCGTGCCAGAGCAGCAGGCTCTGACCGTCGTCCTCCAGCAGGAGTTGCGTCGTTCGCGCGAAGGCGTAGGGCAGGGGGTGGCGCATCGTGGGGCGGTTCTTCCGGCAGGCGGCAGGCTTACTGCGGGCTGTAGGGGTTGTTGCCCACGGCCGGCGCCGGCGCGGGGGCTGGCGTCAGCGGGATGGACTCGGTCTGCAGCGGTGCGATCAGCGGCCCGGGGGGCGCGGGGCGCGGGCTGCCCGGCGTGGCCGGGGCTTGCGGCTGCTGCAGCGGCGGCAGCACCGGCGCGGCCGAGACGCTGCCCATCACCGCGCTGGGAGCGGGCTGGGTGACCTGCTGCAGCGCGCGGATGGCGTCGTAGCGGTCCTGCACCAGCGCGTCGCTGGTGGCCGTGTCGCGGATCACCACCGGGCGCAGGAAGACCATCAGGTTGGTCTTGCGGCGCGAGCGGTTCTCGTTGCGGAACAGGCCGCCGACCAGCGGCAGGTCGCCCATCAGCGGCACCTTGTCCTGGCCCATGGCATAGCGGTCTTCCAGCAGGCCGCCCAGCACGATCACGCTGCCGTCGTTGACGAGCACGGTCGATTCGATGGAGCGCTTGCTGGTGGAGGGGCCGTTGGCGTTGCCGATGGTGGAGGCGTCCACCTGCGACACCTCCTGGTACAGCGTGAGCTTGACCGTGCCGTTCTCGCTGATCTGCGGGCGCACGCGCAGCATCAGGCCCACGTCCTTGCGCTCGACCGTGGTGAACGGGTTGACCGTGGCGCCGCCCGTGCTGTTGGCGTAGGAGCCGGTCACGAAGGGCACGTTGTTGCCGATGATGATCTGCGCTTCCTCGTTGTCCACCGTCAGCAGGTTGGGGGTGGAGAGCACGTTGGCATCGCCCGTGTTCTCCAGGAAGTGCGCCAGCGCGCCCAGGTAGTAGTTGCCGTTGATGCGCGGGGCGACGCCCACGTTCAGGCCGTTGCCGGGCGTGGCGTTGCCGCTGGCCAGGGCGCTGGCCACGCTGCTGGCCGAGCCGCTGGCCGCTGCCAGCGCCAGGTTCAGTATGTTGGCGCCGCCGCCCTGGGTGGAGTTGGTGCCCAGCACGCCGATGGTGCCGTTGCCGTAGTTTCCGGCCACCGTCTGCCACTGGATGCCGAACTGGGCGACCTTGTTGGCTGCCACTTCGACGATCAGGCTTTCCACCAGCACCTGCGCGCGGCGCCCGTCCAGCTGGTCGATGACCGCGCGCAGCTGGCGGAACTGCGGCTCGGGCGCCGAGATGATGAGCGAGTTGGTGCTCGGGTCGGCCTGGATCTGCCCGCCCGTCGAAGGCTGGTTGCTGTTGGCCGAATTCAGGCTGCCGGCCGTGCTGCCCAGGCCGCCGCCCGAATTGCCGCCGCCCATGCCCATGCTGCTGCCCCCGCCGCCGTTCATGCCGCCGCCGAAGGCACCGCCCACCTGCGACATGCCGCCCGCGGCGCTGCCGCTGCTGCTGCTGGTGGCGGTGAAGCCGCCCGAGGTGGCGCCGCCACCCGTGCCCGTGCCGGTCTGCGTCGCCGCCAGCGCCGCGCGCAGCGTTGCCGCGAGCTTGGTGGCGTCGGCGTTCTTCAGATAGACGACGTGGATGTTGCCGTGCGATGCGCTGGAGCCGGGCGCGGCCGGCTGGTCCAGCTTGGCAACCAGCGAGCGCACCAGCGCCAGCCGCGCCGGGTTGGCCGCGCGCACGATCAGCGAATTGCTGCGCGGCTCGGCCAGCAGCGTGGTGCGGAAGCCCGTGTCGGAGCCGCCGGCCACCGGCGTGCCCTGCGCCACGCCGGCGGTGGGCGCGGCACTGCCGCTGCCTTCGATCAGGCGCGAGACCAGCGGCGCCAGCTCGCTCGCCACCGCGTTCTGCAGCGGAATGATCTCCACGTCGCTGGCGTTGGAGACATCCATCGCCGCGATGATGCGCGCGATGCGCTGCAGGTTGTCGGCGTAGTCGGTGATGACCAGGGAGTTGTTGCCCGGGTTCACGTTGATGGTGTTGTTGGGGCTGATGAGGGGGCGCAGCACCGGCACCAGGTTGGCCGCGTTCTCGAAGTTCAGCTTGAAGATCTGCGTGACGATCTGCCCGCCCGAAGGCGCCCGGCCCGAGCTGCCCTGCGTGACGCTGACCGTGCCGGCCTGCAGCTTGGCGTCGGCCTCGGGCACCACCTTGTAGAGCCCTGCGGCTTCCACCACCGTGAAGCCCTGGAGCCTGAGCGCTGCCAGGAACTGGTCGAACGCGGCGGCGGGCGACACGGCCTTTTCCGTGACCAGCGTGAGCTGGCCCTTCACGCGGGGGTCCACCACCACGTTGCGGCCGGTGATGGTGGCCATGGTGCGGGCCACGGCCTCGATGTCGGCATTGGCGAAGTTCAGCGTCACCGGCTCGCCCGAGCGCACGCTGCCGGTGCCCGTGGTGACGGCCGTCTGTGCATTCAGCGGGCCGCTGGCGCAGGCGATGAGCGCGCATGCTGCTACGAACTTCATAGCGAACTGCAGGCGCGGGGAAGGCAAGGATTTCATTCGGTCAACCCACGGTGATGATGGAGCGCGCGCCGGTGCGCCGCCCGATGATGTTGAGGAGGTTCGCCAGGGCGGCCTCGCGGTCGGGCGCGGCCGTGGCCTCGCCGGTGAAGCGCAGGCGGTCGCCCACCCACTGGCCGCTGCCCTGCAGCAGCAGCGCGCCGCCCAGGGTGGAGAGGGTGAGCGTGGGCGCCGGCCCGTTGCCGCTGAGCGCCAGACGGTAGCTGCCCATGGGCCGCAGGGTGGACAGGCGCGAGGACATGTCCAGCGCATCGAGCTGCGCGGAGCCCGCCAGCTGCATGCGGCCGTTGGCCCAGGTCAGTGCCAGCGCCTGGGTGGACAGCGCCAGCCGCCCCTGCGGCTGCACCGTGTTCCAGGGCGTGCCCAGCCCGGCCAGCACGGCGGCCGGCCACTGGCTGCGGCCGTCGGCGATCTGCACGCGCACGGTGTTCCAGCCGGCGCGTGCAGCCATGGCGATGGGGCCGGCCGTGGTGCAGCAGTCGGTGCGCAGCTCGGCATGCACGCCGGCCCAGGCGGGCCGGATGCGCCATTGCAGGCGGCTGGGCAAGGTGGCGTGGTCCTGGCTGCCGCTGCCGCCGGTCAGCAGCAGCTGGGCCGAACCGTCCCACACCGTGCCGCGCGGCTCTGCGAGCTGCACCTGCCCGCCGCTGGCGCCGGCCACGCCGGCCGCCAGCCAGCGCGCGGGCGCGAACACGGCCAGTGCCGGCAGGGCGCCCAGCAGCAGGCCCAGCAGCGCCCAGCCCCAGGGCGGACGCGGCAGGCCGGCGGAAGACGGGTTGCGCGATGAAGAGAAGCGGGCCACGAAGCGACGATGGGTGAAGAAAGCGGGCAAAAAAAGGAGAGGGCGGGGTTCCGGCCCTGCTCAGGTGGGAGGCAGGGACAGCACCAGCGTGCCGTCCCAGCGCGGAATGCCGGGCGCTGCGGAGCTGCCGGCGGCGTTCGCGGCCCGCGGAGGCTGCGGGGTCGGGCCCGTTCCGGCTGCGGCACCGGCACCGGCGCTGGCCATGGCAACCAGGCCGGGGCGGGGCGTGCCGCTGCCGTTGCTGTTGCTGTTGCTGTTGCCGACGCCAGCCTGAGGCGTGGATTCGGCGCCCGTGCTGCGCGTCAGCCGTGCTTCCTGCGGCACGGCGCGGGTCGTGCCGCGCACCTGGGTGAGCCATCGCGCCAGCGCATCGGCCGGCACGCTCCTCAAGGTGACGGTGACGCGGTCGCCCGCCGAGGACAGCTGCGCGCCGGCTCCCAGCTGCTGCGTGAGCGAGGTCTGCAGCGCACGCAGTGCATCGCCGCTGCGCGCGCGGGGCACGCTCTGCAGCTGCCGGGCCTCGGCCTGCAGGGCCTGCATGTGCTGCAGCTGCGCATCCAGCGCGGCATGGCGGGCCGGGGCGGTGCGCAGCACCTGCAGCGCGGGCGCCAGGGCCACCCACCACACCAGCGCCAGGGCCAGCACGCCGCCGGCGGCCAGCACCAGGGTCTGTTCGCGCCGGGCCAGGGCCTTCCAGCGGGCCTGCAGCGTGGCCGCTGCCGCCAGGAGGGCGCTGCCGCTGCCGCCGGGCTGGGTCGTCTTTCCGGTCATCGCGAAGCCTCCGCGCGTATCTGCAGCTGGTTGTTCTGGTCGCTGGCGACGTAGCCGCGCGCCAGCAGGCGCTGGTTCAGCGCGTCGATCTCTTCGGGCGGCAGGTCCAGGCCGCGCAGCCGCAGCTCGCCCGTGCCGTATTCCAGCGTGGCGGGTACCTGGCCCGGAGACAGGGCGGCGCCCGTGGCGGCCATGAGCGGCTCCAGGTCGGAGGGCCCCATGCTGCCGGCGGCCTGGCGCAGCTGGACCAGCTCGCGTTCCATCTGCACCGGCGCATCGACGACGGCCTTGACCTGCGGAAAGGTCTGGGTGAGCGCATTGCGCACGCCGGCTTCCTTGGCCGCGAGGGCCTGCCGTTCCTGCCAGGCCCAGACGTTGAGCCCGGCCACCTGCGTGACCACGATCACGCCCAGCGCCCAGCGGGCGGCGCGCCACGGCGGCGCGCGCGCCAGCTGGCTGGCGGCGCTGCCGGCCTTGCGCAGCGCCCGGGTGCGGCCGCTGCTGGCCAGGTCGAACTGGGCCAGGTCCCATTCGCCGCGCGCGGCGGCCAGGGCCCGCTGGCCGGTGGTGTGGATCTCGACCGGGCGGCCCAGCAGCCGTTCGGCCAGGGCCGCCACGGCGGGCTCGGCGCGCAGCGGGGCGGGGGGCGGTGCATCCGCGCCGGCCGCGTCCGGCGCGCGGTGGGCGCCGGCCCAGTCCAGCGAGGCGGGCGTGAGCGGCAGCACCACCACGGCCTGGTCGGCACCCTGGCCGGTGACCACCAGCTGCGGGTCTTCGGGCGTGCCCGTGGCGAAGTATTCGGGAGCGCCGCTGGCGGTGGGGCCGGGCGCGAATTCGGGCACCACGCGCGACACCGGCCGGCCGGCCGCTTCCAGCGCCTGCAGCGCGGCGCGCAGCCAACCCCGGTCGCAGACGGCCACCCAGGCCGGCTCGCCGGCGCGTGCGCCGGGCTGCAGCGCGAAGTGCAGCAGCACGGTGTCGTCGAGCACGCGCTCCTCCAGCAGGCCTTCGAGCACGGCGCGCAGGCGCGGCGCCTGCGCGGTGGAGCCTTGCGGCAGCGTCACGCGGTGCCACGACAGCAGGCGCGATGGCACGACGGCGACGGTTTCGCCCGCGCGCCCCGGATCGGGCAGCAGGGCTGCCGTGGCGCTGGCGTGCCGCAGGGCGGTGTGTCCGTCGGCGGTCAGCGTGTAGCCGTACTCGGTGGACGGCCCCGGCATGTGCGGGGTCAGGGTAAGGATGAGGGTGCTCATGGATCGGTTTCGCGGGCCATTTTAGGGGCCTGCCATGACAGGCCCGAGGGGGCGGCAGGCGGGACGGGCCTGCGCAATCGTGGCCACGTTCTCAGCGCAGCGTGTCGGCGCTGTCGCGCACGAAGCTGCCGCGCTCGCGCCACAGGGTGCGCACCAGGCCGCGCTGCTTGAGCACCAGCGAGCGCTCCTCCACCACCGCCGTGCCCAGGCGCAGCCGGCCGCGCACCTCGAAGTAGCTGGACGACACGCTGTGCGTGGCGGCGGTGAGTTCGGCCTGGCTGCCGATCAGCCGGGCGGCATCGCTCTCGCTGCGGAAATGCTGGCTATCGCGCGACTGCACCAGGCGCTGCGCGTCGGACATGTCGATCTTGTCGATGCTGGCCCAGAGCACCACGGCGCTGGCGGTGTTGAGGTTGACCTTGGTCGGCACCGGCAGGATCGTGGCGTAGGGCGCCAGCGCCGCCACGCTGGCGGGCGGAAGTCCCCACCAGGTGAGCTGCGAGACGGTCTGCGGCATCAGCGGCGCGTTGGGATCGTTGCGGGCTACCGCAGCGGCTGCGCCGACCGTGCCGGTGGTGCCGGCATTGGCGCTGCTGCTGGGCGCCCCGGTGCCCGTGCCCGCCGCGTTGTCCGCGCCCGAGGCGCTGGGCGGGCCGTGCAGCACCTGGGCCTGCACCATGCCGCGCGCGAGCAGGTCCAGCTCCTGCATCGGCAGGCCCAGGTATTGGAAGAGCCGGGTGAACTGCCGCAGCGCCACCGGGTTCACCTGGCCGTTGGCGGCCAGGTTGCGCAGGTTCAGGCGCGACTGCATGTCGGTGATCTGGCCCGAGAGAAAGGCATTGGCCGTGTCGGTGCTGGCGTCTTCCGCCTGGCTCACGCCGCGCTGGGCCGAAAGGAAGGTGGAGAGGCGCGCTTCCTCCAGCGGCACGGCCCAGGGCTCGGTCAGGTTATCGGTGCCGTCGCCGCCGCGCGCCAGCGAGTCTTCGCGCAGGATCAGCCGCGACCAGTCCAGCGCGCCGATCAGGATCCACGCCGCCTGGATGCGCGCGCGCTCGGCCGTTTCGACCTCCACCGCGCGCCACTGCTGCCACATCGCGGCGGCGGCGAAGCTGGCCACCAGCGTCACCGTGAGCATGGCGGCCAGCAGTGCCGCACCCGCCTGCCGGCAGCGCGTGCGCGCAGCGGCCCGCCTTCTGGTGGGGGGGGCCTGCATCATGACTTGTTGCCCCCCTGCAGCGGGTTCACCCAGTCGATGGTCATGGCGCCGGCCAGGGCGCCACCCGGGGGCAGCATCAGATGCAGGCTGATGCCGTCTGGAACGCTGGCGGCTTCCGGCGTCAGCCCGCCCGGCATCTGCGGCCCCACGGCCGTGCCCGCGCTGGACTGCGCGTTGGACCAGGCACCGCCCCGGAAGTAGAAGAGCTGCCATTGCAGGAGCGGCATCAGCACGGTCTCGGAGCGCCGGTCGGCCTCGCTGGGCGTGCGCGCCCATTGCGCGGCATGCTGCCAGGCCTCGTTCCACTCGCCGCGCGTGCGCAGCGGGCCCGACTGCCAGCGCAGCCACCGCGTGCCATCGCCCACGGCGCGCAGCGTCCAGGCCACCACCCGCGCGCCGTCGTCGGGCTGGCGCGTGCCGTGGCGCGTGATGCGCAGCACCTGGCCGTCCCAGGCGAGCGGCTCGGTGCCCTCGATGGCCTGCAGCGCGTCCAGGTCGGTCTTCCACTGCGCCAGCGCCGTCTGCATCACCAGCAGGCCATCGGTGCGCTGTCGGGTCTGCTCCTGCGCCCGCACCATGCCGTCCAGGCCCCGCCAGCTCATGATGGCGATCAGCGCCATCACCGCGATGGCCACCATCAGCTCGATCAGCGTGAAGCCGCGCGGTGACGCCATGGCCAGCGCTGGCATCGTGCCGGTGCTTTGCCGAGGGCGCGGCCCAGGCGAGCGGCAGCCGCGCAAGGGCCGCCCCGCCGCGCCGGCTGCGTCCCCCTTCCCGCGTCGCGAAGCGAGGCGAGAGAAGGGGGAAGGCGCACAGCGCCTCAGGGGGTTGTGCTTCATCAGTATCTGCCCACGATGGTGGAAACGCGCAGCACCGAGTTCTCGCCGTCGAACACCTGGGCATCCACGCGCCGGAACTGCGGATTGGGCAGCGGCAGCACCATGACCAGCACCCCGTAGCTGCGGCCCGCCTGCTCGCAGGTGCTGCGGCCGTCGCCGATGGAGGGCATCTGGCCCGAGAGGCGCACCTTCACCAGTTCGTTCTCGGCGCAGATGTGTGCCAGCAGCACGTCGGTCTCCCGGGCGGCGTTGCGCGTCAGCGCCGAGGTGGCCTGCATGCCGGCCAGCAGGGCGATGGCGACGATGGCCAGCGCCACCATCACCTCGATCAGCGTGAAGCCGCCGCGCCCTGCGCGCCGGGCACAGGGGAATCCGGGATGGGCCCTCGTCATGGCTGCATGCCCTCCGCGCTGAACGGCCGCAGCCCGTCGGTGGCCACGCGCACCGCCCGCTGCGGGTAGGCGCTGCTCACGATCACCACCTGCTGCGGGCCGATGAGCGGCTCGGGCCCCAGCCACAGCTCGGCCGGGCCGGCCACGCTGGTGGTGGGCTCCAGCCATTGCGTGGGCATCTTGGTGCCGGCAGGAAGCCCGTCGAAGCGGAAACCCTGCGGCCCGCCGCGCCAGCGCACCGCCACGCCCGAGGCGCGCGACTGCGCGCGTGCCGATTCGAGCAGTGCCGCCAGCCTCTCGCCTTCGCGCTGCAACTGCGTGTCGCCGCTGTCGCGCAGTGCAAAGCCCACGCCGGCCGTGGCCAGGGCGATGATGGAGATGACCACCAGCAGCTCCAGCAGGGTGAAGCCGCGGGATGCAGTGCGGGAGGTCAAGGCTTAGCAGCGAACGGAGAAAAACCTCAACGCTGCATCACTGCCAGCTGCCGATATCCGCGTTCTTGCCCTCGCCGCCGGACTGCCCGTCGGCGCCGAAGGACATCACGTCCACCTCGCCCTTGACGCCCGGGTTCAGGTATTGGTAGGGCCGGCCCCAGGGGTCGTTGGGCAGCTTTTCCAGGTAGGGGCGCCAGTTGTTCGGCACCGGGCCGGCGGTGGGCTTGGCCACCAGGGCCTGCAGGCCTTGCTCGGCGGTGGGGTAGCGCTGGTTGTCGAGCCGGTAGAGCTTGAGCGCCTGCATGATGTTGGTGATGTCGGTGCGGGCCGCCGTGCTGCGCGCATCGTCGGCGCGGTCGAGCACGTTGGGCACGATCAGCGCGGCCAGCACGCCGATGATGACCAGCACCACCATCAGCTCGATCAGCGTGAAGCCCGCCGACACGCGGCGGCGCAGCCGCTGGGCCAGGCGGGGCTGCGCGGATGCGGGCTGCATGGAAGGCGAAAGGGCGTCGGGAGTGTGTTGCATTGCGGGCACGCGGCTCGGGGCTTGAATCGGGTGGGGGCACGGATCTGACATATCCGGTCAATCATAATCCTGCAATGGTGACAAACACATTCAGCCCCTGGGGCGTGCGCCTGGGCACGATGGCGCTCTGGGTTCTGGCGGGTGCCAGTGCGGTCTATTGGGGCCTGCGGCTGTCGGCCCAGGGCCCGGCCTGGCCGGTGGCTGCGCAGGCGCCCGAGCCCGTGGCGCCCGACGCGCAGGCCCTGGCCCGGCTGCTGGGCGCCGGCCCGGTGGCGCCGGCTGCGGCGCCTGCAGCGGCCAGCCGCTTCGCTCTGGAAGGGGTGCTGGCCGGCACCGCCAGCGGCCACGGCGCCGCGCTGATCGCCGTGGACGGCAAGCCGCCCAAACCCTACCGCGTGGGCGCCGAGGTGGAGCCCGGCCTGGTGCTGCAGTCCCTGGGGCGCAGCCAGGCGCGCCTGGGGCCTTCGGTGAGCGGCCCCACCAGCATGACGCTGGAAATTCCTCTCAAGAAATAAAGTCGGGTCAGCGGGCCACCGGCGGCCCCATTGGCCTCAACTGCACGCGCATCCATTCGCCATAGCCCGGCGCGGGCGCCGTCCATTCGTGCGAATGCGGCATGCGATGGCCGTGCCGCTGCAGCCACTGCACGCAGCGCGCCACGCCCGCGTGGGTGATCCACAGCACGTCGCCGCCGTGCCGCAGCGACTGCCGCACGGCTTCTTCCAGCGCTTGCTGCACGCGCTCCAGCATGCCCGACAGGGCTTCGCCGCCGCCAGGCCTGTGGCTGGCGAAGCCAGTGGTCCAGGCGTCGATGTCGGCGTGGGCGATGTCGTCCCAGGCTCGGCCCTCCCAGCTGCCGAAGTCCAGTTCGGCCAGGCGGTGATCGGTTGTCAGAAGCAGATCGGGCTGGAGCGCCTGCAGATCCTGCGCCAGTTGCGCGCATCTTCGCAGCGGCGACGTGAAGGCCCTGGCCAGGCGCGGCGGCAGGGCGGCATGCAGGCGTTCTGCGGCGGCGCGGGTGCCGGTGGCATCGGCGGCCACATCATGGCGGCCATAGCAGATGCCCGGCGCGATCAGCGGCCGGGCGTGGCGCACCAGCCAGAGGCTGAACGGGGCGCAGGCGGCCGTCTCCATCAGGCGATGCCGCTGCCGCCCTGCGCCAGCGCGATGGCACCGCCCAGGTAGCAGGCGATCTCGCAGACCTGCTGCGTCGCGCCCAGGCAGTCGCCCGTGAAGCCCTGCAGCCGGCGCTGGAACCAGCGGCCCATCCAGGCTGCGGCCAGTAGGCTGGCGGCCAACATCGCTGCGAGAAAGGGAGTGCCCAGCGCCCACCATGCCACGGCCATCGGCGGAACGCACCAGGCGGCTGCGGCCCACAGCGCGGGCGCCGCGATGCGCTCTGCCAGGGGCTTGCTCTTGGACGTGGCGGTGTCGCCCACATGCGGCAGCCGCCAGATCAGCAGCAGCGGCCAGCCGCGCGAGAGCGCGTGACCGGCCCAGAGCGACACCAGGGCCGCCGCCAGCCCGTGCGCGCCGATCAGCGCCAGCAGCGCCACCTTGGCCAGCAGCGCCAGCACCAGCGCCATGGCGCCGAAGGCGCCTATGCGCGAGTCCTTCATGATCTCCAGCGCCCGCTCGCGCCGGGCGCTGCCGCCCAGGCCGTCGGCCACATCGGCCAGGCCATCTTCATGGAAGCCGCCGGTGGCGATCACGGTGGCGATGGTGCAGCCCACGGCGGCCACCAGCAGCGCCAGCGCCTGGGGATGGGGCCCGCCCAGCGCGGCCTGCAGCGCGGCATAGGCGGCCGCGCCGATCGCGCCCACCAGCCAGCCCACGCCCGGAAAGTGCGCCGCGCTGGCCCGCAGCATCTCCGGGCTGTAGCCCACCCAGTCCGCCAGCCGCCCGGTGACGGGCAGCCGCGTGAAGAACTGCACGGCCAGCAGATAGTGGCGCACGGCTTGCCGCATGCTGTGGTTTGCTATGGTTTCAGTAGCTGGCTACGGATGTGTATCGCGCGCTGGCGGCCTGCGCAGTGCGTGTCAGGCCTTGAGGAACAGGCGGTAGGCCGGGTTGTCCGTCTCTTCCACCCATGGGTAGTCCAGCGCCTGCAGGAAGGCGTCGAAAGCGGCCTTGTCGTCCTCCGGCACCTGCATGCCCACGAGGATGCGGCCATAGTCCGCGCCCTGGTTGCGGTAGTGGAACAGGCTGATGTTCCAGGTGGGCTGCATCAGGCTCAGGAACTTGAGCAGCGCGCCGGGCCGCTCGGGGAAGGTGAAGCGCATCAGCCGCTCGTCCTGAGCCAGCGCCGAATGGCCGCCGACCAGGTGGCGCAGGTGTTCCTTGGCCAGTTCGTCGTGTGTCAGGTCCAGCGCCTCGAAGCCTTGCCGGCGGAAGGTTTCGGCGATCTGCGCCGACTCGCCCCGGCCTTGCGTGGTCAGGCCCACGAAGACGTGCGCGCGTGCGGCGTCGCTGATGCGGTAGATGAATTCGGTCACGTTGCGCGGGCCGCCGGGCAGCGAGCCGACCGCTTCGCAGAAGCGCCGGAAGCTGCCGCGCTCCTCGGGGATGGTGATGGCGAAGAGGGCCTCGCGCTCCTCGCCCACCTCGGCGCGCTCGGCCACGAAGCGCAGGCGGTCGAAGTTCATGTTGGCGCCGCAGAGGATGGCGGCGTAGGTCTCGCCCGTGGTGCCGCGGTCGGCTACGTATTGCTTGATGGCGGCCACGGCCAGCGCGCCGGCCGGCTCCACGATGCTGCGCGTGTCCACGAAGATGTCCTTGATGGCGGCGCAGACGGCATCGGTATCGACGGTGATGAATTCGTCCACCAGGTCCTGCGCGACGCGGAAGGTCTCCTCGCCCACCAGCTTCACGGCCGTGCCGTCGGAAAAGAGGCCCACGTCCGGCAGCGCCACGCGTTCGTGCGCGCGCACCGACTGCGCCATGGCGTCGGAGTCGTTCATCTGCACGCCGATCACCTTGATGTCCGGACGCACGGCCTTGATGTAGTTGGCCACGCCGCTCACCAGGCCTCCGCCGCCGATGGCGACGAAGACCGCATCGAGCCGGCTGCTGCCCAGGCTCTGCAGCTGGCGCAGGATCTCCATGGCGATGGTGCCCTGGCCGGCGATCACGTCCGGGTCGTCGAAGGGGTGGACGAAGGTCAGGCCCTGCTCCTGCTGCAGCCGCACGGCATGGCCGTAGGCGTCGGAATAGCTGTCGCCGTGCAGCACCACCTCGCCGCCCAGGGTCTTGACCGCATCGATCTTGAGCTGCGGCGTGGTGGTGGGCATGACCACCACGGCGCGTGCGCCCAGCTTGCGCGCGCTCATCGCCACGCCCTGGGCATGGTTGCCTGCCGATGCGCAGATCACGCCGCGCGCGAGTTGCTCGGCCGTGAGGTGCGCCATCTTGTTGTAGGCGCCGCGGAGCTTGAAGCTGAAGACGGGCTGCTGGTCTTCGCGCTTCAATAGCACCTGGTTGCCCAGCCGCTGGCTAAGCGCGCGGGCCGGCTGCAGGTCGGATTCCACGGCCACGTCATAGACCCGTGCGGTCAGGATCTTCTTGAGATAGTCGAAAGGGGAGAGGGGCTGGGTCATGGGCGGGCGGCGGTGCTGCGTCGAAGGAAAGCCCCTGCGAAGAGGCAGGGGCCGACATCATAGGCGCAGGCCCGACAGTGCCCGGCCGCTGGCGAGCGGGCAAAAAAAACGGCCCCGGACCGTGAGGTCCAGGGCCGAATCCATCCTTTGAGGAGATGGAGGAGACAATGGGCGCGCTACCAAATAAAAGCAGCGCATGGGGCGAAGTGTAGCCCAATGGATGCTGCGATGCAGCAAAATCATGCGAACGGGCGGTGGATGGGCTGCCAACCGACTATTTTTAGGGAAAAAAACAACATGGAATGCACTGTCAGCTGGACCGGAGCGAGCGGAACGCGCTCGGGCATGGGCTTCATCGCGGAAACGGGCAGCGGCCATGTCCTGGCCATGGACGGTGCGCCCGATGGCGCCAACCCGGCCAACGGCGGTCAGAATCTGGCGCCGCGTCCCATGGAAACCGTGCTGGCCGGCACCGGGGGCTGCACGGCCTACGACGTGGTGCTCATCCTCAAGCGCGGCCGGCACGACGTGCGCGGCTGCAGCGTCAAGCTGAGCTCCGAGCGCGCCGACACCGATCCGAAGGTGTTCACCAAGATCCACATGCAGTTCACCGTCACCGGCCGCGGCATTCCGCCCGCTGCCGTCGAGCGCGCCATCGCCATGAGCCACGACAAGTACTGCTCGGCCAGCATCATGCTCGGCAAGACGGCGGAGATCACCACCGGCTTCGACATCGTCGAGGCCTGAATCTCTCCCCGGCGTCGTCGGGTCCAGGGCCGGCTTATAGGCTTATAGATAGTGCGCGGTGGTCGTCATGACCTTGGCCGCCGCCCGCATCGCCAGCCGGGCGGGTGCGGGCAGGGGGACGGCGCCGGCCGCCAGGGCATGGTTGGCGTGCCGTTCCTCGTCGGCCTGCATGCGGGACACCACGGCGCGAGAAGCATGGTCGTCGGCCGGCAGCCGGCTCAGATGTCCCTGCAGGTGGGCGGCCACCTGGCGTTCCGTCTCCACCACGAAGCCCAGGCTGACGCGGTCGCTGACCTTGGCGGCGACGTAGCCGATGGCGAAAGCGCCGGCATACCAGAGCGGATTGAGCAGGCTGGCGCGCGCGCCCAGCGCATCCAGGCGTTCCTGGGTCCAGGCCAGATGGTCGGTTTCCTCGCGGGCCGCTTCCAGCAGCTCGCTGCGCAGCACCGGGTCGGCCGTCACGCTGGCCTGGGCTGTATAGAGCGCCTGAGCGCAGACCTCGCCCACATGGTTGACCCGCATCAGGGCGCCAGAGAGCGCCCTGTCTGGTACGGAAAGTGCTTGCTGTGCGATGCCGCGGGCCGGGGAGGCCTCTGCCGCCACCGGCTTGGCGAACAGCGTTCTCAGTGCGGCATCAGCAGCGTTCAGGAGTTTGTCCATGGTCGATCTTCCAGAATGGTTCAATACATCGCCGTAAGTGCTTGAGTTGTCAGCCAAGACGAGGTGGCACTGTCAGGAAATTTCCTGCCGGTGGGCGCTGTTGCAGCATCGCAACGAAAACCGGCTTTGCTAAGGAATTGTGCGGGAATTCCTTTGCGAAACCCGCTGGCGTCTGTTGCAATATCAGTAACTTCCCCACCAGGAGGTTGGCCCGGGGAACCGGCGAGGGTTGCGCGTTTTGCATGACGCAGCTCAGCCCTCCGAACCGGCGCCCTCTGTTTAACCTTGGAGTAACTCGCAATGAAAAAATCTCTGATTGCCCTGGCTGTGCTGGCTGCTGCTTCTGGCGCTGCAATGGCTCAATCGTCCGTGACCCTGTTCGGTATCGTTGACACCTCTGTTGGCTACATCAACAAGGCCAACGCCAACGGCGACAGCGTCTATGGCCTGAGCACCAGCGGCAACGCCACGAGCCGTCTGGGCTTCCGCGGCACCGAAGATCTGGGCGGCGGTCTGAAGGCTGGCTTCTGGCTCGAAGGCGAAATCTTCGGCGACAACGGCAATGCCAACGGCTTCAACTTCCAACGTCGTTCCACCATCAGCCTGATGGGCAACTTCGGTGAAGTGCGTCTGGGCCGCGACCTGACCCCCACCTACACCAAGGCCAGCAGCTACGACGTGTTCGGTCAGACCGGCATCGGCCAATTCAGGGGCTGGAGCAACTGGAACGGCAGCGGCGTGGCTGATGCCGACGACATCCGCGCCAGCAACCAAGTCGCCTACTACACCCCCAACTTCAGCGGCTTCACCGGCGGCGTGGGCTATGCCTTCGACGAACAAACCGTTGGCAAGGCCGGCCGCTACGCTGGTGCTTTCGGCGCCTACGACAACGGCCCTCTGAGCCTGTCGCTGTCGTACGACCGTCGTGACCTGGCTGCTGCTTCCAAGCGCGACACGCTGACGTTCGGTGGTTCTTACGACCTGAACGTTGCCAAGCTGACCACGATCCTGCAACAGTCCAAGTACGAAACCCCCGGCCTGGCTGATGCCAAGTTCAACGCTTACTCCGTCGGCGCTTCCGTGCCCGTCGGCGCTGGCGAGTTCAAGCTGCAATACGCTCTGTACGACCAAAAGGCCATCAATTCCAAGGCTCACCAGCTGTCCCTGGGCTACGTGCACAACCTGTCCAAGCGCACCGCTGTGTACGGCACCCTGGCTTTCCTGAAGAACAAGGATGCTTCGAACCTGGCTCTGAATGCCAAGAACCTGAACAACACCGGCCCCGGCGCTGGCAACAACCAATCCGGCGTGCAAATCGGTGTGCGTCACGCTTTCTAATTTCCGGCTGGCCCAGCCAGCTTGAGTTAGCAAGACAAGAAACCGCTGCCTTCGGGCAGCGGTTTTTTTTCGTCTGCTGATTCGCCCTGCATGTCACAGGTGTTAAGGGAAAACGACTGTGGTTTTGTCGCGATCGGCCGTTTCGGCGAAGTTCAATGCTTTCTAGAATGAAATTCCTTCTATTCGTTACAGAAAGAGACATCTCATGCACATTCCGTTCGCAAAGAAGACGATGGCGGCTTTGGCCGTGACGGCGCCCCTGGCTTTCGCCCAGCAGGCTCCCGCTGTCAGCAGTGTCCAGCTATACGGAATCGTGGATGTGGCCTATCGGCACACGAACAACGAAGGCCCGACGGCCGACGGCTCGCTGAGCCAGATGATCGGCGGTGGCATGTCGCAGAGCCGCTGGGGCATCAACATCAATGAAGAGCTGGGCGGCGGCCTGAAGGCCATCGCCAACCTGGAGAACCGCTTCACTGCCGACAACGGCGTTCCGACGACGCCTTATTTCCAGCAGTCCTGGCTCGGCCTGCAAGGCGGCTTCGGGCGCATCACCATGGGCCGCCAGTACAACATGCTGTTCGACCTGGTGACCTCCACCTATGCGTCCTTCCCTTATTCACCCTACATGGAGGCCTACAAGCCCGAGCTCGGCATGGCGATGGGTGCGCGTGCCAACAACTCGATCAAGTACCTGGCCGAGCTGGGCGACTTCCGCGGCGCACTGCAGTATTCCTTCGACGAAGGCAATACGGTGGACAAGCTCGGCGCCAACGTGAATCCGGCCGGCGCCATCCGCACCGCCGGCGGCTATCTGCGCTATGCCACGGGCGGCCTCGCGGCGGGCGTGGGCTACCTGAACACGCGCCTGCCGGGCGGCACCAATGTGGATGCCTGGACCCTGGGCGGCTCTTACCGTACCGGCCCCTGGTATTTCGCTCTGGGCTACGGCCAGAACAAGCGCAAGGATGCGTACGGCTTCAACACGGCCGGCGTGGTGGACAGCGCCATCATGAGCGCGTACTGGTCCGGTTCCTCCAATGGCGGCTTCCTGCAAGGCGCTCCCGTCAATCCGGCCAATCCTGCCAGCGTGCTGAACCTGCGCGACCAGGCCGACAAGCGCCAGATGTACAAGCTGGGCGTGGGCTACCAGGCCACTTCGCAGATCAACATCGGCGTGCATTACTTCCATGCCACCCAGTCCGGCTCGGTATCGGGTGCCTACAGCGGCAAGGCCGACTTCCTGGTGTCCGTGCTGGACTATGCGCTGTCCAAGCGCACCGATGCCTATTTCGCGCTGGACTACACGCGCGTGAACGGCGGCGCCGGCATGGCGCTGGACAGCAACGGCGCACGCAACCGCACCGGCGTCACGGTGGGCATGCGCCACCGCTTCTGATCGTTGTTCCGTCGCGCGGGCCGGGGCTGGCACCCCGGGCTGGCGCATCCGGCTTCAGAGGCCGGCAGATCCTTCGAGGGACTGCCGGCCTTTTTTCT
This sequence comes from uncultured Acidovorax sp., assembly GCA_913774625.1. Lineage (GTDB taxonomy): Bacteria > Pseudomonadota > Gammaproteobacteria > Burkholderiales > Burkholderiaceae_C > Paracidovorax. The sequence continues at coordinate 78,372 of CAJYHL010000014.1, forward strand.
TTGTCATTGCGGGGCGAGCGCCTGCGCCGACCTCGACGGCCCCGGTGTTCCGGAGGGTGGAAGGGACCACTTCGGCGGCCATGGGCTTAAGGTCCGCGTTTGCCGCATCTCCTGCTAGCATGGCCTGCACAACTCCGGTTCTCTGAATGCTCGCTTTTATCCTGCGCCGCCTCATCCAGGCCGTGATCGTGATGGTCACCGTGGCCTTCATCTCCTTCATGCTGTTCCAGTACGTGGGCGATCCCGTGGTTTCGCTGCTGGGGCAGGATGCGACGCCCGAGCAGATCCGCGACATGCGAGCCGCGCTGGGGCTGGACCAGCCCTTCGTCGTGCAGTTCTGGCATTTCCTGGTGAATGCGGCGCAGGGCGAGTTCGGCATCAGCCTGCGTCAGGGCGCCAAGGTGTCGCGGCTGATCGCCGAGCGTTTTCCGGCCACGCTGGAACTGGCGCTGGTGGCCGCCGTCATGGCGCTGGTGATCGGTGTTCCCATGGGCGTCTATGCGGCGCTGCGCCGCGGCACGTTCACGAGCCAGGTGTTCATGACGATCTCGCTGCTGGGCGTGTCGCTGCCCACCTTCCTGATCGGCATCCTGCTGATCCTGGTCTTCTCCGTGCATCTGGGCTGGTTCCCGAGCTTCGGCCGGGGCGAGGTCACCCAGCTCGGCTGGTGGAGCACGGGCCTGCTCACGGCCAAGGGCTGGCACCATATCGTGCTGCCGGCCGTCACGCTGGCCATCTACCAGCTCACGCTGATCATGCGGCTGGTGCGCGCCGAGATGCTCGAAGTGCTGCGCGCCGACTACATCAAGTTCGCGCGGGCACGCGGCCTCACCGACCGCGCCATCCATTTCGGCCATGCGCTCAAGAACACGCTGGTGCCCGTGATGACCATCACCGGCCTGCAGCTGGGCGGGCTGATCGCCTTCGCCATCATCACCGAGACGGTGTTCCAGTGGCCGGGCATGGGCCTCTTGTTCATCCAGGCCGTCACCTTCGCCGACATTCCGGTCATGGCCGCCTACCTGTGCCTGATCGCGCTGATCTTCGTGGTCATCAACCTGGTGGTGGATCTGCTGTATTTCGCCGTCGATCCCCGCCTGCGCGTGGGCACTGCGGGAGGGCATTGATATGGCGATCGCGGCTTCCACCATGGCGTCCCAGCCTGTGCGGCTCAGGGCCGGCGGCCGGGCTTTCGCGCAGATCGCGCAGTTCCATCCCGAACTCACCGCCTTCCGGCGCGACCTGCATGCCCACCCCGAGCTGGGCTTCGAGGAGGTCTATACCGGCTCGCGGGTCAAGGAGGCGCTCAAGGTCTGCGGCGTGGACGAGATCCACGACGGCATCGGCCGCACAGGCATCGTCGCCGTCATCCGGGGGCAGGGCCGGGGCAGCGGCAGCATGGTGGGCCTGCGCGCCGACATGGACGCGCTGCCCATTTCCGAGCAGAGCGACGCCCCCTGGAAGTCGTGCAAGCCCGGCCTGATGCACGGCTGCGGGCACGACGGCCATACGGCCATGCTGGTGGGCGCTGCGCGCTACCTGGCGGCCACGCGCAATTTCGACGGCACGGCGGTGCTGATCTTCCAGCCCGGCGAAGAAGGCTTCGGCGGCGCGCGCGTGATGATCGAGGACGGCCTCTTCGAGCGGTTTCCCGTGCGCTCGGTCTTCGCCATGCACAACTGGCCGGCGATGAAGCCCGGCACGGTGGGGCTCAATTCCGGCGCCATGATGGCGGCGGCCGACCGCATCACCATCGAGATCAACGGCCGCGGCGGCCATGGCGCGCATGCCTACCAGGCGGTGGACACGGTGCTGGTGGCCGCGCACATCATCACGGCGGTGCAGTCCATCGTGTCGCGCAACGTGCGTCCGCTGGACAGCGCCGTCATCAGCCTGTGCGCGGTGCAGGCCGGCGATCTGGGTGCATTCAGCGTGATCCCGGGCACCGCCACGCTGGTGGGCACGGTACGCAGCTTCGACCCTGCCGTGCAGGAGATGGTGCAGCGGCGCATCCAGGAAGTGTGCGGCGCGATCGCACTGGGCTTCGGCGCCACGGCCAGCGTGCGCTACGAGCGCATCTACCCGGCCACCATCAATACCGAGGAGCACGCGATCTTCGCGGGCGACGTGGCCGAGAAGCTGGTGGGCGCCGACAACGTGGTGCGCGACCTGGAGCCCAGCATGGGCGCCGAAGATTTCTCCTTCATGCTGCAGAGCCGCCCGGGCGCCTACCTGAGGCTGGGCCAGGGCATGGGGCCGGGCAACAGCGCGCTGCACAACAGCCGCTATGACTTCAACGACGACATCCTGCCGCTGGGCGCGGCCCTGCATGCCAGCCTGATCGAGCAGGCGATGCCTCTGGCCACGCTATGACGGCCGGTCTGCATGCAGCCCGGAGCCCCGGCACTGCCCGGGCCCTTTTGCTTTCTCTGTCGCCCAGATGCCTGCTGGCGACCGCTCTGATTGCGCTCTTGGCTATCCATTCGATAGCAACGGCGCAAACCATCCGCGTCGCCAACCGGGGCGACGCGCTGTCGCTGGACCCGCACTCGCTGGACGAGACCGTGCAGCTCAGCCTGCTGGGCAACGTCTATGAGCCGCTGGTGGGCCGCAACAAGGATTTGAGCCTGGCGCCCGCCCTCGCCACCGCCTGGCGGCAGACGGCACCCACGGTGTGGCTCTTCGAGCTGCGGCGCGGCGTTCGCTTCCACGACGGCTCGCCCTTCACGGCGGACGACGCGGTGTTCTCGCTGCAGCGTGCCCAGAGCGAAGGCTCCGGACTGCGCAGCTACACCCGCGCGATCAAGGCGGTGCGCAAGCTCGGCGACAGCAGCATCGAGATCGAGACCGCAGAACCCCTGCCCATCCTGCCGGACATGCTGCCGTCGGTGTACATGATGAGCCGGCGGTGGTGCGAGGCCCAGGGCGCCCGGATGCCCGCCGATGCGCGCAGCGGCGCGGCCCAGAGCGGTGCGCAGGTGCGAGCCAACGGCACCGGACCGTTCCGCGTGAGCGAGCGCCAGCCGGGCGTGCGGACCGTCTTCGTGCGCAATCCCGACTACTGGGCGCCCATCGAGGGCAATGCCGCCGAGGTGGTCTTCACGCCCATCGCCAGCGATGCCGACCGCGTGGCCGCCCTGCTGTCGGGCCAGGTGGACGTGATGGAGCCCGTGCCGGTGCAGGACATCGCTCGCGTCAACGCCCACGCCGGCACGCGTGCCGTGACCGGGCCGGAGCTGCGCACCCTGTTCCTGGGCATGGACCAGCAGCGCAGCGAGCCGCTCTATTCCAGCGTGTCGGGCAGGAACCCGTTCAAGGACGTGCGCGTACGCCGCGCCTTCTACCAGGCCATCGACATCGAAGGCATCCGCAAGAACGTGATGCGCGGCGCTTCCGAGCCTGCGGCGCTGCTGGTCGGCCCCGGCGTGAACGGCTTCCAGGCCGACATGCAGCGCCTGCCCTACGACCTCGCCGCGGCCAGGCGCCTGATGGCCGAGGCCGGCTATCCCAAGGGCTTCGAGGTCACGCTCAACTGCCCCGACGACCGCTACGTGAACGATGCCCAGATCTGCCAGGCCGTGGCGTCCAACCTGTCGCACATCCAGGTCAAGGTGCGGCTGCAGCTGGAGGGCAAGCGCAGCTATTTCCCCAAGGTGCTGCGGCGCGACACCAGCTTCTACCTGCTGGGCTGGACGCCCGCCACCTATGACGCCGAAGACGCCCTGAACGCCCTGGTGGCCTGCCCGGACGGCAAGGGCGCGGGGCAGTACAACCTGGGCGGCTATTGCAATCCCCGGGCGGACGCGCTGATCCGCCGGATCGCGACCGAGCCCGACAAGTCCCGCCGCAACGCCCTGATCCGCGAGGCCTTGCAGATCCATGCGGACGAGGTGGGCCATATTCCGCTGCACCAGCAGGCGCTGGCCTGGGGCGTGTCCGACAAGATCCGCGTGGTGCAGCTGGCCGATGGCTTCATGCCGTTCAAGTGGATGAGCATCAGCCCTTGAAGAGGCCCGGTGGCGGCCACGGCCAGAGTGCCCCAGGAGTTCCGGAAAAGCGTTTCGAAAAGAAGAGAAAAGAAGAGTCCCTCACGATGAAGAAAACCCTCTCTCGCTGGTACGACAGCGATGTCGGCTACAGCTTCCGCACCTCGCCGGTGGCCATCGCCGCAGCGCTGGTGGCGCTGGTGTGCCTCTTTTGCGCCGTGTTCGCTCCCTGGGTGGCACCGCATAACCCCTTCGACCTGACCACGCTGGAGCTGTCCGACGCGCGCCTGCCGCCCGCATGGAACGCGGAGGGCGGCGGCAGCTGGAAGTACCCGCTGGGCACCGACGACCAGGGCCGCGACATCCTCTCGGCTGTGATCTACGGCGCGCGCATCTCGCTCGTCGTGGGCTTCGCCTCGGTGGCGCTGTCGGTGGTGGCCGGCGTGGCGCTGGGCCTGCTGGCGGGCTTCAAGGGCGGCTGGATCGACGGCCTGCTGATGCGCCTGTGCGACGTGATGCTGTCGTTCCCGGCCATCCTGGTGGCGCTGCTCATCGCCGGCGTGGGGCGGGCCGTGTTCCCCAATGCCGGCGAATCGCTGGCCTTCGGCGTGCTGATCCTCTCCATCTCGCTGACCGGCTGGGTGCAGTACGCGCGCACGGTGCGCGGCTCCACGCTGGTCGAGCGCAATAAGGAGTACGTGCAGGCCGCGCGCGTGACGGGCGTGGCGCCGCTGTCCATCATGCGCCGCCACGTGCTGCCCAACGTGCTGGGGCCGGTGCTGGTGCTGGCCACCATCCAGGTGGCGACTGCCATCATCACCGAGGCGACGCTCTCCTTCCTGGGCGTGGGCGCGCCGCCCACCTCGCCCTCGCTGGGCACGCTGATCCGCGTCGGCAACGACTACCTGTTTTCGGGCGAGTGGTGGATCACCGTGTTCCCGGGCGCCATGCTGGTGCTGATCGCCATCTCGGTGAACCTGCTGGGCGACTGGCTGCGCGATGCATTGAACCCCCGCCTGCGTTGACATGCGGCACAACCCCCTGAGCGGCTTCGCCGCTTCCCCCTTCTCTCATCGCTGCGCGCCTGGGCAGCGCCGGTGGCATGGGCCTGCCGGTGCCAACGAATAACGGATCGATGGATATGTCATTACTCGAAGTGCAAAACCTCGTCGTCGAATTCCCCGGCCGCCGCGGCACGCTGCGGGCGCTGGACGACATCTCCTTTTCCATCGCGCCCGGCGAGATCCTGGGCGTGGTGGGCGAATCGGGCGCGGGCAAGTCGCTCACGGGCGCGTCCATCATCGGCCTGCTGGAACCGCCGGGGCGCATCGCCTCGGGCCGCATCCTGCTGGAGGGCGAGCGCATCGACGACCTGCCTGCGCACAAGATGCGTCAGGTGCGCGGCCGGCGCATCGGCGCCATCTTCCAGGACCCGCTGACCTCGCTGAACCCGCTCTACACCGTGGGCCAGCAGCTCGTCGAGACCATCCGCACCCACCTGCCTATGAACGCCGCCCAGGCCCGGCAGCGCGCCATCGACCTGCTCAAGGACACCGGCATTCCCGCCGCGGAGCAGCGGGTGGACCACTACCCGCACCAGTTCTCGGGCGGCATGCGCCAGCGCGTGGTGATCGCCCTGGCGCTGGCGGCCGAGCCGCAGCTCATCGTGGCCGACGAGCCCACCACGGCGCTGGACGTCTCCATCCAGGCGCAGATCATCCAGCTGCTCAAGAACATCTGCCGCACGCGCGGCGCCGCCGTGATGCTGATCACGCACGACATGGGCGTGATCGCCGAAACCTGCGACCGCGTGGCCGTGATGTATGCCGGCCGCATCGCCGAGATCGGGCCCGTGCACCAGGTCATCAACCAGCCCGCCCACCCCTATACCGCCGGCCTGATGGCCTCCATTCCCGACATGGAGCAGGACCGCGAGCGCCTGAACCAGATCGACGGCGCCATGCCGCGCCTGAACGCCATTCCCGCCGGCTGCGCCTACAACCCGCGCTGCCCGCAGGCCTTCGGCCGCTGCCGCACCGAGCGGCCTGACCTGCTGCCCGCCGGCGCCACCCGTGCCGCCTGCTGGCTGCACGACCCCCGTTCCGCCGCTGCGGCCGTGGCCGCGGCGGACCTGGAAGGAGCCGACGCATGACCGACGAGCACCGCAACACCTCCCAGCCGCTGGTGCAGGCGCACGACCTGGCCCGTACCTTCGACGTTTCCGCGCCCTGGCTCAACCGCGTGCTGGAAGGCAAGCCGCGCACGCTGCTGCATGCGGTGGACGGCGTGAGCTTCGAGATCGAGCGCGGCCAGACGCTGGCCCTGGTCGGCGAATCGGGCTGCGGCAAGAGCACCGTCGCGCGCCTGCTGGTGGGCCTCTACGAGCCCACGCGCGGCGGCTTCACTTTCGACGGGCAGGACGCGCACGCCGCCTTCAAGGGCAAGGGCGCGCGCGCCATGCGCCGCCGCATCCAGATGATCTTCCAGGACCCGTATGCCAGCCTGAACCCGCGCTGGCTGGTGGAGGACATCGTGGGCGAGCCGCTGCGCGAGCACGGCCTCATCACCGACAAGGCAGCGCTCAAGGCCCGCGTGGGCGAGCTGCTGCAGTCGGTGGGCCTGTCCCCGGCCGACATGGCCAAGTACCCGCACCAGTTCTCGGGCGGCCAGCGCCAGCGCATCTCCATCGCCCGGGCGCTGGCCACCGAGCCCGAATTCCTGGTGTGCGACGAGCCCACTTCGGCGCTGGACGTCTCGGTGCAGGCGCAGGTGCTCAACATCATGAAGGACCTGCAGCGCGAGCGTCAGCTGACCTATCTCTTCATCAGCCACAACCTGGCCGTGGTGCGCCACGTGAGCGACCAGGTCGGCGTGATGTACCTGGGCCGCCTGGTGGAGCTGGCGGGCAAGCAGCAGCTCTTCGCCGCGCCGCGCCACCCCTACACACGCATGCTGCTGGACGCCATTCCCAAGATGCACGACACCGGCCATGCCCGCACGCCCGTGCAGGGCGAGGTGCCCAACCCCTTGAGCCCGCCCAGCGGCTGCGCCTTCAACCCGCGCTGCCCCTATGCCAACGACCGCTGCCGCAGCGAGCGGCCGGCGCTCATCGACGATGGCGGCACGCGCGTGGCCTGCCATGCGGTGGAAGAAGGGCGCATTCCGCGCCCCGAAGCCGTGGCGGCCTGAGCCCGGATGGGCACGGGCCTCCAGGTACAGGCAGGCGCTTGGATCCCCCTGCATCTGCTGCTGTTGATTCGAGGGCCATCGTCCACGCTGCCTTCGCGCCGATCCGCCCTCAGTTGAAGCGGCCCTGCGCGCCGCCCAGGCCGTAGCGGCCGGCACCCAGCAGCATCACGGCCAGGGCGCCGAACAGGTACAGGCCCTGCAGCTCCAGCGCCCAGCCGCCCTGGCTGGTCAGCGCGAACAGGTCGGCGCGATGCACCAGCGCGAAGGCCACCAGCATGTTGACGACGATGATGGCCGCGCCTGCGCGCGTGAACAGGCCTGCGATCAGCAGCAGCGGCGCCAGCACCTCGCCCACCAGCACGCCGTAGGCCAGCACGCCCGGCAGGCCAGCCTTCTCCAGCATGCCGCCGATGAAGCCCACCCCGTGCTGCAGCTTGAAGATGCCGTGCAGCAGCACCAGCACGCCGACCGCCAGGCGCAGCACCAGCTTGCCTGCGTCGTCGCCCGGCGCGTGGGGGAGTGGGCCCGTGGCGGGGGCGGAATGGTGGTGGGTGCGGGGGGCTGTATTCGTGCTCATGTCCATGGGAAAGCTCCTGGCCGGGCCGGATGCGAAGTCAAGGAAAGAAAGGGAAGGGAAATGAAGGGACAGGGCGGATCGGCCGGGCCGCGGCCTGCCTCCCCCGTCCGCAGCCCGCAGTGTGCGCAGCCGCCACCGGCCTGTCTGTGCGTTTGCGCACATGCCGCATGTCGGAGCGGCCACTGCCGGCGCCCCGCAAGTCTGCAGACCGTGCAGGGGATTGTTCATGCCGCTGTCATGGGGTCTGCCCAGCATCCGGGCCTTCTACAAGGAAGGTGGAGAAGCTGGATATGCCTGACATGAACAACACGAAAGCGAATGCACGCCTGCGCCGCCAGGGCCCGGCGGCGCGCTCCTGGGCCGCAGGCGCACTCGCGCTGGCCACGGCCGCACTGCTGGCCGCCTGCGGCGGTGGCTCCGACGGCGGCGGCACGGCCAGCCCCGCCAGCCCCGCTCCCATGCCGGCGCCCACGCAGGCCCAGCCGCTGGATCTGACCATCCTGCACATCAACGACCACCATTCCACGCTGGAGGCGGGCAACAAGACGCTGCAGCTCTCGGCCGGCGGCAGCTCGGCCGTGGCGGTGTCGGTGAATGCGGGCGGCTTTCCCCGCGTGGCGGCGGCCATCGGCGAGCTGGCAGCCCAGTCGCCCAACGTGCTGAAGCTGCATGCCGGCGATGCGCTGACCGGCACGCTCTACTTCAACCGCGCGGGCGCCGACGGCGAGGCCGACGCGGCGATGATGAACACCGTCTGCTTCGATGCCTTCACGCTGGGCAACCATGAGTTCGACAAGGGCGACAGCGGCCTGAAGAGCTTCATCGACCTGCTGCACAAGGGCAGCTGCAAGACCCCGGTGCTCAGCGCCAACGTGCGCTTCGGCGCGAATTCGGCGCTCAACCCGGCCAGGACGTCCGACGGCGTCAATGCCTCCACGGTGGTCGAGCGCGGCGGCCAGAAGATCGGCATCGTGGGCCTGACCATCGCCGGCAAGACCAAGGCCTCGTCCAGCCCCGATCCCGACACCACCTTCGAGGACGAAATCCAGGCCGCGCAGCGCGAGATCGACCGCCTGCGCGCCCAGGGCATCAACAAGATCATCCTCATGAGCCACATCGGCTACGACTACGACCTGCAGGTCGTGCCCAAGCTCTCGGGCGTCGATGTGGTGGTGGGTGCCGATTCGCACACCCTGCTGGGCCCCGACACGCTGCGCACGACCGGCGTGGGCACGCCGGCCGGCGCCTATCCCACCCGCCTGGCCAACAAGGACGGCAAGACCGTCTGCGTGGTCCAGGCCTGGGAATACGCCCAGGTCGTGGGCGAGCTCAAGGTGCGCTTCGACGCCAACGGCGACGTGGCCAGCTGCGCCGGCACGCCGCATGTGCTGATCGGCGACAGCTTCACCATCGGCGGCAAGGCCGCCACCGACGCCGAAGCCCAGGCGCTGAAGGCCAGCGTGGCCGCCACGGGCTTCCTGCGCACCACGGCCCCGTCGGCCGCCGCCACCAGCGTGCTGCAGCCCTTCAAGGACCGCGTGGCGGTGTTCAACCAGAAGCTGGTCGCCATGGTGCCGCAGGAACTCTGCTCGCGCCGCGTGCCCGGCGGGGTGGGCACGGTGGACTACGGCCGTTCCAGCGCGGCCTGCAACACCGAAGGCAGCGTGAGCCTGCGCGGCGGCGACATCCAGCAGCTGGTGGCCCAGGCCTACCTGGAAGTGGCCAACGCCCAGTACGGCGGCGCCGACCTCTCGCTGCAAAGCGGCGGCGGCGTGCGCATTCCGCTCACGGGCAACGTGACGGCCGCCCAGGTGATCCAGGTCCTGCCCTTCGGCAACAAGCTGTTCCGCCTGGACATCACGGGCGCCGAGGTCAAGTCCATGCTGGAAGACGGCCTGGAAGCCGTCTATGGCACGGGCGGCTCCACCGGCCCCTATCCCTACACCGGCGGTCTGCGCTACGACGTGAACGCCTCGGCTGCTTTCGGCCAGCGTGTGAGCAACATCGAGGTGCGCGACGCCAGGTCCGGCAACTGGGCCGCGCTCGATGCTGCCCGGACCTACAAGCTCTTCGTGCTGAGCTTCAACGCCACCGGCGGCGACGGCTACAAGACCCTGGCCGCCGTGCCCGCCGCGCGCCGCCTGGACATCGGCGTGCTCGATGCCGACGTGTTCTTCAGCTACATCGAGAAGCAGCCCAAGGACGCCGCCAGCGGCCTGCCGGTGCTGAGCCGCCTGCCCACCGCGCTCTACAGCACCAAGAGCTTCACGCCGCCGGCCAAGTAAAAGGGAGGGCAGGCAGGGGCACTCCGCCGCAGAGCGGTCCCTGCCGTCGCTTAGCGCCTCACGTTGTCGTACAGCGCCCGGATCAGATCCGACTGGGTGATGATGCCCACCACCCGGCGCCCCGCGTCGATGATGGGAATGTGGCGATGGCCGCCGTCGGAGAACACCGGCACGAGGTCGATCAGCAGCCGGTCGCTGCTGGCCACGCGCACCTGCCGGGTCATGATCTCGCCCACCGTGCGCTCGCCGGCCGGGCGCCGCTGCGTGCCGCGCCGCAGCAGGGCGCGCAGGTGCCAGCCCAGGCCCTCGTGCGCGTCCAGGTCCACCTGCCGCATGAAGTCGGCCACCGTCACGATGCCCACCAGATGCTGCTGCCGGTCCACCACCGGCAGGGCTTTCACGCGGCGCTCGCGCATGGTGGCCCAGGCCTGGCGCAAGGGCATGTCGGCGCGGGCCACGGCGGGGCTGGGGCTCATCACGTCGGCGCAGCGCAGCTCGCCCAGGGTGCGCTGGTAGGCGGCGGCTTCCGCGTATTGCAGCAGCGCCTGCAGGTCGTCGGGGTTCACGTCCACCAGCTGGTTGTAGTGCGCCAGCGCGGCGTCCAGGTCGTGGCGCGTCAGATGGGCGCCGGGCGTGGCGGGCGCCTGTGCCGCCTGCCGGTGCGCCTGCGGCCAGGGCCGGCCGGTCAGCTGGTTGTAGAGCAGGCCGGCCGCCACCAGCAGGGCCGAATCCAGCATCACCGGCTGCAGCGCATAGGCGAAGTCGTGGTGCCCGCCCAGCACCATCAGCAGGGCCGATGCGCCGCCCGGCGGATGCAGGCAGCGCAGCGCCAGCATCGCGGCGATGGCCAGGCCCACGGCCAGCGCCGCCGCCATGCCGGCATGCGGCACCCAGCGCGCGCAGGCCACGCCCACCAGGGCCGACACCGTGTTGCCGCCCACCACCGACCAGGGCTGGGCCAGCGGGCTGGACGGCACGGCGAAGACCAGCACCGCGCTGGCGCCCAGCGGCGCCACCAGCGCGGCGGCCAGCAGCGCCTGGCCCTCGGCCCCGTGGCCGGCCAGCGTCCAGCCCGCCAGCACGGCGCTGAACAGGATGCCCAGCGCGGCACCGGTGCTGGCACGGAACTTCTCGCGCGTGCTCAGGGCCTGCGCGGCGGGCCAGAAGGCCTGCAGCCAGGCGGCCAGGGCGGCGGTGCGGGAGGTGGGCGGCTGAGGAGGTGTCGAAGTGGGCATGGCAGGACGTGGTCGGCGCCCCGAGTGTGGCGCATGCCGGCTGCCCACACGCCGCTGCCCATCGCCTCAGAACGTGTTGACGATCTCGCAGGGGATCGCGTTGGAGCGCAATCGGGATGAGTGGATGCCTCGGATGCGCCGCATGGGCTGGTGCCCATGCAAGCAGCCGGGGCGTCCAATCGCCCGATTTCGCTCCAACCCGAAGG
>CAJYHL010000015.1 GCA_913774625.1 uncultured Acidovorax sp.
CGAAATCGGGCGATTGGACGCCCCGGCTGCTTGCATGGACATGAGTCCATGCGGCGCATCCGAAGCATCCACTCATCCCGATTGCGCTCCAACGCGATCCCCTGCGAGATCGTAAACACGTTCTCAGGCCAGCAGGGCCTGGGCGAATTCGCGGGCGTCGAAGGTTTCCAGGTCCTCGAGCTTTTCGCCCACGCCGATGAAATAGACGGGAATGGGCCGCTCCTGCGCGATGGCGGCCAGCACGCCGCCCTTGGCCGTGCCGTCCAGCTTCGTGACGATCAGGCCGGTCAGCTGCAGCGCATCGTCGAAGGCCCGCACCTGGGCCAGCGCGTTCTGGCCGGTGTTGCCGTCGATGACCAGCAGCACCTCGTGCGGGGCGGTGGCGTCGGCCTTGGTGACCACGCGGCGGATCTTCTGCAGCTCCTGCATCAGATGCAGCTGGGTGGGCAGGCGGCCGGCCGTGTCCACCAGCACCACGTCCTTGCCGCGTGCCCGGCCGGCGGTGACGGCGTCGAAGCTCACGGCCGCAGGGTCGCCGCCTTCCTGGCTCACGATCTCCACCGTGTTGCGGTCGGCCCAGACGCCCAGCTGCTCGCGCGCCGCGGCCCGGAAGGTGTCGGCCGCCGCCAGCAGCACGGCCGCGCCTTCGTTGGCCAGGTGCTTGGTCAGCTTGCCGATGGAAGTGGTCTTGCCTGCCCCGTTCACGCCCGCCACCATGATGACGGTGGGCGTGTACTCGCCGATGACCAGCGACTTCTCCAACGGGCGCAGCAGGTCGGCCAGCGCCTCGGCCAGCAGGGCCTTGACCGCAGCGGGCTCGGTGGTCTTGGTGTCCTTCACGCGGCGCTTCAGGTCGTCCAGCAGATGCTGCGTTGCCTTGACGCCGGTGTCCGCCATCAGCAGCGCCTCTTCCAGTTCCTCGTACAGCGCATCGTTGATCTGCGTGCCGGTGAAGACGGTGGCGATGCTGCTGCCTGTCTTGCGCAGTCCGGTCTTGAGACGGTCCAGCCAGCCCTTGCGCTCAGGGGCCGGGGGCTCGGGAGCGGGCGGCACGGCTGCGGCCACGGGCGCCGCAGCGGGCGTGACCAGCGGTGCAGGTGCAGGTGCAGGTGCAACCGGGACAGCCGCCGGACGGGCGGCTGGCGGTGCGACATGCGCCGCTTGCGGGGCGGGAGCAGCCGGCGGCGGCACGGCTGGTGCGGGCTCTGCCGGCGCAGGTGGCTGGGCGGCAGACGGCGCCTCATCTGCCACGGGGGGCTTGGCGCCGAAGGGGTTGCGCAGCCAGCCCAGTCCTTTGGACAGGGTGGATTCCGGTTCGGGCGCATCGGCGGGCACCGGCGAAGCGGGCGGGGCGGATGCCTCGGTGGGTGTGGGGGTCTTTTTCTTGAAAAAGCTGAACATTGGCGGGTTCTTAGAATCGCAGCCATTCTATGAAACGCGCTATCACCCTCCTGGGCCTGCTGGCCTGCGTGCATGCCGGGGCCCAGCCCGCTGCGCCTTCCGCCGCCCCTGCTTCCGCCGAGCCGCCGGCCACGGCCGCACCGGCCTCCCCGCTGCCGTCCGCCGCCGCGCCCGCCACGCGCGAATTCACGCTCCGCAACGGCATGCACCTCATCGTGCGGCCCGACCGGCGCGCGCCCACGGCCGTCCACATGGTGTGGGTGCGGGTGGGCTCGATCGATGAGGTGGACGGCACCTCGGGCGTGGCGCATGCGCTGGAACACATGATGTTCAAGGGTTCCAAGACGGTGAAGCCGGGCGAGTTCTCGCGCCGCGTGGCAGCGCTGGGCGGGCGGGAGAACGCCTTCACCAACCGCGACTACACCGGCTATTACCAGCAGATTCCCGCCGGCCGCCTGGCCGACGTGATGCGGCTGGAATCCGACCGCTTCGCCAACAACCAGTGGCCGGACGACGAGTTCAAGCGCGAGATCGAGGTCATCAAGGAAGAGCGCCGCATGCGCACCGAAGACCAGCCGCGCGCCGCGCTGATGGAGCAGCTCAACGCCGCCACCTTCGTGGCCTCGCCCTACCATCGCCCGGTGATCGGCTGGATGGGCGACCTGGACTCCATGACCCCGGACGACGTGCGCGCCTTCCACCGCCAGTGGTACGTGCCCGCCAACGCCGTGGTGGTGGTCGCGGGCGACGTGGACCCCGAGCGCGTGCGGGCCCTGGCCGAAGCCACCTACGGCCGCATTCCGGCGCGCGCCGTGCCCGCGCGCAAGCCGCGCCCCGAGCCGGCACAGCGCGGCATCCGCCGCATCGCCTTCAAGGCGCCGGCCGAGCAGGCCTATGTGGCGCTGGCCTTCCGCGTGCCCAGCCTCGGCCGCGTGGACGGCCTGACCGCTCAGGACCGCGACGCGCTGGCGCTGGTCATGCTTTCCGCCGTCCTGAGCGGCTACGACGGCGCCCGGCTGGACCGGTCCCTGCGCCAGGGCGAGGCCCGCGTGGCCGACGGCACCAGCAGTTCCGCATCGGTCTTCGGGCGCGGGCCCAGCCTGTTCCTGCTGACGGGCGTGCCCTCGGCCGGCAAGACGGCGGAGCAGGTCGAGGCCGGCCTGCGTGCCGAGGTCGCCCGCGTCGCCCGTGACGGCGTGAGCGAGTCCGAGCTCAACCGCGTGAAGGCGCAGTGGGCGGCCGGCACCATCTACGACCGCGATTCGCTGCAGAGCCAGGCCAGCGAGCTGGGCAGCAACTGGGTGCTGGGCCTGCCGCTGGATGCCGACGAGCGCCTGCTGGCGCTGCTGCGCGGCGTGACGCCGGCCGAGGTGCAGTCGGTGGCCGCGCGCTATTTCGGCGACGACCAGCTCACCGTGGGCACGCTGCTGCCCCAGCCTATCGACCCGGCCGCCAAGCGCGCCCCGGCCCTGCCAGCCGATGCGGCCGGCCGCCTGCATTGATCCGGGCCACCCTGGCCCGTGAGAGACGCCCTGACCATGTTCCCAAAAATTATGAAAAAGATAGCTGCACGCGCCCTGTTCGTGAGCGCTGCAGCCCTGTCCTTTGTCCATTCCGCCTGGGCGATCCTGCCCATACAGCAATGGACTGAGCCCAGCGGCGCGCGCGTCTGGCTGGTCGAAAGCCCCGGCATCCCCATGGTCGATGTGCAGGTGGACTTCGACGCCGGCAGCCGGCGCGATCCGGCCGCACAGGCAGGGCTGGCGCAGGCGGCCGCTGCCATGGCATCCAAGGGCGTGGCGGCGGGGCTCGGCGGCGCGCCCGCGCTGGACGAGAACGCGCTGGGCGAGGCCTGGGCCGACCTGGGCGCCTCGTTCGGCGCGGGCGCCGATCGCGACGCCTTCAGCTATGCGCTGCGCTCGCTGACCGACCCCGCGCTGCTGGAGCGCGCTGTGCAGCTCGCGGGGCGACAGATGGGCCATCCCAGCTATCCCCAGGGCATCTGGCAGCGCGAACGCGAGCGCTGGAATGCCGCCATCAAGGAGGCGCAGACCCGTCCCGGCACCATCGCCGCCCAGGCCTTCGCCGATGCCGTGTACGGCAGCCATCCCTACGGCCAGCGCGCCAAGGCCGAGACGCTGGCGCGCATCGAGGCGGCCGACCTGCAGGCCTTCCACCAGCGCTACCTGCAGGCCTGCCGCGCCCGCGTCGCCATCGTGGGCGCCGTGACCCGCGCGCAGGCGCAGAGCCTGGTGCAGACGCTGCTTTCGCAACTGCCCAGGCCTCCCGAGGGGCAGGGCTGCGCCGAGCTGCCGCCCGTGCCGGCGGTGCAGCCGCTCGCCAAGGCGGTGGACGAGAACATTCCCTTCGCTTCCGCCCAGGCCCACGTGCTCATCGGCCAGCCCGGCATCGTGCGCCGCGACCCGGACTTCCTCGCCCTGCTGGTGGGCAACCACATCCTGGGCGGCGGCGGATTCACCTCGCGCCTGACCGACGAGGTGCGCGAGAAGCGGGGCTTGAGCTACAGCGTGGGCAGCGGTTTCTCGCCGGGCCTGAATGCCGGCGCCTTCGTGGTCGGCCTGCAGACCCGGCCCGACCAGGCCGCGCAGGCGGTGCAGGTGTCCAAGGAGGTGCTCCAGCGCTTCGTGGAGCAGGGCCCCACCGAGGCCGAGCTGCGCGCCGCCAAGGACAACCTGATCGGCGGCTTCGCGCTGCGCATCGACAGCAACCGCAAGCTGCTGGGCAACGTGGTCAACATCGCCACCAACGGTCTGCCGCTGGACTACCTGGAGCACTGGACCGACCGCGTGGCCGCGCTCACCGTGGCCGACATCCGCGCCGCTTTCCAGCGCCACCTGCAGCCGGACCGGATGGTGACGGTGGTGGTGGGGGCAGCAGCCGCCGGTGCCGCGCCTGCCGCGGCACCGGCCGCCTCCGCAGCGGGAGCCCGCCCTTGACCGCCCCGCGCCGCAAAGCGGCCACCGCCCCCGTTCCAGCCAAGCAGGGCAGGGCGCCCGCTGCCCGGGCCGGCGGCGGTGCCGGCGAGATCCGCATCATCGGCGGCCTCTGGAAGCGCACCCGCCTGCCCGTGGCCGACCGGCCCGGCCTGCGCCCCACGCCCGACCGCGTGCGCGAGACCCTCTTCAACTGGCTGGGCCAGGACCTGTCCGGCTGGCGCTGCATCGACGCCTTCGCGGGCACCGGCGCGCTGGGGCTGGAGGCCGCCTCGCGCGGCGCCGCCCAGGTCGTGCTGGTCGAGCAGGATGCGGCCCTGGCCGCGCAGCTCGAAACCCTGCGCCAGCGCCTGGGAGCCGAGGCCGTGCGCGTGCAGCGCGGCGACGGCGTGGCCGCCCTGCGCGCCGCCGCGCCCGGCAGCTTGCATCTGGCGCTGATCGATCCGCCCTTCGCGCATGACGATCTTTTCGCCCCGGCCCTGGCCGCCGCCGCCCGCGCTCTGGCGCCCGACGGCTTCATCTACCTGGAGGCGCCCGCCGCCTGCACGCCCGAGGCCATCGCGCCGCTGGGGCTGGAGCTGCACCGGCACCTGAAGGCCGGCGCCGTACACGCCCATCTGCTGCGGCCCGTGCCTGCCGCAGCCACGGCGGGTTCCGTTGCCTGATATGCTATCGAATCCATAGCTGATGGCGCAGGAGGATCAAGCGCTGTAGCCGTTCCAGGACTGAATTCTGCGCGGCGCCTGCGCAGCGGGGCGCCGCTGCATAATCCGCCCACCCTCCAGCCCACACCGCAACCGCCATGGCCCAGAACGTCCTTGCCGTCTATCCCGGAACCTTCGACCCCATCACCCTGGGCCACGAAGACGTGGTGCGCCGCGCCACGCAGCTCTTCGGCCGCGTGATCGTCGCCGTGGCGGCCGGGCACCACAAGAAGACGCTGTTCAGCCTGGAAGAACGCATCGCCATGGTGCGCGAGGCCGTCGCCGCCTACCCGCAGGTGCAGGTGGAGAGCTTTTCGGGCCTGTTGCGCGACTTCGTCGTGGAGCGCGGCGGCAAGGCCATGGTGCGCGGCCTGCGCGCCGTGACCGACTTCGACTATGAATTCCAGCTCGCCGGCATGAACCGCAGCCTGATGCCCGAGGTCGAGACCGTCTTCCTCACGCCCAGCGACCGCTTCCAGTTCATCAGCAGCACCTTCGTGCGCGAGATCGCCGCCCTGGGCGGCGAGGTGGACAAGTTCGTTTCAGCGCCCGTGCTGGAGCGGCTCCAGGCCAAGGTCGGGCGCACCGGCTGAGCGCCGGGCCCACGTGGTTTGGCCGCAAAACCACGGGGCGTGAAAAGAGTGCGCTGCGGCCGGGCCTCGGTCATCGCAACAGGCTCGGGACTTGCTAGGATGTTTCCATATGTCCATCCACGCAGCACTCCACCACGTCACCCACTACGCCTACGACCGGCCCATCAATCTGGGCCCGCAGATCGTGCGCCTGCGGCCCGCGCCCCACTGCCGCAGCCAGATCGTCTCGTATTCGCTGAAGGTGGAGCCCGCCAACCACTTCGTGAACTGGCAGCAGGACCCGTTCGCCAACTACCAGGCGCGGCTGGTGTTCCCCGAGAAGACCACCGAATTCAAGGTCACGGTGGACCTGGTGGTGGAGATGTCGGTCTACAACCCGTTCGACTTCTTCCTGGAGCCGCACGCCGAGAATTTCCCCTTCCGCTACAGCGAAGCCCAGGCGCAGGAGCTGGCTCCCTACCTCGTCACCGACCCGGTCACGCCGCTGCTCGAAAGCTACATCGACCGGATCGACCTCACCGAGCGCCGCACCATCGACTTCCTGGTCGCCATCAACCAGCAGGTGGCGAACGACATCAAGTACCTCATCCGCCTTGAGCCCGGCGTGCAGACGCCCGAAGAGACTCTGGAAAAGGCCAGCGGCTCCTGCCGCGACTCCGCCTGGCTGTTGGTGCAGCTGCTGCGCCACGTGGGGCTGGCGGCGCGCTTCGTGTCGGGCTACCTGATCCAGCTCACGCCCGACGTCAAGTCGCTCGACGGCCCCAGCGGCACCGACCACGACTTCACCGACCTGCATGCCTGGTGCGAGGTCTATCTGCCCGGCGCCGGCTGGATCGGCCTGGACGCCACCAGCGGCCTGATGGCCGGCGAAGGCCACATCCCCCTGGCCTGCACGCCGCAGCCCTCCAGCGCCGCGCCCATCGAAGGGCTGGTGGACGAGGCCGAGGTCGATTTCCGCCACGACATGCGCGTCACGCGCATCCATGAATCGCCGCGCGTCACCAAGCCCTATTCCGAAGAGCAGTGGCAGGACGTGCTGGCCCTGGGCGAGGCCGTGGATGCCGAACTCGTGGCCGGCGACGTGCGCCTGACCATGGGCGGCGAGCCCACCTTCGTCGCCGTGGCCGACCGCGATGCGCCCGAATGGAACACCGACGCCCTGGGCCCCACCAAGCGCGGCTACGCCACCGAACTGGTCCACAAGCTGCGCGCCGAATACGGCCACGGCGGCTTCCTGCATTTCGGCCAGGGCAAGTGGTACCCGGGCGAGCAACTGCCGCGCTGGGCCCTGTCCATCTGCTGGCGCGCCGACGGCCAGCCTGCCTGGCACAACCCGGCGCTCTTCGCCGACGAGCGCACGCCCCAGCACTACACCAGCGAAGACGCGCGGCGCTTCATCCACCACCTCAGCGGCAAGCTGGGACTGACCGGCAGGTACATCCAGCCCGGCTACGAAGACACCTGGTACTACCTCTGGCGCGAACGCCGCCTG
Organism: uncultured Acidovorax sp.; assembly: GCA_913774625.1. Classification (GTDB taxonomy): domain Bacteria; phylum Pseudomonadota; class Gammaproteobacteria; order Burkholderiales; family Burkholderiaceae_C; genus Paracidovorax. The sequence goes on from CAJYHL010000015.1 coordinate 7,145, forward strand.
CCGGTCAACGTCGATCCCTTCGACTCCCGGCTGGACGACGAGCTCGAACGCGCGCGCCTGCGCCGCGTCTTCGCGCAGAAGCTCGACAGCGTGGTCGGCTACGTGTTGCCGCTGGAGCCCGCCGTGGGCGCTCCGGCCCTGGCCGGCACGGCCTGGAAGACCGGCCCCTGGTTCTTCCGCGACGAGCGCATGTACCTCATCCCCGGCGACTCGCCCATGGGCTACCGCCTGCCGCTGGATTCCCTGCCCTGGGTCAGCGAGGGCGACTACCCCTATCTGGTGCCGGTGGACCCCTCCGTCGCTGCGCAGAGCCTGCCCGCCGCCAGCGCCCTGCGCGCCCGCTACGCCGCCGGCGCCCAGGGTCCGCAGACCGCGGTGAGCGCACCGGGCGGGGCCCGCCGCATGATGCAGATGCGCATCGACGGCACGGCACTGGCCTCCGCTTCCGGCGCGCAGGGCGATGCCCAGCAGGAGCCGGCCGACTTCGTCAAGGAGCCGGCCCGGTTCGAATCCGCCCAGGGCCACACCCGCACCGCCCTGTGCGTGGAAGCGCGCGACCCGCGCCGCGCCAACGGCCCCAAGGCCGAGACGGTGGGCGAGGCCAGCAGCGTGCTCTACGTCTTCATGCCCCCGCTGGCCCGGCTGGAGGACTACCTGGACCTGCTCGCCGCCGTCGAAGCCACGGCGGAGGAACTGGGCGTGCAGATCGTGCTGGAAGGCTATCCGCCGCCGCGCGACGCGCGCCTGAAGCTGCTGCAGGTCACGCCCGACCCCGGGGTGATCGAGGTCAACATCCACCCCGCCCACCACTGGGGCGAGCTGGTGCAGCACACCGAATTCCTCTACCAGGCCGCCTTCGAGACGCGCCTCTCAGCCGAGAAGTTCATGACCGACGGCCGCCACACCGGCACCGGCGGCGGCAACCACTTCGTGATGGGCGGCGCCACCCCGGCCGATTCGCCCTTTCTGCGCAAGCCCGAGCTGCTGGCCAGCCTGATCCTCTACTGGCACAACCATCCGTCGCTCAGCTATCTCTTCAGCGGCATGTTCATCGGCCCGACCAGCCAAGCGCCGCGCGTCGATGAAGCCCGCAACGACCAGCTCTACGAGCTGGAGATCGCGCTGCGCGAGATCGAGAAGAACCGCGCCGTCTACGGCCAGGACATGCCGCCCTGGCTGGTGGACCGCACGCTGCGCAACATCCTGATCGACGTCACGGGCAACACCCACCGCAGCGAGTTCTGCATCGACAAGATGTATTCACCCGACAGCAGCACCGGCCGCCTGGGCCTGCTGGAGCTGCGCGCCTTCGAAATGCCGCCGCACGCCCGCATGAGCGTGGTGCAGCAGCTGCTGCTGCGCGCGCTCATCGCCCGCTTCTGGAAGTCGCCCTACAAGGCCCCGGCCGCCCGCTGGGGCACCGAACTGCACGACCGCTGGATGCTGCCCACCTTCGTGCGCCAGGACATGCACGACGTGCTGGCCGACATGCGCGCCGCAGGCTACGCCTTCGACGACGCCTGGTTCGCGCCGCACTTCGAATTCCGCTTCCCGCTGGTCGGCCAGATCCAGTCGCGCGGCGTGGAGCTCACCCTGCGCAACGCGCTGGAGCCCTGGCACGTGATGGGCGAGGAGGGCGCCATTGGCGGCACCATGCGCTACGTCGATTCGTCGCTGGAACGCATCGAGGTGGCCGTCACCGGCTTCAACGAAAGCCGCTACGTGGTCACCGTCAACGGCCAGCCGCTGCCGCTGCAGCCCACCGGCACGGCGGGCGAATACGTGGCCGGCGTGCGCTACAAGGCCTGGAATCCGCCCAGCAGCCTGCATCCCAGCATCGGCGTGCATGCGCCGCTCACCTTCGACATCGTGGACACCTGGTCGCAGCGCTCGCTGGGCGGCTGCCAGTACCACGTGGCGCACCCGGGCGGCCGCAACTACGTCACCTTCCCGGTGAATGCCTATGAAGCCGAGAGCCGCCGCCTGTCGCGCTTCTTCCGCATGGGCCACACGCCCGGCCCGCTGGCCGTGCCGCCCGCCACCATCGAACTGCCCGGCAGCCGCGAGTTTCCGTTCACGCTCGACCTGCGCCGCGCCATGCGGCCTTGATGGGCGGCGAAGAGCCGGTCTCCGCAGCCGCGCCGGCCCGCGCAGCTGCGGCCGGGCCCGGGCAGGAGGGGAATGCCGAATTCCCCGACAATCCCGGGCCTGTGGAACATCCGAACGAATCCCTTTTCCAGCCTGAATCGCCCGAGAGTCCGGCCGACCTGGCCGCGGCGCTGGCGCCGCGCGCGCTGCCCGGCCATTACGACGAGCTGCGCGGTGCGGGCGTGCCCGCCGAAGGCGAAGCGCCGGCAGCCACGCCCGGCGCTGCGGCCACGGCCGGCGCGCCGCTGACCCCGGCCTGGGCCGAATTCTTCAGCCACCTGGGACAGGACGGCTTCGCCGACCTGGACCGCCGCACGCTCAGCCTGCGCCGGCAGGTGCGCGACAACGGCATCACCTACAACGTCTATGCCGACGGCCACGGCCCCCAGCGGCCCTGGGCGGTGGACCTGTTCCCGCTCATCCTCACGCCGCAGTGCTGGGGCCGCATTGAGGCCGGCGTGCTGCAGCGCACGCGCCTGCTCGAACGCATCATGGCCGACGTCTATGGCCCGCAGCAGCTGCTTTCGCAGGGCCTGCTGCCCAGCGCGCTGGTGCAGGGCCACCCGGGCTATCTGCGGCCCATGCACGGCGTGGCGCCGGTGGGCGGCACCTACCTGCACATCGCGGCCTTCGACATGGCGCGCGACGAGCAGGGCGACTGGTGGGTGGTGTCGCAGCGCACCCAGGCGCCGTCGGGCCTGGGCTATCTGCTCGAAAACCGGCTGCTCGTCTCGCGCCTCTTTCCCGACGCCTTCAGCCAGATGCCGGTGCAGCACCTGGCGGCCACCTACCGCGCCCTGCTCGACAGCCTGCGCCAGCGCACGCCGGCCGGCTCCGACGCGCGCATCGTGCTGCTCACGCCCGGGCCCTACAACGAAACCTATTTCGAACATGCCTACCTGGCGCGCTACCTGGGCCTGACGCTGGTCGAAGGGGGCGATCTCACCGTGCGCGGCGAGCATCTCTACCTGAAGACCCTGCACGGCCTGCAGCCGGTCCACGGCATCCTCAAGCGGCTGGACGACGAATTCCTCGACCCGCTGGAGCTGCGCAGCGACTCGCGCCTGGGCGTGCCCGGGCTGCTGCAGGCCATCCGCGCAGGCAACGTGCTGGTGGCCAACGCGCCGGGCTCGGCCTTCCTCGAATCGACCGCGCTGCTGGGCTTCCTGCCGGCGCTCTCGCGCCATGTGCTGGGCGAGGAGCTGGCGCTGCCCTCGCTGCCCACCTGGTGGTGCGGCGAAGACGCGGCCCGCCAGGCGGTGCTGCCCGAGCTCGCGCAAAGCGTGATCCGCCCCACCTGGCCCGGGGCGGGCACCGCCGGGGATGCCGCTGCCATGCCCGTGCTCTGCCACGGCCTGTCGCCGGCGGAGCTCGCCATCTGGCGCGAGCGCCTGGAGCTCGAAGGCGATGCCTACACCGTGCAGGCCTACCAGCCGCTCTCGCAGATGCCCACCTGGCGCAATGCGACGGGCGGCCGCAACATCGCGCCGCGCTCGGTCATGCTGCGCGTCTTCGCCGTGTCCGACGGCCCGGGCGCCTGGCGGGTGCTGCCGGGCGGGCTGGCGCGCATCGCCACCGGCACGCACGAAATGACCTCCATGCAGCGCGGCGGCAGCAGCGCCGACGTGTGGGCGCTGACGGCGGGCGCGGTGGACACCACCACGCTGCTGGCGCCGGCCCAGGCCGCGCCCGCGGCGGTCCACCGCAGCCGCCAGGTGACGAGCCGCTCGGCCGAGAACCTGTTCTGGCTGGGCCGCTACACCGAACGCGCCGAAAACACCATCCGCCTGGCGCGGCTGGCGCTGCAGAGCCTCAACGGCGAAGACCAGTCTTCCCAGCCGCTGCTGGCCTGGCTGAGTTCGCTGGCCCAGAGCCAGGGACTGGTGCTGCCGCTGGTGCCGGGCGGCCCCCGGGGGCGCCGCGTTTTCGAGCGCGCGCTGATCGCCGGTCTGGCCGACACCGCCCGCACCACCAGCGTGGGCTACAACCTGCGCGGCATCCGGGGCGCGGCTGCGGCCGTGCGCGACCGGCTTTCGCAGGAGCAGTGGAACCTCATCGTGCGCGCCGAGGCCGACTTCTTCCAGCAGTGCCCCACCGGCTCGCATGGGGGCGACTTCTCCGCGCCCGAGTCGCTGCGCGTGCTGGAAACGCTGAGCGGCCATATGGCCGCCATGACCGGGGCGCAGACCGACCGCATGATGCGCGACGACGGCTGGCGGCTGCTGTCCATCGGCCGCCACCTGGAGCGCCAGGGCTTTCTGGCCGATGCCCTGGCGCGCGGCTTCGGCACCGGGGCCGTGGCCGAGGAGGGCGGCTTCGAGGCCATCGTCGCGCTGTTCGACAGCACCATCACCTTCCGCGCGCAATACCAGCTGCGCCACGACGTTCCCGCGCTGGTGGACCTGCTGGTGCTGGACCAGGACAATCCCCGTTCGCTGGCCTGGGTGGCCCAGACCCTGCGCGGCCGGCTGCGCAAGCTGCACCGTGGAGCCGTGCAGGGCAGCGGGCCCGGCACGGCCGAGGCGGAGGCCGAACTGAGCCTGTTCGACCCGGCCGAGCTGTCGCTCGAAGCCCTGTGCCGGCAGGACGAGGCCGGCGGCTACCCGGCCCTGGCCGACACGCTGGCGCGCTGCGCGCGCGAAGCCTGGCGCCTTTCCGACCAGCTGGGTGCCCGCTATTTCACCCACTCGGGCGACCTGCGCCAGAGCCTGGGCACCTGAGCGCCCTTCAACTTCATCCTCCATCCGCGAAGAACCGTCCGATGCTGCTGCGCGTCATCCACGAAACGGTGTACGAATACGCCCCTGCCGTCAGCAATGCCCAGCACATGGCGCATCTGCGGCCCATCGGCACGTCCGGGCAGCGGCTCCTGGAGCACAGCCTGCGCATCGACCCCGCCCCCGCCCAATGCGTGGAGCGCGTGGATGCCTTCGGCAACACGCGGGCCTTCTTCAGCCTGCCGTTCTCGCACGAATCGCTGCGGGTACGGGCCGAGAGCCTGGTGGAGACGGACGGCACGGCCGATGCCCAGCCGCCGGCCGAAGCCGGTCCCGGTCCTGCCTGGGAGGCGGTGCGCGACCGGCTGCGCTACCGCCGCGGCGCGGCCTACGAGCCTGCCGCCGAGTTCGCCTTCGCCTCGCCCCACATCCCGCGCCATGCCGACTTCGTCGCCTATGCCGCGCCCAGCTTCGCGCCGGGCCGGCCGCTGCTGGAGGCCGCGCAGGATCTGATGTCCCGCATCCACGCAGACTTCACCTACGCGCCGGCGGAGACCGACGTCGGCACCCCCGCGCTGGAGGCGCTGGCCATGCGCCGCGGCGTCTGCCAGGACTTCGCCCACATCATGATCGCCTGCCTGCGCGGGCTGGGCCTGGCGGCGCGCTATGTCAGCGGCTACCTGCTGACCCAGCCGCCGCCGGGCCAGCCGCGCCTGGTGGGTTGCGATGCATCCCATGCCTGGGTGTCGGTGTGGCTTCCCGCTGCCGCAGGCGAGGATGCGGGTGCAGGTACGTGCGATGCCGCCGCCGCCGGCCGCTGGCACGACCTGGATCCGACCAATGACCGTGCGCCGGGCGAGGACTACGTCACGCTGGCCGTGGGGCGTGACTATGCCGACGTGTCCCCGCTGCGCGGCGTGATCCATGGCGGCGCACGCCATATCCTGCGCGTGGCCGTCACGGTGGCGCCGGCCGACGAGGTGCTGGAAGAGCCCGGACTTTCCGCCAGCCCGCTCAGCCCTGCCAGCCCGGCCACGCCGGACTGACCCCGGTGGCCGTTCAGGCCGGCGTAGCCTCCGCTGCGGCGGGCGCTGGCTGCATGCTGCCGGCGGAATCACCGGCCTCCTGGCCCGCCGCTGACGGCTGCGCGGGTGCTTCAGACTGGACGGGAACGGGCGTCAGCTGGCCGTGGACCAGGGCATGCACGAAGCGCAGCTTGTCCTTCACGCCAGCCCCCAGCGCGAAGGGGTAGGCGTCCAGCTGTCCCAGGCTGCGGTTCAGGCTGTTGAGCAGCAGCGTGAGCGGCACCCAGGCGGCCAGCATGGCGTCGAAGTCCGGCGCCGGAATGCCGAAGGGGTTGACCATGGCGTAGCGCGGCTCGCCCTGCGGGCCGGGCAGCGACAGCTCCGTCCGGTAGCTTTCCGCCGTTTCCAGCAGATCCACCATGTGCAGGTAGTGCGCCCAGGTTTCGGCCCAGTCTTCCCACGGGTGCGAGGTGGCGTAGTCGCTCACGAAGTCGTCCTGCCAGCCGGTATGGGGAGCGCTGGCGTAATGCGCCTTGAGTGCTTCGCCGTAATCGGCACGCTCGTCGCCGAACACCGCGCGGAAGGCGTCGGCATGGCCGCCGCGCAGCACCAGCACGTCCCAGTAGTAGTGGCCCGATTCGTGCCGTAGATGGCCGAGCAGGGTGCGGTAGGGCTCGCCCAGGTCCAGACGGCGACGTGCTCGCTCGTCGTCGTCGGCTTCGGCCACGTTGAGCGTGATCACGCCATCGGCATGGCCGGTCAGCACCTTGTCCTCGGGCGTGTCGGCCTTGAATTCATAGACGGGCCCGGCTTCGCCCGTGACGTGTGCGATGCCCATCTGCGCAAGCGAGTAGTAGAGCCGGCGCTTGGCGTTTTCGATCGCTGTCCAGCGCCGCACGTTGTTCGGGTCCGACAGGTCGGGCAGGATGCGCGTCTGCTGGCATGAGACGCACAGGGGGGCGGGCTCCGCCGGGCCTGCCTCGCCGGCGGCGGCATCAGCAGCGGGCTGGGGGATGGCGAAGTTGCAGGCGTTGTGGGCCTCGCGGTTGGCACACATCGCATAGCGCGGCAGGGCGTCGCCCTCCGAGGCGGGTTCGGCCACGGCATTGCCTGCCGCGAAGGCCGCGTTCGCGGGCGACGGCGATGAGCCGCGAAGCTCCCAGGCGCCCTGGGCGCCGTCCACGGGCTGCACGGCCACCATGTCCAGCCGTTGCGGGTCGAAGGCGAGGGTGCTGCCGCATCCCAGGCATTCCGTGCTGTCGAAAAAAACCAGAGAGCCGCAGTGGGTGCAGTGGAAGAGTCGCATGATGGAAGTCCCGGTGCGGGTCGTGAGAGTGGTGGAGGAAGGAGGGGGGCTTGCGAGCGCCCATGAAAAAGGCCACGGGTTTCCGCAGGAAAAACCGTGGCCTGTCGTGGCCGCTGGTGCCACCCGGACGGCAGGGCCGTGCCGGGTTTCAGCGCGCTGCCGTGCGCTCGGGATCAGGGACGCACGATGATGCTGTTGCGCACGTCACGCACGTTCTTGGTATTGCGTGCGATGGACTCCGCCAGGTTCTTTTCGGCTTGCGACTTGGCGAAGCCCGACAGCTGCACCGTGCCGTTCAGCGTTTCCACGTTGATGGCGGCAGCGGACACGCCCTTGTCTTCCGCCATCTTGGCCTTCACGGCCGTGGTGATGGCTGCATCGTCCACGTAGGAGCCCACGGTCTGCTGGTCGCGTGCGACGGAGCAGCCAGCAGAGATGATGGTGGCGCCAGCCAGGGCTGCGAAAGCGAGGGCACGTGCGTATTTCATGGTTGTTTCCTTCTCAGATGTAGTCTTGACACGGGTGCTGGGAACTTCAGTCCATCGACCTGTTGCACCCCCCGCGGTCGATGGGCTGTCGGTGCGGATTGGCTGCCGACTTCAGCGGTGCAGCCAGTCCTTCAATTCGTCGGCGTGCTCTTCTTCGTCGGCCAGGATGCCTTCGAGCATGCGCCGGGTCGTCGGGTCCTTGTCGCCGATCAGCGAAATCATCTGGCGGTAGGCTTCTACTGCGATGCGCTCGGCCACCAGGTTGGCGCGCACCATGGCTTTCAGATCGGACGACTCGTCGTAGTCGGCATGGCTGCGCTCGAGCAGGCGGTTGGGGGCGAAATCAGGCTCTCCGCCCAGTTGCACGATGCGCTGGGCGATCAGGTCCGCATGAGCGGATTCCTCGTTCGCATGCACCAGGAATTCGGCCGCGATGGCGGGCGATTCCAGACCGTCGGCCGTGAAGTAGTGGCGCTTGTAGCGCAGCACGCAGACCAGCTCGGTGGCCAGGGCGTCATTCAGCAGCTTGACGATGGCATCGCGGTGCGGCCCGTAGGCCGGCGTCACGGCTCCTTCGTCCAGGTCGGCCGTGGCCGCCTTGTGCAGGGCTGCTTCGTCCAGTGCCAGATGGCTGTCCGAAGCCTGGTCTGCCGGGTTCTTGGTCGTCGTGGTTTTCATGGGGCGCTCGTGGAAGTCGGGGTGTGGCTGGCTGGAGTACGGCGGGCGGTGCCGCCGTACCGGGGCTTGGCTTCGGGGTAGCGGCGATCAGTAGTCGCCACGGCGGCGGCTGTCGCCGCGCGTGAGGAACAGCAGGGTGGCGAAGGCGGCACCCGCTGCTGCGGCGATCAGCATGGACTTGCCGGGCTGGTCGCTGACGTAGCGGGTGGTCGCCTCTGCGGCCTGGTTGAACTGGCGGCGGGCCCGTTCGCTGGCTTCTGCGCAGTAGGTGATGCTGCGGTTGGCCAGTTCCTGGGCACGGACGGCCAAGTCATCGATGGAGGGATTCACGTTGCTGCGAAGGCCTTCGACGCCGGCTTCTGCCTTGTCGAGCGAGCTGTTCGCTGCGCGGCGCGTGGCCTGCACGGCGTCCTTGGCCGAGTCAAGCACGCCTTCTGCGACGGAATGGGCAGTGTCTGCGGCCTTCTGGGTGGCGGATTGCAAAGTCATGGTGGAACCTTTCTGCGATGGAGGTGTTCGGTCAAAGGCTGGGCGTCGGGCGGCCGCGCTCAGCGGCGCTTCACCAGGCCCATCACGAACGTCACGATGGCCATGATCACGAACACGAAGAAGAGGATCTTGGCGATGCCGACTGCGCCTGCAGCGATGCCGCCGAAACCGAAGAGCGCGGCCACCAGGGCGATGACCAGAAAAACGACTGCGTAATGCAACATATGCATCTCCTGAAGACCGGCGGCCAGGGCCGGGAATTGAATCGAAGCACCTCATCTGTGGTGCCTGTATCCAATGTATTGATCAGGAAGATCCGGAGATGCCGGTGTGCTGCGCGCGGGAATGTAGGACGGCGCCCCCGCGCCCGGGCGGCTCAGTAAGCCTGCGTGCCGGTCGCTGCGGGGCTGCCTCCGGCATAGGGCAGAACGGCCGAAACCAGCGTGCCTTCGCCGGGCTGGGAGGTGACCGTGAGGCGGCCCCCCGCGGCCTCCACGCGGTGCCGCATGCCCATCAGGCCGTGGGAGCTCGGCTGGATGGCCGTGGCGTCGAAGCCGGCGCCGTCGTCGCGGATCTGCACCGACACATGGGTGGGGTAGTTGTGTACCGCCACCAGCACCTTCTGCGCGCCTGCGTATTTGCCGATGTTGGTCAGCGATTCCTGCACCATGCGATAGACGGTCAGCTGCACCTGATCCGGCAGATCCACGGTCTCCAGGTTCACCTCCACCGCCACGCCGCTGCGCTCGGCGAATTCGCGCGTCAGGATCTCCAGCGAGGTGGTCAGCCCCAGGTTGAAGAGCGAGGAGGGCCGCAGGTCTTCGATGATGCGGCGCTTGAGCGCGATGCCGCTGTTGAGGGTTTCGGTCAGATGCCGCAGACGCTCGGCGATCTCGGGCACCTGCACGTCCACGCGCGACTTGAGCCGGGCCACGTCGAGCTTGGCGGCCGTGAGCAGCGCGCCGAGTTCGTCGTGCAGTTCGCGCGCCAGATGGCCCCGCTCGTCTTCCCGCACCTGCTGCAGGTGGTTGGCCAGTTCGGTGAGCGAGGCCGTGCGCTCCCGCACCAGTTGCTCCAGCCGGTCACGCTCGCGGGCCAGGATCTCCTGCTCGCGCTGGCTCACCCCCTGCAGCGTGATGGACTGATGCAGATACATGTAGAACGCCAGCAGGCCGATGGCCGCGAAGGTCGCGATGCCTATGCGCGACAGCAGCAGCGAGTGCAGGATGGCCGCGGTGTTCTGTTCCGTCTGCTCGGTGCTGCGCTCCAGCAGCCGGGCGGTCAGCGCCCGGATGGCGTCCATGTTTTCCTTGCCGACGTCGGTGGAGAGCACGAACTTCCAGGCCTCGTCGTTGTTCTGGCGCCGTAGCCGCAGGCTGAGGTCCATCTCGGACATCTTGCGTGCGATCTGCCGCGACAGCAGCGCGAGATCGCCCATGTCATCGGGTGAATTCAGGAAGATGGCGCGCAGCTCGTCCAGGTTGCCGTTGATCGTGGCGACCGCCTTCTGGTAGGGCGCCAGGTAGCGGTCGTCGCCGGTGAGCAGGTAGCCGCGCAGGCCGGTTTCCGCGTCCAGCATGTTCTGCATGAGCCGGTCCAGGGCGGCGCGCGTGGCGTACGTGCGCGACAGGGCGCTGACGGCATCGTGCGAGCGCGAATAGCCCACTTCGTTGATGCCCACCAGCACAGAGACCGCCAGCAATGCCAGCGGCAGGCTGATGGCCATCTTGCGGAAATTGGGCCAGCGCATATATATGTGTCTCCGGACTACAAGCAGGTGTTTTCTGGATAATGTCAAATGCAGGCAGCATGTCGCATACGCAGATATGCTTTACATCTGGCGGCGATCAGCGGCCAGCGGCCAAACGATACCGCGTAAAGAGCGACCTTCAGAAAGAAAGCTTAATGATCAAGATCGGGATTGTTGATGACCATGCGATTGTCCGCTCCGGGCTGCGGCAATTTCTGTCCGAGCACGTGGACTTGCGGGTGGTGGGGGAAGCCTCCAACGGCCGGGAAGCCATCGACCTCGTGCGCGCCGAAGAGATCGATGTCCTGCTGATGGACCTTTCCATGCCGGGCCAGAGCGGCCTGGATGCCCTGGCCATGCTGCGCGCCAAGGCGCCCGACATGGGCATTCTCATCCTGAGCGGCTACCCCGAGGAGCACTATGCCATCAACCTGATCCGTCAGGGGGCCAGCGGCTACCTCAACAAGGAATGCGACCCCAAGGAGATCGTCGAGGCCATCCGCACGATCTCGCTCGGCAGGCGCTATTTGACCCCCGCGGTGGCCGACCTGCTGGCGCAGCAGCTGAACCGCAAGGACGATGCCCCCCCCCACGAGCAGCTCTCCGAGCGCGAGTTCCAGGTGTTCCTGAAGCTGGCCAAGGGCGAGACGGCGGGCGATATCGCCAAGTCGCTTTCGCTGAGCGTGAAGACGGTGAGCACCTACCGCACGCGGCTCATGGAGAAGATGGCGCTGTCTTCCAACAGCGACCTGACCTACTACGCGCTGAAGAACAAGCTGATCGATTGATCGATCCCTGTCCGGCGGGTGCTGCGCCCGGCCAGGCAGGCTGTGCCGGGCGCTCCTCGTCGGCTTGCGCGGACGGGCGGCCTGGGACGGTTCCTGTCCCGAGGCGGGTTTCGTTGCATTCGGCTCATTATTCAGGCCCCAAAGATAAAGCCGGTATCGCTACCGGCTTTATCTTTGAAAAATCGATTGTGACGGGGTGTTTCCCCGTGTAAGAGAAAATCGGATTGTCAGTTGGCCATCAGGCGCTGAGTTCCGCTGCTGGTGCTGTGCTGAATGCAGTAGTCCACCAGGGCGTCGATTTCATTGGATTTGTCGAAAACCGCGTCGACGCCCAATTGGGCGCAACGCATTCGCACGTCGGGGGTGGCGTAATTGCTCAGGACCACCATTTTCTGCCCGGCCGTGCGATTGCGGCAGGCCGCAAGCACGCCCAGTCCGCTGCCTTGCCGCAAAAAGAGATCGACGATGGCCAGGTCCCACTGTGCGGGATGGGATGTCAGCCAGTCCTTGCCGTCGTCCTCCGTCTCTGCGATGCCTACCGCCTCGACCTGCGCCAACTCTTCCAGCGTGCCGATCAGATTCTCGCGAATCGTGGCGTTGTCTTCGACGATGTAGGTGCGCAGTTTCACTGGGGGTTCCTGTCCTGGTCGCTATTGCAGAAATGACCGAGACTCGAATGTAGACAAAGGTCACATTTCATTCTGCCAGCAGCGACAAGCTACAGGGGTAGGAGCAATCCTACCGTCGGATGGCTGGGAGCTGGAAGCCGCTCAAGCCCCGCCGCACACCGGGCAGTCGGGATCGCGGGCGGTGCGCATGCGCGTCCACTCCATGGTCCTGCCGTCCAGCATCAGCAGGTTGCCCGCCAGGGAGGTTCCCGCGCCTGCCAGCAGCTTCAGCGCCTCGGCGGCCTGCACGCTGCCCACGATGCCGACCAGGGGGGCGAAGACGCCCATCGTGGCGCATTGCACTTCCTCGAAGCGGGCATGCGGCGAGAAGAGGCAGGCATAGCACGGCGTGTCGGGCCTGCGCGGATCGACGACCGTGACCTGTCCGTCCATTCGTATCGCGGCACCGGCGACCAGCGGGACGCGGTGGCGCACGCAGGCCGCGTTCACGGCCTGGCGCGTCGCATAGTTGTCGCTGCAGTCCAGCACCACGCTGGCCTCTTGCACCAGCTCGGCCAGCCGCTCGGCGTCCACCCGTTCGCGCAGGGCATGCACCTGTACGTCGGGGTTGATGGCGCGCAGCGCGATGGCGGCGGAGTCCACCTTGGCCATGCCGATGCGATCGGTGGCATGCGCGATCTGGCGCTGCAGATTGGTCAGGTCCACCGTGTCGTCGTCCACCAGCGTCAGGCGGCCCACGCCGGCCGATGCGAGGAACATGGCCGCAGGCGAGCCCAGCCCGCCTGCGCCGATGACCAGCGCGTGCGAGGCCAGCAGACGCTCCTGGCCTTCGATGCCGATGTCGTCGAGCATGAGGTGGCGCGAGTAGCGCAGAAGCTGGTCGTCGGTCATGGGGCGATGGCGGTGGTGGAGAAGGGGGAAGGCGGAGAAAAAAGAAAGGCCGGATGCCTCGAAAGGTCCGGCCTCGGATCAGGGCAGGCCCTGCTGGATCAGTTAGTTGTCCTTTTTCTCTTCCTTGCGTTCGGTCTGCGTCTTGCTGGCCAGGACGGTCTTGCCCTTGAGCTGGTTCAGAGCCTGCTGCAGCTGGAAGTCGGTAGCCGAGCCGAATTCGGGGATCTTGGGCTCGGTGACGTGCTTCTTGGCGTCCTCTTCGAGGCGCTTGCGGGCTTCCTCGCGGGCCTGCTCGCGAGCCACATCCTTGACTTCCGCGCCCTGGCCGCTGGCCAGATGCTTTTCGAGGTCGGCCTCACGCATGCGCAGGGCGGCGAAGAGGTCGCCTTCGGCGGTCTCGTCCACCATCACATCGGGCACGATGCCCTTGGCCTGGATGGACTTGCCGCTGGGGGTGTAGTAGCGGGCCGTGGTCAGCTTGATGCCGGTGTCCGGGCCCAGCGGGCGCACGGTCTGCACCGAGCCCTTGCCGAAGGTCTGGCTGCCCATGATGGTGGCGCGGTGGTTGTCCTGCAGGGCGCCGGCCACGATCTCGCTGGCCGATGCGGAGCCTTCGTTCACCAGCACCACCAGGGGCACGGTCTTGAGGGCCACGGGCAGGCGCTTGAGCGGGTCGCTGCCGCCGCGGCGCTGGTAGTACTCGGGCGCGGCCTTGAAGATGGCCTTGCTTTCGGGCAGCTGGCCGTTGGTGGACACCACTGTGACGTTCTCCGGCAGGAAGGCGGAGGACACGGCAACGGCGGCGTCGAGCAGGCCGCCCGGATCGTTGCGCAGGTCGAGCACCAGGCCCTTGAGGTTGGGATCCTGCTTGTAGATGTCTTCGATCTTGTGGACGAAGTCGTCCACCGTGCGCTCCTGGAACTGCGAGAGGCGCACCCAGGCGTAGCCCGGCTCGATGACCTTGCCCTTGACGGACTGGGTCTTGATCTCTTCGCGCGTGATGGTCACCGGGAAGCTGCGGCTTTCGTCCTTGCGCAGGATGGTCAGCGTGACCTGCGTGTTGGGTTCGCCGCGCATCTTCTTGACGGCGTCGCTCAGCGCCAGGCCCTTGACGGCCGTGTCGTCGATCTTCGTGATCAGGTCGTTGGTCTTGATGCCGGCGCGGAAGGCGGGCGAGCCTTCGATGGGCGAGACGACCTTGATCAGGCCGTCTTCCTGGGTGATCTCGATGCCCACGCCGACGAAGCGGCCCGAGGTGCCCTCGCGGAATTCCTTGAAGGACTTCTTGTCGAAGTACTGGGAGTGGGGGTCGAGGCTGGACACCATGCCCGAGATGGCGTCGGTGATGAGCTTCTTGTCATCGACGGGATCGACGTAGTCGGTCTTGATCAGGCCGAACACGGCGGACAGCTGCTGGATCTCCTCCAGCGGCAGCGGCGTCATGGCACCACGCGCCACGGTCTGCAGCGACACCGTGGTGAGTGCGCCGGCAATGACGCCCACTCCGATCCAGCCCGCAATTTTCATCTTTTGGCCCATACAAACCCTTTACCGCTTCGATTCAATATACACCTTGGAAGGGCGAGGCCCTGCGCAGTTCCCATCCATTGGCTGGGAGCCTGCGACCGGGCTCGGCTTTACCCAGGCTTTACCCGCGCTGCCTTCAGTTCAGGCCTTGCCCTGCGATGCCACGGCGGCCGCAGCCTTGGCGGCGGCCTCGGCGTCGCCCAGGTAGTAGTGGCGCAGAGGGCGCAGCTCGTCGTCCAGCTCGTACACCAGCGGAATGCCGTTGGGGATGTTCAGGCCCACGATATCGTCGTCCGAGATGTTGTCCAGGTACTTGACCAGCGCGCGGATCGAGTTGCCGTGCGCGGCCACGACCACGCGGCGGCCCGAACGGATGGCCGGCGCCATGGTGTCGTTCCAGAAGGGCAGCACGCGGGCGACCGTGTCCTTCAGGCATTCGGTCAGCGGGATCTGCTCGGGCGAAAGGCCGGCGTAGCGGATGTCGCCGCGCTCGCTGCGCGGATCGGTGGCTTCGAGCGCCGGCGGCGGCGTGTCGTAGCTGCGGCGCCAGACCAGCACCTGCGCATCGCCGTACTGCTTGGCCATGTCGGCCTTGTTCAGGCCCTGCAGCGCGCCGTAGTGGCGCTCGTTCAGGCGCCAGCTGTGCTGCACGGGCAGCCAGGTGCGGTCCATTTCGTCCAGCGTGTGCCAGAGCGTGCGCGTGGCCCGCTTGAGCATGCTGGTGTAGGCCTGGTCGAATTCGTAGCCCTCGGCCTTGAGCAGGCGGCCCGCGTTCTTGGCCTGTTCCACGCCGGTGGGAGTCAGATCCACGTCGGTCCAGCCGGTGAAGCGGTTCTCCAGGTTCCAGGTGGATTCTCCGTGGCGAATCAGAACGAGCTTGTGCATGTGTCCCTCAAGGATTCAGGTTCAAAACCTGGCATTCTAGAATTGCCTGCTTTGCTTCTCCTGAGGACCGACGTGAATTTCATCATCGACAACTGGTATCTGTTCTTCATCGCTCTGGCTTCGGGGGGCATGCTGCTGGCTCCGCTGATGCGCGAGGCGGCCGGCGGGGCGCTCACTCCCGCCAACGCGGTGCAGCTCATCAACCGCGAGAAGGCGGTGGTCATCGACGTGAGCGAGCCCGACGAATTCGCGGCCGGCCATGTGGGCGGCTCCAGGAACGTGCCCCTGGGCCAGCTGGAGGAACGCCTGCCTCAGGTGGTCAAGAACAAGGCCCTGCCGCTGGTGCTGGTGTGCGCCAAGGGCGCGCGGGCGCAGCGCGCCGTGGGCGTGGCCAAGAAGCTGGGCTACGACAACGCCCAGGCACTGGCCGGCGGGCTGAAGGCCTGGCGGGATGCGTCGATGCCGGTTGAAAAGGCCTGATCCGTCGCCATCTGCGGCTCATTCCGCCCCTTTTCGTTTTCCCATCGCCCCGCACACCCGAAGAAAGAAAGGCCGCCTGCCATGCAAGCCGTGAAGATGTACACCACCGCCGTCTGTCCCTACTGCATCCGCGCCAAGCAGATCCTCAAGTCCAAGGGCGTCGAGCAGATCGAGGAGATCCGCGTGGACATGGACCCCGCGGCGCGCTCGCAGATGATGGAGATCACCGGCCGCCGCACGGTGCCGCAGATCTTCATCGGCGACACCCACGTGGGTGGCCACGACGACCTGGTGGCCCTCGACGGACGGGGCGGGCTGATGCCTTTGCTGAACGCCGCTTGAGTCTTTTGCGGACTGCATAATGCGGCCCGACTGCCCGCTGCGGGAGCCGTTCCCGCGCGGGCTTTGTTTTTTGCCGGATCGGCGCACTGATTGATTGACAGAAAGAACCCAGACCATGGCCAACGAAGAAGCAACCCCCGTGTTCCAGATCCAGCGCGTCTATCTGAAGGATGCCTCCCTGGAGCAGCCGAACTCCCCCGCCATCCTGCTGGAACAGCAGCAGCCCAGCGTGGACATCCAGCTCGGCGTGGAAGCCACCCCCGTGGCCGACGGCATCTACGAAGTGGCCGTGACGGCCACCGTGCAGACCAAGATCCAGGACAAGACGGTGTTCCTGGTCGAAGCAAAGCAGGCCGGCATCTTCGAGATCCGCAACCTGCCCGAAGACCAGATGGGCCCGATCATGGGCATCGCATGCCCGCAGATCGTCTATCCCTACCTGCGCGGCAACGTGGCCGACCTGATCACGCGCGCTGGCTTCCCCCCCGTGCATCTGGCCGAAATCAACTTCCAGGCCATGTACGAGCAGCAGCAGGCCCAGGCTGCCGGCGAGCCGTCTTCCGTCCTGGCGCAGTAAAAGCGCTGGCGCTGCGGCCTGATGGCCGGCAGCGCTTGCCAATTCAGCACTGACAGCTATGAAAATAGTAGTGCTTGGCGCCGGTGCCTGGGGGACGGCGATGGCGCTCAGTGCCGCCTCGCATCCTGCCGGGCATGCCGTGACGCTCTGGGCGCGCGACGCCGCCCAGGCCGCCTCCATGGCGGCGGAGCGCCAGAACGCGCGCTATCTGCCCGGCATCTCCTTCGCTCCCTCCCTTCAACTGGCGTCCGGCGACCCGCTGGAGGCCGCGCGTGCCGCCGACCTGGTGATCGCCGCCACGCCCATGGCCGCCTTGCGCGCCACGCTGGCGCGGCTGCAGGCCGTGGCGGCGCCGGTCGCCTGGCTGTGCAAGGGCTTCGAGGCCCCGGCCGGCGATGCGCCGGACGCAGCGGGGCTGATGGGGCACGAGGTCTGCGCGCAGACGGCCCCCGGGCTGCGCATCGGCGTGCTCAGCGGCCCGAGCTTCGCGCAGGAAGTGGCGCTGGCCCGGCCCACCGCGCTGGTGGCCGCCAGCGCGCATGCCGACGTGCGCGAGCTGCTGGTGCAGGCCTTTCACAGTCCCAGCCTGCGGGTCTATGCCAACGACGACGTGGTGGGTGTGGAAGTGGGCGGCGCCGTGAAGAACGTGCTGGCCATCGCCACTGGCCTCTGCGACGGGCTGCACCTGGGCCTGAACGCGCGGGCCGCCCTCATCACCCGCGGGCTGGCCGAGATGACGCGCCTGGGCGTGGCCCTGGGCGCGCGCACCGACACCTTCATGGGGCTGTCCGGCCTGGGCGATCTGGTGCTGACCGCCACGGGCGATCTATCGCGCAATCGCCGCGTGGGGCTGCTGCTGGCCGAAGGCCGTTCGCTGGAGCAGGCGGTGGCCTCGTTGGGCCATGTGGCCGAGGGTGTCTACACCGCCCGCACCGTGGTGCGCCGGGCCCAGGCGCTGGGGGTGGAAATGCCCATCGCCCGGGCCGTGGTCGATCTGCTGGATGGAGTGATGCAGCCTGCCGAAGCGGTGGCCGCACTGATGGGGCGGGACCCGGCAGCCGAATTGGGCTGACAAGGCGCGCCGGCCGGCAGGCTCGCGGGTGCCGGCGCGTGCCGTCGGTGTCAGAGCACGCCGAACAGCATCAGCACAAGGACGAGCGAGAGGGGAACGCCGAGAAGCCAGAGGATGATGGGCATGAGTCACTCCTGTTCGAAGGGGTTGAAGGGATGGCTCAAAGCTATCCGGCCCCCGTCCCGCGCTCTGTGCGACGCCCGGCGCAGGTCCTGTAGGCGGCTGCGCCTGCCGCCGTAGGCCTGCTCTTCAGAATTCCAGGTTGTCGATCAGCCGCGTGCTGCCCAGGCGGGCGGCCGCCAGGGCCACCAGCGGGCCGCTGCGGGCGGCGCCGTCCTGCGGCGGCAGCAGATCGTGGCGCTGGCGCACCGTGAGGTAGTCGGGCGCCCAGCCCGCCGTTTGCAGGGCCTGCACGGCCCGGGCTTCCAGTTCGGCCAGGGGCGCACCGGGCGTGGCGCGCACCTCGTCGGCCAGGGCACGCAGCGCCTGCGAGAGCTGCACGGCGCGCTGGCGTTCGTCGGCGCTCAGATAGCCGTTGCGGGAACTGAGCGCCAAGCCGTCGCCGGCACGGGCCGTGTCGCCCGCCACCACGTCGATGGGCAGGGCGAACTGCTGCACCATGCGGCGCACCACCATCAGCTGCTGGTAGTCCTTCTTGCCGAACACGGCCGTGCCGCCGCCCGCGCCGCTGGCGAAGAAGACGGCCGAGAAGAGCTTCATCACCACGGTGCAGACGCCGGTGAAGAAGCCGGGCCGGAACCGGCCTTCCAGCAGATCGGCCAGCGCCGGGTCGGGCTGCACCTTGAAGGTCTGCGGCTCGGGGTAGAGGTCGGCTTCGCGCGGCGCGAACAGCACGTCGCAGCCGGCCGCCGTGAGCTGCGCGCAGTCGCTGTCCCAGGTGCGCGGATAGCTGTCGAAGTCCTCGTGCGGCAGGAACTGCAGCCGGTTCACGAAGATGCTGGCGACCGTGACCTCGCCCAGCGGCTTGGCCTGGCGCACCAGGGCGATGTGGCCGTCGTGCAGGTTGCCCATGGTGGGCACGAAGGCGGGGCGCCCGCGTCCGGCCAGGGCGGCGCGCAGGTCGGCGATGGTGTGGGTGACGATCATGATGGGAGCGGTGGAGCGGGCGGCGGGGTTTACCAGGCGTGCAGGGCGTCGTCGGGGAAGCTGCCGGCCTTGACGGCCCGCACATAGGCCTCGATGGCGCCGCGCACGCTGCCGGCTTCCTGCATGAAGTCGTGCGCGAACTTGGGGTTCTTGCCCAGGTTCACGCCCAGCATGTCGTGCAGCACCAGCACCTGGCCGGCCGTGCCGCTGCCTGCGCCGATGCCGATGGTGTGGCAGCGGGGCAGGGCCTCGGTGACCTCGCGCGCCAGCACGGCGGGCACCATCTCCAGCACCAGCATGGCGGCGCCTGCGTCCTGCAGCTCGATGGAATGGCTGCGCAGCGTGCGCGCCGCCTCGTCGGTGCGGCCCTGCACGCGGTAGCCACCCAGGGCATGCACGGTCTGCGGCGTCAGGCCCAGGTGGGCGCAGACGGGCACGCCGCGCTCGACCAGGAAGCGCACGGTGGGTGCGGTCCAGCCGCCGCCTTCGAGCTTGACCATGTGGGCGCCGGCCTGCATCAGCGCGCAGGCGCTGCGCATGGCCTGCTCTGGGCCCTCGGCATAGCTGCCGTAGGGCAGGTCGGCGATCAGCCAGGCCGTGCCCTGCACCCGGTGCAGGCCGCGCGCCACGCTGGCCGTGTGGTAGGCCATGGTGTCCAGCGACACGCCCACGGTGCTGGGCAGGCCCTGGCAGACCATGCCGAGCGAATCGCCCACCAGCAGGCATTCCACGCCCGCCGCATCGGCCACGGCGGCGAAGGTGGCGTCGTAGGCCGTCAGCATGGTGATCTTCTCGCCCGCCTCGCGCATCTGCGCCAGGCGCGGCAGGCTCACGGGCCGGCGCTGCGGCAGGGGCGATGCGGGGGGCAGGGTGCCGTAGGGCGTGCCTGCGGCGTGGGCGGGCGTCGGCGATGGCGTGGTCATGCGATCAATCCTCAAGGGGCGCGAATGAGCCGCGAGTCTATGCGAGGGCGCGTGGCTACGCGGCCTGTGGCGCCTCCGCGGCGGGTTCCGCGCACCGGCGAAGCCGGTGCTTGCCGGCCTGCTTGCCCCGGTACATGGCCATGTCGGCCAAAGCCAGGAGTTCGGTGGCGGCCGTGCCGTCCAGCGGCGCCAGCGCGTAGCCGATGGTCAGGCCCACCTGCAGCCGGTGCCGGCGCAGCGCGAAGGGAGTCCGGAAGGCCTGCAGCAGCGCCTCGCCTAGCGCCCGGGCCTGTCCCGCATGCTCCAGGCCGGCGGCGAGCACGACGAATTCGTCTCCGCCCAGGCGTGCCACCTGGCGTGCCGGCCCCGCGACCTCGCCCAGCCGCCGGGCCACGGCCACCAGCAGTTCGTCGCCCACGTCATGGCCGTACCGGTCGTTCACCGGCTTGAAGCCGTCCAGGTCCAGCAGATAGACGGCCACCGGCCGGCCGGCATCGCACTGCGCCAGGGCCGACTGCAGCGTCAGCTGCATGCCGCGCCGGTTCAGCAGGCCGGTGAGCGCGTCGGTATGGGCCAGCGATCGCATGGTGTCGCGCTCGACCAGTGCGGCGTGCGCCGCCAGGCGCAGCGCTTCGGAGCGCAGCCCCAGCACGCGCAGGAAGATCAGCATGTCCAGCGTGGAGCCGATCTGGAACGAATGCAGGGTCCAGAAGTTGACGGGCAGCAGGCCCTGGGCCATGCCGGCGAAGATGCCGGCGGCCAGGCCATAGACTGCCCATCCCATCAGCAGCACGCCGCCGACCGGATCGCCCTGCCGCATGCGGCGAAAGGCCATCGGCAGGCTGGCCGCCGAGGGCACCAGGCCGAAGACGCTCATGATGGCGGTGGCCGTCTGCACGCTGAGCAGCCCCAGCGCATGGGCTACGGCCGCAGCCGCCATCAGCGCCGCGCCCGCCCGCATGCCGCGCACGTACCGGCTTCGCGGCGCATCGGAAGCCAGTGCCTGGCTGAGAAACAGGAACGAACCGACCAGAGCGATGAAACCGGACAGGAGGGCGAAATGGCGCTCCGGCCAGATCTGGCCGGGCCACAGGAACTGCGCCCCGACGCCGAAGAACTGCAGCGAAAACCCCGCGCTGCCCAGCGCCAGCAGGGCGTAGTAGGCGAACAGCTTTTCGCGCTGCCCCCGCCACTGCACCAGGCTGTAGAGGATCAGGCACAGGGCCAGGCCGTTGAGCAGGCCCTGCAGCAGCAGCTCGCGCTGGCTCGCGCGCGAGCGCTCCGGTTGTTCGCTGATCGACAGGGGCAGGATCATCGGGCCGGGCGTGTGCACGCGGATCAGCAGGTCGTAGCGCAGGCCGCCGGCCAGGTCCAGCTCCATTTCGGGGGTGCGGCTGGCCAGGGATTGCCGGGTCGCCGGGCGCAGATAGCCCCGGGCGGCATGCTGCAGCACCTGGCCGTCGCGCACGAGGTAGAAGTCCACCTCCTGCATTGCCCCGTAGCCCAGCGCCGCCACCCACGGGTCCCGGGGCGGCTGGTCCACGGCGAGGGGCAGGCGCAGCCACACGGTTTCCTTGCGCAGGCCAAGCGCGCCGTCGGGGGCGGCCGGCGGCGCGAAATCGTCGCGGTGGTTCCATACGTCCTGCACCGTCATGGCATGCGTGGCATCGGCCAGCAGGGTCACCGCCGGCCAGACGTTCCGCGCGCCCGCGCCGGGCTGCAGCCGCAGCGCAGCGGGGTCCGCATGCGCAGGGCTGTAAAGGGCGGCCAGCCACCACGCAGCCAGCAGCCACCAGGCCGTTGCCCGGTGCCGGGCGATGCCGTGCAGGCCGGTCATTCGCCACCCGGGCGCAGGCGGGCCGCCGCGGCGGCTGGGCGCCGTGGCTTGGTGCGGTAGATCAGGCCCTGGCGTGGAGAGCGGCGAAGAGGGGCGGTTCGTCACGGCGCGCGAGTTTAGAAGAATCCGGGATCCGCCCCTTTCGCTCCGCCGGGAGGGCGGGTTGCCGGTATGCTCGCGGCCCATGACGAATCTGTTTCAGCCCGCATCCGGCCCGGCGGCCGGCGACGATGAAGGCCTGCAGGCCGTGGTGCATGCCGATGTGGCCCGCGCCCTGGAAGAAGACGTGGGCGCGGGCGACCTGACCGCTGCGCTGATCGACCCGGCCCGGCGCGTGCGCGCCCGCGTGCTGGCCCGCGAAGAGGCCGTGATCTGCGGTGCCCCCTGGGCCGAGGCCGCGCTGCGCGCGCTGGACCCGGGCGTGCGCCTGGCCTGGCACGTGGCCGAGGGCCAGCGCTGCGCGGCCGACCAGGTGGTGCTGGAGATCGAGGGCCAGGCGCGCGCGCTGCTGAGCGCCGAGCGCACGGCGCTCAACTTCCTGCAGCTGCTATCGGCCGTGGCCACCAAGACCCGCCGCTATGTCGATGCGGTGGCCGGCACCCGCGCCCAGATCGTCGATACGCGCAAGACCCTGCCGGGCCTGCGGCTGGCGCAGAAATACGCCGTGCGCGTGGGCGGCGGCACCAACCACCGCATCGGCCTGCACGACGCCGTGCTGATCAAGGAAAACCACATCGCCGCAGCCGGCGGCGTCACGGCCGTGCTGCAGGCCGCCCGTGCGGCCGCTGCCCGGGCGAAGTTCATCGAGATCGAGTGCGAGACGCTCGAACAGCTGGACGAGGCCCTGTCGGCCGGCGCCCGCATGGTGCTGCTGGACAACATGCCGCTGGCCATGCTGCACGAGGCCGTGCGCCGCAACGCCGCGCATCCGGCCGGCCCGGCCATCCTGGAGATTTCCGGCGGCGTGACGCTGGAAGGCCTGCGTGCGCTGGCCGAGACCGGCGTGGACCGCATCTCCATCGGCACGCTGACCAAGGACGTGAAGGCCACCGATTTCTCCATGCGGATGCAGGATATCGCCTGACCGGCCGAACTGCGGCGCAGTTTCCGTCTCTACAACGAGGCCGCCACACCCGGCCCGACACCCCCGCCATGACCATCGCCGACCTCGCCATCAAGCCCGTGGAATACGAACAGCCCGCCGACGCGGGCGGCGGCGCGTGTTCCACCCGCCACGCCTGGGCCCGCGTGCCCGCCGAGCCAGCGCCCTCCGAGCGCGCCGCGCTCAAGGACCGCATCCGCGCGCTGCTGCGCGAGAGGAACGCGGTGATGGTGTCGCACTACTACGTCCACCCCGACCTGCAGGACCTGGCGGAGGAAACCGGCGGCCTGGTCAGCGATTCGCTGGAGATGGCGCGCTTCGGCCGCGACCACGCCGCACAGACGCTGGTGGTGTCCGGCGTGCGCTTCATGGGCGAGACGGCCAAGATCCTGTCGCCCGAGAAGACCGTGCTCATGCCCGACCTGGACGCCACCTGCTCGCTCGACCTGGGGTGCCCGGCCGACGCCTTCGGCGCCTTCTGCGACCAGCACCCGGACCGTACCGTGGTCGTCTATGCCAACACCAGCGCGGCCGTGAAGGCGCGCGCCGACTGGCTGGTCACGTCGAGCTGCGCGCTGGAGATCGTCTCCGCGCTCAAGGCGGCGGGCCACAAGATCCTCTGGGCGCCCGACCGGCACCTGGGTGGCTACATCCAGCAGCAGACCGGCGCGGACATGCTGTTCTGGAACGGCGCCTGCATCGTGCATGACGAATTCAAGGCGCAGGAGCTGCAGGACCTCAAGCGCCGGCACCCGCAGGCCAAAGTGCTGGTCCATCCCGAAAGCCCGGCCGACGTGGTGGCCCTGGCCGACGCCGTGGGCTCCACCAGCGCCATCCTGAAGGCCGCGCGCGAGCTGGATGCGCGCGAATTCATCGTCGCCACCGACAACGGCATGCTGCACAAGCTGCGCACGCTCAATCCGGGCAAGACCTTCCACGAAGCGCCCACCGCCGGCAACAGCGCCACCTGCAAGAGCTGCGCGCACTGCCCCTGGATGGCCATGAACGGCCTGGCCGACGTGGCCCGGGTGCTGGAGACCGGCGCTAATGCCGTCGAGGTGGACCCGGCCCTGATCCCGCGCGCGCGCCGGCCCATCGACCGCATGCTGGCCTTCACCGCCGCGCTCAAGAACGGCCAGCCGGCCGGTGCGCTGGTGCCTCACATCGGGGCCGCCTGAGCGGTTTGCTCCTGAAAAAATAGCTGCATGCGCAGATGGATCGAGCGCGAGAGCCTGATTTGACCTGTATCGCACTGATCGATTTCGCGGACTCCCATGCGCCCGGCCCCCGAGCTGCGCCCGGCCGCCTGCGGCACGCCTTCACCGCCGCGCCGCGCCATGTGCTGGCGGCCCACACACTGGCCGAGGTGCCCGGCGTGCTGCGCGCCGTGGATGCCGCTGCCCGGGCCGGTGCCTGGTGCGTCGGCGGCCTGCGCTACGAAGCTGCCGCCGCCTTCGATGCTGCGCTGCGCACCCAGGCGCCGCCGCCCGGCCAGGCGTTGGTCTGGTTCGCGGTGTTCGATGCGCCCGGCCCATGGCCCGAGGAGCCACCGCCCGTGGCCCACGAGCCCACGGTGGACTGGCACGGGCTGCCGCAGCGCGCGCCTTTCGATGCGGCGCTGGACGCCATCCACCAGGGCATCGCGGCCGGCGACTACTACCAGATCAACCACACGGCCCGGCTGCAGGGCCGCGTGCAGCCCGCGCCGGGCGCGGATGCTGCGGCCACCGCCCAGGCCTTCTTCGCCGCGCTGCAGCGCGCCCAGCCCGGTGGCTATGCGCTCTGCCTGGACCTGGGCGACGAGCAGGTGCTGTCGGTCTCGCCCGAGCTGTTCTTCGACTGGCAGGACGGCGGTGAGGACCAGGACGGCGGCCGGCTGCTGGCCCGCCCCATGAAGGGCACGGCCCCGCGCGGCGCCACGCCAGAGGAAGACGCCGCCCGGGCCGCCGCCCTGCGCGCCAGCCCCAAGGAGCGGGCCGAGAACGTGATGATCGTGGACCTGCTGCGCAACGACCTCTCGCGCATCTGCACGCCCCACAGCGTGCGCGTGCCCGCGTTGTTCGCCACGCAGGCGCTGCCCGCCGTGTGGCAGATGACGTCCGACGTGCAGGGCCACACGCCGGCCGGCACCACGCTGGAACAGGTCTTCGCGGCGCTTTTCCCCTGCGGCTCCGTCACCGGCGCGCCCAAGGTACGCGCCATGCAGGCCATCCAGGCGCTGGAGGAAGGCCCGCGCGGCTGGTACTGCGGCGCCCTGGGGCTGGTGCGCCCGCGCGCCGGCGGCGGGCTGGCCGCCACCTTCAACGTGCCCATCCGCACCGTGGAGCTGCGCGGGGATGAGGCCCGCTGCGGCATCGGCAGCGGCATCACCCACGATGCGCGGGCCGACGCCGAATGGCAGGAATGGCGCCACAAGCGCGCCTTCCTCGTGCGGGCGAGCGAGCCCTTCGACATTCTGGAAACCCTTGCGCTGGTGGATGGCGCCTTCCGCCACCGTGGCGAGCATCTGGCGCGCATGGTCGCGTCCGCCGCGCACTTCAATGTGCCGTGGGACGAGGCGCGCATCGCCGCCTGCCTGCAGGCCCTGGCCGATGCCCACCCCCACGGGGCCTGGCGCGCCCGCCTGCTGCTGCGCGCCGACGGCATGCCGCGCGCCGAGGCCTTCGCGCTGGCGCCCGCCGCGGCCGGCCCTGTGCGGCTGGCGCTGGCCGGCCGGCCGCTCCTGGAGGCCCACGGCGAATTCGTGCGCCATAAGACCACGCGCCGCGCGCACTACGCGGCCTTCGCGCCCGCGCCGGGCTCGGGCGTGTTCGACACCGTGCTCTACAACGCCGAGGGCGAGATCACCGAAGGCACTTTCGGCAACCTCGCCGCGCAGCTGGACGATGGCCGCTGGATCACGCCGCCGCTGGCCTCGGGCCTGCTGCCCGGCGTGGGCCGCGCCCAGGCCCTGCGCGAAGGGCGGGTGGCCGAAGCCGTGCTGCGGCTCGAAGACCTGCCACGCGTGCGCGCCTGGGCCTTCGTCAACAGCCTTCGGGGCTGGCTGCCGGCGCAGTTGCTGGCCGATGCGCCGCCTGGCGATCGATGAAGGCCTCCAGCGCCTGCAGCACCGGCGCATAGCGCGCCGCATCGCCCTCGACCTGGGCCAGCGCTGAGCAGGTGGCCTCCAGCGTCGAAAGCTGGTGCGGCGCATGGGCGCGCCGCAGGCGGGCGTAGCGCGCGGCTGGCAGGTCCGGCGGCAGCGACAGCGGCAGGCGGGGCAGGGCCTGCAGCAGCGGATTCGCATAGAGCATCTTGCGGCTCTTGCGCCAGGTGCCGTCCAGCACCACCAGCCGCAGGGCGGCGGCATCGTCCGCCAGCCAGTGCGCGGGCAGCGGCGGCGGGGCGGCCAGCGGCAAGGCGGGGTCGTGCGGGGAGTGCGGGTAAAGGAGCACCGCATGGGGTTCGGCGCCCGGTGCGGCGGCGCAGCCGGGCCAGGCGGCCGTGAGCCATTGCCGCAGCGCCGCCGGGTCGAAGGCCTCGCCCACTTCCATGCGGCTGCGCGGCAGGCAGCGGTGCAGCAGCCGCGCCGTGCCCTTGGCCTGGCCGGCTTCCAGCGGGTGCTGCAGGATCAGCACCTCGGCCCGGTGCGCTACCGGCGCCGCCAGTGCGCAGAAGCAGGCGCTTGCCGGGCGCAGGCAGCCGGCGCAGCGCGTGCGCGGCGGTGCCTGAGTCGGAGGCGATGTCAGCGGCTTTCGAACCAGGTCTTCCACTGCGGCACGGCGGTGGCGAAGGTGCCGCGGTGGGTGGTCTTGCCGGTGGACACGGCTTCGACGGCGGGGTTGCCTGCGCCCAGCGCTTCCGCATAGGTCTGGGCCATGCGGCCCACGCCGACGGAGATGGCCTCGTCGGTTTCGCCGTAGTAGTTGCGCACGGGCGTCTTCACGACCCAGCGGTAGGCCTGCGTGCGTGCGATGAGCTTGCCGAAGGCCGACTGCGCGAAGAACTGCGGGTCGAAGTAATCGGCCTTGAGCAGCTGGTGCAGGTCGGTCGGGATCACGGACGGATCGGTGAGCGTGCGGTCGTAGGCCTTCTTGGCCGCTTCGTAGTAGGGCTCGTTGAAGAGCGAGCGGGCCAGGCCGGGCACGTCGTAGTAGTTCTCGTACGAGAAGGCCGACAGGATGAAGATGCTGTTGAGCCAGACGGCGTCGTAGGGGCGCGGGAAGCTCAGGAAGCCCTGCATGGCGATGCCCAGGTCCAGCGGCGCGCTGGCCGTGGCGGCGGCATCGACGGGAATGCCGGCCTGCTCCAGCTTTTCCAGCAGCGCCATGGTGACGAAGCCGCCTTGCGACCAGCCTGCCAGGTAGAGCTTGTCCCGCTTGCGGCCCAGGTCGGCCATCACGTCCTGCGCGGCGGTGAGGAAGTCGAAGCTGGCCTGCTGCTGGCTGGCCTTGACCAGGTAGCCTTCCGGTTCCTTCGAGACGCCCAGGCCGAAATAGTCGGCGCCGACCACCGCATAGCCCTGGCCGGCGAACTGGGCGATCATGAACCGCGTTTCAGGGGAGTTGTCAGGGAAGCCGGGCACTTCCTTGCGGCCATAGACCGTGCCGTGCTGGTAGGACACCACGGGCAGCGTGGTGGGCTCCGGCGTGTCGGGCAGCGCGACCAGGCCCGAAGCCGTGATCGGCTTGTTGCCCTTTTCCGGCACCACCGACTGGTAGGTGACGCGGTAGAGATTCACGCCCGTGCGCGCCGGGGTGTAGGGCACGGTGATGCCGGCGAAATCAGGGATGGTCTGGGTGAGGATGACGTTGAGCCGGGCCGTGTCCCAGTGGCCGATCCATTCGTAGCGCGTGTCGCCGGCCAGCGTCTTGACGACGCCTTTTTCCTGCGCCTGAACGGGCAGCACGGGCGCCGCGATGACCGACATGCAGCCGGCGACCAGCAGGGTTTTCAGTAGTTTGGACAGCAAGAGACCTCCCTCGTATGGAATATGACGGCAGACCGGCGGCCTCGGCGCGACGGTGCAGCGGATGGGCGCGGCGGGCCGGCCACCATCTCGTGAAAGAGCGTGGCCGTTTTCCGGCGCCGAAAGCCTAGCTTAAGCCATGCGGGCCTGGGTAGGCCTGCCGCCCCGTTTGCGGCGAATGCGCCACAGAGGGCGGCTCTCAGGACATGGTTCCGTCACGTTGGGGCGCTGCCGCCTCGTCTACCAGGGCGGCCGCAAGGTCTCGGAGTCTCAGAGCCTTTCCTTGGAATAGGACGGCCGGTCCATGTCCACCAGCTCCACGCTCAGCTGCACCATCAGACCCTCGGGCCGGGGCGCCAGGCGGCGCAGCACATCGGCGATCAGCGAGGTCAGTTCCTTCTTGGCCTCGGGGCTGCGGCCCGACAGCAGGCGCAGCTGGGCATGGATGAAGGCGCGGTTGGCGGGCGCGGTGCCGATCTCGAAGCGGGCGTGGCGCACCACGCGGGTCTTGAGGTCGGCCTCGTCGGGGATCTGCGGATGGGCGGCGACGGCGGCGTTCACGGCCTGCATGACCTCGGCTTCGGGGAAGCCGGCGAGGTTGTCGGTGTATTCGATGGTCAGGTGGGGCATGGTGCGGTCGTCTCCGGTAAATGAATGCCTTGAAGGGTCACAGGTCGAGCACGCAGCCGTCGCCCAGCGCGTCGCGCCAGACGCGCACGCGGCTGGGCGGGGGCTGCAGGTCGGCCAGGTCCCGGGCGATGAAGGCGCAGAGGTTCTCCAGCGTGGCTGGGCCGAGGCCTTGCACCTCGTCGAGCAGGTGGTGGTCCAGCTGTTCGCGCAGGCGTTCGCAGCGTGCGCGCAGATGGCCCAGGTCGATCACCATGCCGCTGCCGGCATGGCGCGGGCCGGTGACCGAGATCTCGGCATGGTAGGTGTGGCCGTGGATGCGGCGGCTGCCTTCGGCCTCGATCTCGCGCTGCAGCGTGTGGGCGGCGTCGAAGAAGAAGCGTTGGTGGACGGTGAACTGCATGATTCGAAAAACCAGGGGGAAAAAATAACGATCAGAGCGAAAGCGGCGCAACGACGCCAGAAGGGCTCCTTGCGCTGCTCCGCTAGCGGATGCCGGTGAGCTTGTGGGTCTGCAGGCTCAGGCGCCACGCCGGACGCTGCAGGCAGGCTTCGATGCACAGGGCGGTGTTGGCGGCTTGGCTGGGTCCGTCCATGGGCTGCAGGAAGCGGTGCGTGAAGCGCGTCTGCGCCTCCAGCGCGGCCAGATCGAAGCCGGGCTGGGGCCAGACCAGCTTCAGTTCCTGCCCTTCGCGCTGCACCCAGTCGGCGCCGGCCTTGGGGCTGATGCACAGCCAGTCGATGCCGGCAGGCGCGGCCACCGTGCCGTTGCTTTCCACGGCGATGCGGAAGCGCCGCGCATGCAGCGCATCGACCAGCGCGGCATCGACCTGCAGCAGCGGCTCGCCGCCGGTCAGCACCACCAGGCGGTGCCGGTCGTCGTGCGCGGGCCACTGGGCGGCGATCAGGTCGGCCAGCGCGTCGGCGGTGGCGAACTTGCCGCCCAGCGTGCCGTCGGTGCCGACGAAGTCGGTGTCGCAGAAGCGGCAGACGGCGCTGGCGCGGTCTTCCTCGCGGCCGCTCCAGAGGTTGCAGCCGGCGAAGCGGCAGAACACGGCGGGCGTGCCGGCCTGGCCGCCTTCGCCCTGCAGGGTGTAGAAGATTTCCTTGACGCTGTAGGTCATGCGAAGGCTTTCGGTGTGTGGGAGTGGCGCGCGGGCGCGAGCTCGGCCAGCGCGGCGATGAGCCGGGCCACGTCGGCCTCGGTGTGCGCGGCCGAGAGCGCGATGCGCAGGCGCGCCGTGCCTTCGGGCACGGTGGGCGGCCGGATGGCCGGCACCCAGATGCCGCGCTCGCGCAGGCCTTCCGTCACGGCCAGGGCCTCGCCGTTGGGGCCGATGACCAGAGGCTGGATGGCGGTGCGCGATGCGCCCAGCTGCCAGTGCGTGCCCTGCAGTACGGGCGCCAGGCCGCAGCGCAGCTGCGCGATGCGGTCCTGCAGCTGCGTGCGCAGGGCGCTGCCGCGCTCGATCTGGTCCAGCGCGGCCTGCATGGCGCGCGCCAACAGGGCGGGCGCGGCGGTGGCGAAGATGTAGCTGCGGGTCTTCTGCAGCAGCCATTCGATGAGCGCATCGCGGCCTGCCACGAAGCCGCCGGCCCCGCCCGCGGCCTTGCCCAGCGAGGCCATGTAGAGCACGCGCGGCGAGGCATTGCGGCCGCACAGGCCCGCTTCGGCCAGCACGCCGCGCCCCTGCGGGCCCAGGAGGCCGAAGCCGTGCGAATCGTCGAGCAGCAGCAGCGCGTCGTGCGCCTCGCACAGCGCCAGCAGCGCGGGGATGTCCGCCACGTCGCCGTCCATGCTGAACACCGAGTCGGTGATGACCAGCTTGCGGCGCGCGGTGCTGGCGGCCAGCAGGCGTTCCAGCGCCGCGAGGTCGGCATGCGGGTAGCGGTGGATGGCGGCGCGCGAGAGGCGGGCGCCGTCGATCAGGCAGGCGTGGTTGAGCGCATCGGAAAAGAGTGCGTCGCCCTCGCCGATCAGCGCCGGCACGATGCCGGTGTTGGTGGCGTAGCCGGAATAGAAGTAGAGCGCGCGCGGCAGCTGCACGAAGTGGGCGAGATCGGCCTCCAGCGCCGCATTGGCCACGCTGTGGCCGCTGACCAGCGCAGATGCGCCCGAGCCCACGCCGTATTCGCGCACGCCGTCGCAGGCGGCCAGCGCCACGGCCGTGTGGCTGGCCAGGCCCAGGTAGTCGTTGCTGCAGAAGCCCAGCATGGGCCGGCCGTCCACATCCAGGTGCGCACCCTGCAAGGGGCGCACGGCACGGCGGTGGCGGCGCAGCTGGGCGGCGTCGAGCGCGGCGATGCGCGCGGGGAATTCGTCCAGCCAGGAGGCCGGGGCGGCAGCGGTGGCGGCAGCGCCCGCCGCGGGCGTTTGCGGGGTCTTCGGGGTCATGTCCATTCGGGAGGCAGGTGGTAGCACGCGGCCAGGGCGCGGGCGTCGGGCCGGGCCTGGTGGGGCAGCTCGGCCAGGAGCGGGGCGCTCAGGTGCCGGCGCAGCCAGGCGATGTTGTCCTCGGGCGCCAGCATGCGCGGATCGACGTGGTTGGCGACCCAGCCGGCCAGGGCCAGGCCGCGAGCGCGGATGGCCTCGGCCGTCAGCGCCGCGTGGTTCAGGCAGCCCAGCCGCAGGCCCACCACCAGCATCACGGGCAGGCCCAGGGCCCGGGCCAGGTCGGCGCCGGTCTCGGTGTCGGACAGGGGCACGTGCCAGCCGCCCGCGCCTTCGACCACCACGGCGTCGGCGCGTTCGGCCAGCTGCCTGTAGGCGCGCACGATCATGCCGATGTCGATGGCCGTGCCGGCCCGGCGCGCCGCGATGTGGGGCGAGAGCGGATCGGGCAGCAGCACCGGGTTGTCCAGCTCGGGCGGCACGGCCAGGGTGGAGGCGGCGCGCAGGGCGACCGCGTCCTCGTTGGCCAGCACGCCGGCGACGGGCTCGGCGCCGGCCGCGACGGGCTTCATGCCCACCACGCGGGCGTGGTGGCGCGCCAGCGCATGCAGCAGCGCGGCGCTGGCCAGGCTCTTGCCCACGCCGGTGTCGGTGCCGGTGACGAAGCAGCCGAGGCTCATGGCAGGGCGCCTTCCTGATGTTTGCCGATGGCGTGCTCTTCCTCGGCCAGCGTGGCGCCTAGCGCGGCCAGCGCCTGGGCGGCCAGGTGCTGGACCTCGGCCGCGCCCAGCACGTAGGGCGGCATGGCGTAGAGCGTATTGCCGATGGGCCGCAGCAGCAGGCCGCGCGCCATGGCGTGGCGGTGGTAGCGGCGGGCGAAGTCGGGCAGGGCGGTGTCCACGTCCCAGGCCCAGATCATGCCCAGCCGGCGCGCATGGCGCACGCGCGGGTGGGCGGACAGGGGCGCGCAGGCGGCATCGATGGCGGCGGCCAGGCCCACGTTGGCGGCCAGCGCGTCGGTGGAGTCGAACAAATCCAGCGTGGCCAGCGCGGCGCGGCAGGCCAGCGGGTTGCCGGTATAGGAGTGCGAATGCAGGAAGCCCCGGGCCACGTCGTCGGCGTAGAAGGCGGCATAGACCGCGTCGGTGGTCAGCACCGCCGACAGCGGCAGGGTGCCGCCGGTGAGGCCCTTGGAAAGGCAGATGAAGTCGGGCCGGATGCCGGCCTGCTGGTGCGCGAACATCGTGCCGGTGCGGCCGAAGCCCACGGCGATCTCGTCGGCCACCAGGTGGACTTCGTAGCGGTCGCACAGGGCGCGGGCCAGGCGCAGGTATTCGGCGTCGTGCAGGGCCATGCCGGCGGCGCACTGCGCCAGCGGCTCCATGATCAGCGCGGCGGTGCTGGCGTGGTGCTCGGCCAGCCAGTCGCCCAGGGCGGCGGCGGCGCGGCGGGCCACGTCCTGCGCGCTTTCGCCGGGCCGGGCGCCGCGCGCATCGGGGCTGGGCACCACGTCGCCCAGGCGCACCAGCGGGGCGTAGGCCTCGCGGAAGAGCGGGATGTCGGTGACGGCCAGCGCGCCCACGGTCTCGCCGTGGTAGCCGCCGGCCAGGCCGACGAAGCGGCACTTCTCCGGCCGGCCCTGGTTGCGCCAGTAGTGGGCGCTCATCTTCAGGGCGATCTCGGTGGCCGCCGCGCCGTCGCTGCCGTAGAAGGCATGGCCCAGGCCGGTGAGGGCGGCCAGGCGTTCGGACAGCTCCACCACCGGCGCATGGGTGAAGCCGGCGAGCATCACGTGGTCCAGCCGCGCCAGCTGGTCGGCCAGCGCCGCCTGGATGCGCGGGTGGCCGTGGCCGAACAGGTTGACCCACCAGGAACTGATGCCGTCCAGGTAGCGGCGCCCGTCGGTGCCGTGCAGCCACGCGCCCTGCGCGCGGGCGATGGCCACGGGCGGCTCGGCCTCGTGGCGCTTCATCTGGGTGCAGGGGTGCCAGACGCTGGCGAGGCTGCGGGTGGCGAGGGAGTCGGTCATGTCGGCGGACGGGCGGGGTGGCGGGCTCGGCGGCTCAGAGCGCCTGGGTGGGCACCTGGTGGCGCAGCTCGGTCTGGCGGTTCTGCGCATCGACGAACACCAGCTTGGGCTGGTGCGCGGCCACCTGGTCTTCATGCACCTGGGCGAAGGCCGCGATGATGAGCAGGTCGCCCACGCTGGCGCGGCGCGCGGCCGAGCCGTTGACCGAGATCATGCCGCTGCCGCGCTGGCCCTTGATGGCGTAGGTGATGAAGCGTTCGCCGTTGTTGATGTTCCAGATGTGGACCTGCTCGTTCTCGGCGATGCCGGCGGCGTCCAGCAGGTCTTCGTCGATGGCGCAGGAGCCCTCGTAGTGCAGCTCGCAGTGCGTGGCGGCGGCGCGGTGGATCTTGGACTTGAGCAGGGTGCGGAACATGCGTGGGCCTCTCTCTGGAAAGGAAATTGGGTGGTGGTGAGGGCTGGGCCTGTCAGCGCGTGCCGGGCACGAGGATGGTGGGCGCGGCGGGGGCGGCGCGCTCGGGCCAGTCGCGGCTGAAGTGCAGGCCCCGGCTTTCGTGGCGCATCTGGGCCGAACGCACGATGAGCTCGGCCACCTGCACCAGGTTGCGCAGCTCCAGCAGGTCGCGCGAGACGTGGAAATGGGCGTAGAACTCGGCGATCTCGGCCTGCAGCAGCGCGATGCGGTGGGCGGCGCGCTCCAGCCGCTTGTCGGTGCGCACGATGCCCACATAGTTCCACATGCAGTGGCGCAGCTCGTTCCAGTTGTGCGAGATGACGACGCACTCGTCGGCGTCGGTCACCCGGCTGTCGTCCCAGGCGGGCAGCGCGGGCAGGGGCTGCGGCGCGGCCGATGCGATGTGCCGGGCGGCGGCACGCGCGAACACCATGCATTCGACCAGCGAGTTGCTGGCCAGGCGGTTGGCTCCGTGCAGGCCGGTGCAGGCGGTCTCGCCGATGGCGTAGAGGCCGGGCAGGTCGGTGCGGCCGGCCAGGTCGGTCAGCACGCCGCCGCAGGTGTAGTGGGCTGCGGGCACCACGGGAATGGGCTCGCGCGTGATGTCGATGCCCAGCTCGGCGCAGCGCGCCAGGATGGTGGGGAAATGCTCCTGCAGGAAGGCCGGGCTCTGGTGCGAGATGTCCAGATGCACGCAGTCGATGCCGTGCGTCTTCATCTCGAAGTCGATGGCGCGGGCCACGATGTCGCGCGGCGCCAGCTCGGCGCGCTCGTCGTGGCGGGGCATGAAGCGGGTGCCCCCTGCGCTTTCCGGCAGCTTGAGCTGCCCGCCCTCTCCGCGCACCGCCTCGCTGATGAGGAAGGACTTGGCGTGCGGGTGGTAGAGGCAGGTCGGGTGGAACTGGATGAATTCCAGGTTCGCCACCCGGCAGCCGGCGCGCCAGGCGGCGGCGATGCCGTCGCCCGTGGCGGTGTCGGGGTTGGTGGTGTAGAGGTACACCTTGCCTGCGCCGCCGGTCGCCAGGATGGTGTGCGGCGCACGGAAGGTGTGGACCTCGTCCGTGGCCTCGTCCAGCACGTAGGCGCCCAGGCAGCGGTCGGCGCCGCCGGCCGCCTTCAGGCCCAGCTTGCCGGCGCTGATGAGGTCCACCAGCGTGTGCTGCTCGAACAGGGTGATGCCGGGCGTGGCGCGCACCTGCTCGATCAGCGTGCGCTGCACGGCCGCGCCCGTGGCGTCCGCCGCATGCACGATGCGGCGCGCGCCGTGGCCGCCTTCGCGCGTGAGGTGCAGGGCGCCGCCGGATTCATGGAGCGAGAAGGGCACGCCCAGCTGCTGCAGCCAGCGGATGGCCTCGGGCGCGTTCTCCACCACGAAGCGCGTGGCCGCCAAGTCGCACAGGCCCGCGCCGGCTACCAGCGTGTCCTGCACATGGTCTTCGAACTGGTCGTCCTCGGCCAGCACGGCGGCGAGGCCGCCCTGCGCCCAGCCGCTGGCCCCGTCCTGCAGCTGGCGCTTGGTGACCACCGCCACCCGGTGCGTGGGCGCCAGGTGCAGCGCGGCGCTCAGGCCTGCCAGGCCGCTGCCGATGATGAGAACGTCGAAATCGTGTGACTGCATGGGTGTTTTCCGTGGCCTGAGCCGTGGGCGGGTTTCGATGCCGGGGCCACCAGGGGAACTGGCTTTGCCAGGCCACTGGTGGCGTTCCCCTCCCGCAGGAGAGGGGGAAGGGCGCCGCAGGCGATTCAGGGGGTGCTATTCCGGTACATAGGCCAGGCGCACATAGATGGGCGCGAAGGCTTCGGCCTGCGTGATCTCGATCAGCGTTTCCTTGGCCAGCTCCAGCAGCGCGATGAAGGTCACCACCAGCACGGTGCTGCCCTGGGCGGGGTCGAAGATGTCCTCGAATTCGATGAAGCGGCGGCCCTGCAGGGCCTTGAGCACATGGCTCATGTATTCGCGCACCGAGAGCTCCTCGCGCGTGATGCGGTGGTGCTGCACCAGCCGGGCGCGGCGGATGATGTCGCGCCAGGCTTCCTGCAGGTCGGCCACGTGGACCTCCGGGAAGCGCGGCGCGAGGCTCTGCTCGATATAAACCTGGGCCTTGAGGAAGTCGCGCCCGTACTGCGGCAGCTGGCCCAGGCGGGCGGCGGCGAGCTTCATCTGCTCGTATTCGAGCAGGCGGCGCACCAGCTCGGCGCGCGGGTCCTCGGGCTCGGCGCCGTCTTCCTGCTTCTTGGGCGGCAGCAGCATGCGCGACTTGATCTCGATCAGCATGGCCGCCATCAGCAGGTATTCGGCCGCCAGCTCCAGGTTGCGGCTGCGGATCTCGTCCACATAGGCCAGGTACTGGCGCGTCACGCCCACCATGGGGATGTCGAGGATGTTGAAGTTCTGCTTGCGGATCAGGTAGAGCAGCAGGTCCAGCGGTCCCTCGAAGGCCTCAAGAAACACCTCCAGCGCGTCGGGCGGGATGTAGAGGTCCTGCGGCAGCGCGAACAGCGGCTCGCCGTAGAGGCGCGCCAGCGCCACCTGATCGACCACCTCGGGCATGCCGCTGCCTTCGCCTTCGGGCGGCAGGGCCGCCCCGTCTGCGTCGTGAAGGGATGGATGGGCTGCGCGCGTGGCTGCCATTGTGCTATTTTTTCAATAGCGGAATGCGCCCTGTCCGCGAGGGGCTGCCGCCATCGGTATCGGTAAGGTTCAGGATCGTGTCTGGTACACGTAGGGCTGCTGGGCCACCTTGGCGGCGTCGTACTCTTCCCAGGCACGGTGGTCCACCTGCTTGTCCCACAGCAGGGCCCGGCCTTCGCGTTGCTGCACGTCCAGCTGGGGCTTGTCGGCCTTGAGCTTGTTGATGAACTGGGTGGCTTCGGACTGGTAGTCGGGGCGGCGGAAGAAGGACATGGCTGCGTGGATGGGGGTGTGGGGTCTTCGGTGGGAGCGCGCGATTTTAGCGGGCTGCTGCCCAGCGCGCCTGCCCCGGCGCGATAGAGTGCGAACCTGACTCGAAAAGGAAGGATGCACATGCTGGATCTGCAAGGATGGAAGCTCGGAGCCCTGGTGGTTGCGGTATTGGGGCTGCTGGCCGCGCTGGCGGGCTGCGACATGAAGCGCCTGAGCGAGCTGCAGGTGGGCACTTCCACCGAGGCCGACGTGCGCAAGAGCTTCGGCGAGCCCGAGCGCATCTGGGACGAGCCCGGCGGAGCCCGCACCTTCGAATACAACCGCCAGCCGGCGGGTTCGGTCAACTACATGATCACCATCGGCCCCGACGGCCGCTTGGCCGCCCTGCGCCAGGTGCTCACGCCGGCCGAATTCGCGCAGATCGTGCCCGGCATGACGGTGGACGAGGTGCGCCGCCGCCTGGGCAAGCCCATGAAGGTGATGAGCTACACCCTGAAGGGCGAGACCGAATGGGACTGGCGCTGGAACGACGGCGGCACCCAGCCCATGATCTTCACGGCCGTTTTCGGCGGCGACGGGCGCGTGCTGCGCAGCGGCAGCGTGGTGGAGATCCGGCAGGAGGGCCGCTGATGCGCCGTCCATGCTGGCCCGCCGCTTGCATGGCGTCCGGCCGATGACCTTCGTTGCCGTTCCAGCCCTCGCCCCCGCTCCGTGCCCGACACCATGAACCCGCCCGCCGCCACTCCCGCCACGCCGTCGCTGCGCCACGGCCACTACGAAGACGCCCAGGCGCTCTTCGCCGGCACGCTCTTCGTCGCCATGGCGCTGATGCTGTTCGGGCAGGCCGGCCTGCTCATCGGCAGCACGGCGGGCGTGGCCTTCCTGCTGCACTACGTGACGGGCGTCTCCTTCGGCAAGCTGTTCTTCGTGATCAACCTGCCGTTCTACTGGTTCGCCTGGACGCGCATGGGCCGCGAATTCACCGTCAAGACCTTTCTGTCGGTGGCGCTGCTGTCGGTGCTGACCGAGCTGTTCCCCCATGTCATGCACGTGGACTACCTCAACCCGCTGTTCGCCGCCGTGCTGGGCGGCCTGCTGCTGGGCACGGGCTGCCTGTTCCTGGCGCGGCACAGGTCCAGCCTGGGCGGGGCCACCATCGTCTCGCTCTACCTGCAGCAGAGCCACGGCATCCGCGCCGGCAAGGTGCAGATGGCGATCGACTGCGTGGTGGTGCTGCTGGCGCTCTTCGTGGTGCCGCCCGAGCGGGTGGCCTATTCGGTGCTGGCGGTGCTGGTGATGAGCGGGTTCCTGTGGATCAGCCACCGACCCGGCCGCTACGTGGGGCACTGAGATAGTGAACACCTGAGAGGGCTGCTCACACAACCCTTCCTGCGTCGTCGCCCCATCTTGCCGCAGCGCTGCGACTGTCTGCGATGCGGCGCTTGGCCAGAACCGCTTCGCTGGGTTCCGTGAGCTGCTCCAGGCAGGGGGGCTCGGTGAGTCAGGAACCGGCCGGCCGGATCGACTCGCGCACCTGGATGCCGCTGTTGTCCGAGCCGCCGCCCGTGACCGCGTCGGCCGCCATGCCCACGCCCTTGCCCACGATCTTGACCGTGCCCACCGCCGCATCGGCCGCCAGGCCCACGGCGCTGGCGGTGACGCTCACGGCCGTGCTGGCCACGGTGACCACCGTGCAGCCGGCGCTGAGCCCGGCGAGAGCCGCTGCCATGGCGATGAAGGGCAGGCGCTGCCGCATGCGGCGCAGAAAGGGTGGGCGCATGGGGCGAGCCTGAAGCGACGTGGAAGGGTGCAGGGTGAGGCGGCGGGGCGCGGCGCTCAGCGCACGCGCATGCCGGGCGTGGCGCCGGGCAGCGGCTCCAGCACGTAGATGCCGGGGTGCGCCTTCTCGTCGCCGTGGCTCGCGGCCAGCACCATGCCTTCGCTGATGCCGAACTTCATCTTGCGCGGCGCCAGGTTGGCGACCATCACCGTGTGCTTGCCGATCAGGTCGGCCGGCTGGTAGGCGCTGGCGATGCCGCTGAAGACGTTGCGGGTCTTGCCCTCGCCCACGTCCAGCGTCAGGCGCAGCAGCTTGGTGGAGCCTTCGACCGGCTCGCAGTTGACGATGCGCGCGATGCGCAGGTCGATCTTGGCGAAGTCGTCGATGCCGATGGTGGGCGCGATCTCCTCGCCACCGGGGTGGGACGAGGTTGCTGCGGTTTCAGTAGCAGCCTGCGCGGGCGCTGCCTGGGCCGGCGCCTCGAACAGCGCTTCGAGCTGCTCGGGCGTCACGCGCTGCATCAGGTGCTGGTAGGGCTGGATGGCCTGCACGTCGCCGGCCACGTTCCACTGCTGCATGCTCTGGCCCACGAAGCCTTCCACGGCACGCGCCAGGCCCGGCAGCACCGGGGCCAGGTAGCGCGTGAGCGCGGCAAAGGCGTTGACCAGCACCGAGCAGACCTGGTGCAGGGCCTGGTTGTTGGCCGGGTCCTTGGCCAGGTCCCAGGGCTTGTTCTGATCGACGTAGGCGTTGACCTTGTCGGCCAGCAGCATGATCTCGCGCGTGGCGCGGCCGAATTCGCGCGCCTCGTACATCTGGGCCAGGGCATCGCCCGCGCCGCGCACATCGGCCAGCAGGGCGGCGCCTGCGGCGCCGAAGTCGCCCGCCAGCCGGCCTTCGAAGCGCTTGGTCAAAAAGCCCGCCGCGCGGCTGGCGATGTTGACGTATTTGCCGATCAGGTCGCTGTTCACGCGCAGCATGAAGTCTTCGGCGTTGAAGTCGATGTCCTCGTTGCGGGCGCTGAGCTTGGCCGCCAGGTAGTAGCGCAGCCATTCGGCGTTCATGCCCAGGCTCAGGTATTTCAGCGGGTCCAGGCCGGTGCCGCGGCTCTTGCTCATCTTCTCGCCGTTGTTCACGGTGAGGAAGCCGTGCACGAAGACGTTGTCGGGCGTCTTGCGGCCGCTGAACTTCAGCATGGCGGGCCAGAACAGCGTGTGGAAGGTGACGATGTCCTTGCCGATGAAGTGGTACTGCTCCAGCTGCGGGTCGGCCATGTAGGCGTCGTAGTTCTCGCCGCGCTTGTCCAGCAGGTTCTTGAGCGAGGCCAGGTAGCCCACGGGCGCGTCCAGCCAGACGTAGAAATACTTGCCCGGCGCGTCGGGGATCTCGATGCCGAAGTAGGGCGCGTCGCGGCTGATGTCCCAGTCGCCCAGGCCTTCGCTCTGCGTGCCGTCCGGGTTGGTGCGCACGGTGAACCATTCGCGGATCTTGTTGGCGACCTCGGGCTGCAGCCGGCCGTCCTGCGTCCACTTTTCCAGGAACTCCACGCAGCGCGGGTCCGACAGCTTGAAGAAGAAGTGCTCCGAGTGCTTGAGTTCAGGCTTGGCGCCCGAGAGGGCCGAGAACGGCTCGATCAGGTCGGTGGGCGCATAGACGGCGCCGCAGACCTCGCAGTTGTCGCCGTACTGGTCCTTGGCATGGCACTTGGGGCATTCGCCCTTGATGTAGCGGTCGGGCAGGAACATGTTCTTCTCGGGGTCGAAGAACTGCTCGATGGTGCGCACCTCGATCAGGCTGCCGCCCTCGCCGGCGGGAATGTCGCGCAGGTCGCGGTAGATCTGGCGGGCCAGTTCGGTGTTCTCGGGCGAATGGGTGCTGTGCCAGTTGTCGTGGCTGATGTGGAAGCCGTCCAGGTAGGGCTTGCGGCCGGCGGCGATGTCGGCCACGAACTGCTCGGGCGTCTTGCCGGCCTTTTCGGCGGCGATCATGATGGGCGCGCCGTGGGTGTCGTCGGCGCCCACGAAGTTCACCGCATGGCCCCGCATGCGCTGGAACCGCACCCAGATGTCGGCCTGGATGTATTCCATGATGTGGCCGATGTGGAAGTTGCCGTTGGCGTAGGGCAGGGCGGTGGTGACGAAGAGCTTGCGTGCGGACATCGGAGGCGGGCTTTC
Organism: uncultured Acidovorax sp.; assembly: GCA_913774625.1. GTDB lineage: Bacteria > Pseudomonadota > Gammaproteobacteria > Burkholderiales > Burkholderiaceae_C > Paracidovorax. The sequence continues at coordinate 47,215 of CAJYHL010000015.1, forward strand.
TGGAAGGCGTCTGCGCCCGCGCCGAAGAGGCCGGCCGGGCGGAACGCGCGATTTTAAGACCCGGCCCGCCCCGCCTGCGCGCCGGCGGCCCGGCTACCTGCGGCGCAGCAGGTTGGTGCGGGCCAGCTCGATCAGCTCGTCGCCCCGGCCGCTCATCACGGCCCGCGCGGCGTACAGGCTGAAGCCCTTGACCTGTTCGGCCTTGATCTTGGGCGGCAGCGACAGCTCCATGGAATCGACCGCCACGTCCACCAGGGCCGGGCCGTCGTGCGCCAGGGCCTGGACGATCGCGGCCTCCAGCGCGTCCGAGCGGGTCACGCGCAGGCCCAGGAAGCCCATGCCGCCGGCGATGGCGCTGAAGTCGGGGTTGCGCAGCGCGACGTTGGTGTCGAGGAAGCCTGCCGCCTTCTGCTCCATCTGCACGAAGCCGAGCACGCCGTTGTTGATGAGCACGATCTTGATCGGCAGCTGCATCTGCACGGCCGTGAGCATGTCGCCCATCAGCATGGCCAGGCCGCCGTCGCCCGACAGCGAGATCACCTGCCGCCCCGGCTGGGCCGCCTGCGCGCCCAGGGCCTGCGGCATGGCGTTGGCCATGGAGCCGTGGTTGAAGGAGCCGATCAGCCGGCGCCTGCCGTTCATGTGCAGATAGCGCGCGGCCCAGATGGCGGGCGTGCCCACGTCGAAGGTGAAGACGGCGTCGTCGGCCGCCAGCCGGTCCAACGTGGCGGCGACAAACTGCGGGTGCAGGGGCTGGTCGCCGCTGCGGGGCGTGGCCAGCGCATCCAGGTCCTTGCGGGCGGTCTGGTAGTGCTCGCGGGCTTTTTCCAGGAAGGCCGTGTCGCGGCCGGCGTCGATGAGCGGCGCGAGCAGGGCGGCGGCCTCGCGCACGTCGGCCACCAGCCCCAGGCGCAGCTGGGCGCGCCGGCCCAGCACGCCGGGGTCGCGGTCGATCTGAACGATGGCGGCGTCCTCGGGGTAGAAGTTCCGGTAGGGGAAGTCGGTGCCCAGCATCAGCAGCGTGTCGCATTCGCGCATGGCGTGGTAGCCGGACGAGAAGCCGATCAGGCCGGTCATGCCCACGTCGCAGGGGTTGTCCCATTCCATGTATTCCTTGCCGCGGAAGGCATGGACGACGGGCGCGGCCAGGGCCTGCGCCAGCGCCACCACCTCGTCGTGCGCTCCTTGAGTACCGGCGCCGGCCAGGATGGTCACGGCGCTGGATTCGTTCAGCAGCTTCGCCAGGCCGGCCAGGGCCTCGGGGTCGGGCAGCAGGCGTGGTGCTGCCGGCGGGGCGAAATGGGGCCGCGCGCCTTCGGGCGCATCGAGGGTGCAGACGTCGCCCGGCAGCACCAGCACCGCCACGCCGCGCTGGCCGATGGCCGTGCGCATGGCGCGGTGCAGCAGCTCCGGCAACTGGCCCGGGTGCTGCACCATCTCGCAGAAATGACTGCACTCGCGGAACAGCTCGGTGGGATGGGTTTCCTGGAAATAGCCCAGGCCGATCTCGCTGCTGGGGATGTGGCTGGCGATGGCCAGCACCGGCTGGTGGTTGCGCTGGCAGTCGTAGAGGCCGTTGATGAGGTGCAGGTTGCCGGGCCCGCAGCTGCCGGCGCACACGGCCAGCCGGCCCATGACCTGGGCTTCGGCCCCGGCGGCGAAGGCGCCGGCCTCTTCGTGGCGCACGTGCATCCAGTCGATGCCGCCGTGCCGGCGCAGGCTGTCGTTGACCGCGTTGAGGCTGTCGCCCGTCACGCCCCAGATGCGGCGTACGCCGGCATCGGCGAGCGTCTCCACCAGCAGATCGGCGACGGACTTGGATGGATGCGAACTGAAAAGACCCATGACTGCGTGCTCCTTGTAGGTGGCGTTGTCCTGGGTGAATTCTCGGGTTAACCCTTGGTTTTTGTGCCGTCCTTCGCGCCGTCCCGGGGTCGGTCAGCGCGCAGGAGCACGCACGGCGTTGCCCGTGTCCTTCCAGCCGAAGAAGGCGCAGATCTCGCCGCGCCGGGCCAGCGCGTCGGCCCGGCCCAGGGCCATGAGCTCGCGGGTGTAGCTGGCCTCGAACAGCAGGTAGCTGGCCAGGGCCGCGCCGCGCACGTCGTCGGCCCGCGTGGTCACGCCCAGGGTGCCCAGCAGGGTGCGGATGGGGCCGGGCAACTGGCCCACGTGGCGCGCGGCCACGGCGTCCACCCGCTGCGAGGGCGCGATCACCAGCAGGTTCAGCGGGCGCAGCGGGCTGCGGGCGCGCGCCTCGGGCGGGATCAGCGACAGGGTCTGGTTGATGCGCAGCGCACGCTCCACATCGACGGAGAGCGCATCCAGGAAGATGTTGGACAGCGCATGGCCCGCCACCTGGGCCAGCGTGGGGTAGTCGGGCGTGGCGGGCGCGGCGCCCTCGCCGGTGGGCTCCTGCATGCGGCCGGCGCCGATCACCAGGATGCGTTCCGCGCCCAGGTGGATGGCCGGCGCGATGGGCGCGGACTGGCGCATGGAGCCGTCGCCGAAGTATTCGAGGTGGCCGTCCATCTCCAGCGCGGTGGCCGGAAAGACGAAGGGAATGGCCGACGACGCCAGCAGGTGCGCGTGGCCGATGCGGCCGGCCGCCGACTTGCGCTGAGAGCGCACCCAGGGCCGGGTCGTGCCCGAGGCTTCGAAGAAGGTGATGTGCTCGCCCGAGCTGTAGCTGGAGGCCGTCACCGCCAGCGCCTGCAGATGGCCCTGGCGGATGAGGCGCGGCAGCCGCTGCAGCGGCACGAGTTCGTGCAGCAGCCCGGCCAGCGGCGCGTTGTCCAGCAGCGAACGCGGGCGCAGGCGGCGCCAGCGGGTGAGCATCCAGCCCATGGAGAGCAGCGTGAGCCAGCGCGCGCCGCTGCGCATCACGCTGAGCGAGTCGGCGCGGTAGACCTGCTCGGCGCTGAAATGGCTCCATACATGGGCGATGCGGCGCACGGCGCGGTCGAAATGGTCGGCGCCGCAGGCCAGCGCGGCCGCGTTGATGGCCCCGGCCGAGGTGCCGGTAAGGATGGGGAAGGGGTTGGGCTCGCGCCCAGCGCCGCAGGCGATGCGCAGGTCGGAGATGGCCTCCAGCACGCCCACCTGGTAGGCCGCGCGGGCGCCGCCGCCGGTCAGCACCAGGCCCGTGGCGGGGCGATGCGCCGGGATCGTGCGAGGGCTGCTGTGCATGGCGGGCGGTGCGGAAGGCGGGTTCAGCGGGGGGCGGGCGGCGCCTTCAGCAGCAGGGCGGCCAGCGCATCGGATTCCATCAGCACCAGGCCCTGGCTGCGCGCGAACTCGCGGGCGTTGTCGCTGACCTGGCCCTGCAGCGCCACATAGACGCCGGCCGAGGCCTGCTGCGCCTGCACGGCGGCCTGCAGCTCGCGCAGCGGCTCCACGCCGTGGGTGGCGGCCTTCCAGCGGCGCGCCGTCACCAGCAGCGTCTGGCCGCCGCGTTCCAGGCGCAGGTCGGCCGGCCGGCCGTCCAGGCGCTGCACGGCCTGGCCATCGGCCTGCCAGGCGCGCTCCAGCGCGGCGCAGAAATCGCGCCAGGGCATGGTGGCGGCCGAAGCCAGCGCTGCATCCACCCGCGCCGCGCTGGGCGCGCGCCACTGCCGCCAGGCGGCCATGCCGCCCACGATGACCAGCGGCAGCACGCCCACGGCGGCATAGGGCGCCACATGCCGGGGCAGCAGCGCGCCGCACAGCAGCGCGATGCCGGCCGCTGCGGCGAAGCTGATCCACCACGGCGAGCGCAGCAGGATTGCGAACAGGGAATTGGGGGCCATCTGGAGTTTCACGGGGCGGTCTTTGCGGAGGCTGGAAGCGAGCGGAGGAGATGCGAGGGATTGTCCCGCGCGCCGGCAGGGGCGGGGGCCTTCGCTAGACTACCCGACCCACAGGAGTTAACAAACAGCATGGCAGTCACAGAACAGGGCCTCTTGGCGGCGCTCGCGCAGGTGCGCGACCCGCACACGGGCAAGGATTTCGTCTCCACCCGCGCGCTGCGCAACCTGCGGATCGACGGCGGCGACGTGGCTTTCGACGTGGAGCTGGGCTACCCGGCCAAAAGCCTGGTACCCGTGCTGGCCCGCCAGCTGGAGGATGCGGCCCGCACCGTGGCCGGCGTGGCCGGCGTGTCGGTGCAGATATCCAGCAAGGTCGTGGCCCATGCCGTGCAGCGCGGCGTGCAGCTGCTGCCGCAGGTCAAGAACATCATCGCCGTGGCTTCCGGCAAGGGCGGCGTGGGCAAGAGCACGACGGCCGCCAACCTGGCGCTGGCCCTGGCCGCCGAAGGCGCCAGCGTGGGCGTGCTGGACGCCGACATCTACGGCCCCAGCCAGCCCATGATGCTGGGCATCGAGGGCCGGCCCGAAAGCGCCGACGGCAAGACCATGGAGCCCTTGCGCAACCACGGCGTGCAGGTGATGTCCATCGGCTTCCTGGTGGACCAGGACCAGGCCATGATCTGGCGCGGCCCCATGGCCACGCAGGCGCTGGAGCAGCTGCTGCGGCAGACGAACTGGCAGGACCTGGACTATCTCGTCATCGACATGCCCCCCGGCACCGGCGACATCCAGCTCACGCTCTCCCAGCGCGTGCCCATGACCGGCGCGGTGATCGTCACCACGCCGCAGGACATCGCCCTGCTGGACGCGAAGAAGGGCATCAAGATGTTCGAGAAGGTGGGCGTGCCCATCCTGGGCATCGTCGAGAACATGGCCGCGCACGTGTGCAGCCAGTGCGGCCATGTGGAGCACATCTTCGGCGCCGACGGCGGCCGGAAGATGGCGGCCGACTACGGCATGGACTACCTGGGCGCGCTGCCGCTGGACATGTCCATCCGCCTGCAGGCCGACAGCGGCACGCCCACCGTGGTGGCCGACCCGGACGGCGAAGTCGCGCAGATCTACAGGAAGGTGGCGCGCGACGTGGCCGTGAAGGTCGCCCAGCAGGCCAAGGATTTCTCCGCGAAGTTCCCCACCATCTCCATCAGCAAGAGCACCTGAGCGGCGTGCCAGTGCAACCGGGCCGCACCTCCATGAACCTGCTGGCCGCCATGCGCTATCTCGTCGCGCTGGACGAGCACCGCCATTTCGGCCGTGCGGCGCAGGCCTGCCACATCACGCAGCCGGCGCTCTCGAACGCCATGCGCGCGCTGGAAAAGGAATTCGGCGTGACCATCGTGCAGCGCGACCGCTCCTTCGCGGGCCTCACGCACGAAGGCATGGCGGTACTGGCCACGGCGCGGCGCATGCTGCGCGACACCGAGCTGCTGCGCAGCGAGCTGCGCAGCACCGAGACCGCGCCCCAGGGCCGGCTGCGCATGGCGGCCACGCCCACCTCCATGCCGCTGCTGTCGCGCTTCGCGGTGCTGCTGCGCCAGCGCCACCCGGGCATACAGCCGGTGGTGCTGTCCATGAGCTCGCAGGACCTGGAGCGCGGGCTCGAAGACCTGTCGCTGGACCTGGCCCTGGGCTACAGCGAGCGCATGCAGGCCCAGCGCGCGCAGCTGCGTTCCTGGCCGCAATGCACCGAACGCTACTACCTGCTGCGCCGCGCCGCCGAGCCCTCCGGCGGCCGGGGCGGCGGGCGCATGCGCATCGGCGAGCCCGTGTCGTGGTCCGAGGCCGGACGTTTGCCGCTGTGCCTGCTCACCCCTGAAATGTTCAACCGCACCATCGTGGACGAGGCATTGCGCGAGGCGGGCGTGGAGCCGGTACCCGCGATCGAGACGAATTCCGTGCTCACGCTGGTGCAGAGCGTGGCCTATGGCGATATCTGCAGCGTCCTGCCGGGCGCCATGGTGGCGGCGTCGCGCCAGGAACGCACGCTGGAGGCGCTGCCCCTGGTTTCGCCCGAGGTCGGCACGCCCATCGGCTTCATGACGCAGCGCACCCCGCGCCCCTCGCGCGCGCTGGAGGCCGCCATCGCGCTGCTGGAGCAGCCGCAGTGGCGCGACCAGGTCGCGGAAAGCAGCGGCGTGCTGCGCGACTGAGCCGATACCGGCGGGGCCCGCCGGGCCCGCACACCCTGGCGCGGGCCCGGCGCTGCGCCTCGACCTCCTCCTCTTCCTCTTCCTCTTCCTCCTCGCTGTTTTCCTGCCGGGCTGCCCCGGACTACTTGGGCCGCACCGCGTCGGCCGTGCCCTGGATGAAGGCCTTGATCTTGTCCACGTCCGCCGGCGTCAGCTTGCCGGTGAAGTCCGGCATGCCGCGCGACATGGCCGGGCCCTTGAAGACGAAGTTCTGCAGGTGCTCGATGTAGGCCGGGTCCATGTAGCCCAGGTTGGGGATGTTGCCGCCCCGGTCCACGCCGGGCACGCCGTGGCAGAAGACGCAGTTGCTCACGTAGAGCGCGGTGCCGGCGGGGATGTCCGCCGGGTCGTACTTCACGCCCTGCACCAGCTTCTGGGCGGGCTGCGTGGCCGCCTCCGGCAGCTTGGCGTCGCCGTCCAGCACGAAGGTATAGACCGTTCCCGGCCCCACGCGCTCCGTGGCCCGCTGCGACAGGCCATAGACGCCGCCCCAGCCCGCCGCGATGGAGACGTACTGCTTGCCGTCCACCATGTAGGTCGATGGCGCGGCGACCACGCCGGTGCCGGTGGGCGACTGCCACAGCTGCTTGCCCGTGCGTGCGTCGTAGGCGATGAAGCGGCCATCCGCCGTGCCCTGGAACACCAGGTTGCCGGCGGTGGTGAGCGTGCCGCCGTTCCAGGGCGAAACCTGCTCCTGCCGCCAGACCTCCTTCTGCCGCACCGGGTCCCAGGCGATCAGCCGGCCGAAGGGCTTGCTCTGGGGCGGCACCGCATTGGCGAACATGGCGGTGTTCCAGCCCACGCCCGACATGGGCTCGCCCGGCTTGTTGCCGTTGAAGGTCCAGGCCTTGTCGTCCATCAGGTTCAGCGGAACGTGCTGCGCGGGCAGATAGGCCAGGCCGGTCTGCGGGTTGAACGACATGGAATGCCAGTTGTGCGCGCCGAACGGCCCTGGAATGGCGTCGAAGGGCTTGTCCTTGGGCCGGGCCATCGCGGTCTCGATGGGGCGGCCCTTCTTGTCGTAGCCCTTGGCCCAGTTGACGGGCACGAAATTCCTGGCCGAGATGAACTGCCCGTTGGTGCGGTCGATCACGAAGAAGAAGCCGTTCTTGGGCGCATGCAGGATCACCTTGCGCGGCTTGCCGGCGATGGTCAGGTCGGCAAGGATCATGGGCTGGGTGGAGGTGTAGTCCCAGTTGTCGCCCGGCGTTTCCTGGTAGTGCCACTTGTAGGTGCCGGTGTCCGGGTCCAGCGCCACGATGGAGGCCAGATACAGGTTGTCGCCGCCCTTGGGGCTGCGCTTGCGCTGCGACCAGGGCGAGCCGTTGCCCACGCCCACGTACATCAGGTTGAGCTCGGGGTCGAAGGTCAGCGTGTCCCAGGCGGTGCCGCCGCCGCCCGACTCCCAGTACTTGTTGCTCGGGTCCCAGGTCTTGGCTGCGGCGGCCATGGCCTCGTTCTCGTAGGGCTTGGACGGATCGCCCGGCACCGTGAACCAGCGCCACTTCTGGTCGCCCGTCTCGGCGTCGTAGGCCGTGATGTAGCCGCGCGCGCCGAATTCCGCGCCGCCGTTGCCGATGATGACCTTGCCCTTGAACACCCGGGGCGCGCCGGTGATGGTGTAGGAGAAGCGGTGGTCGGCGATGGTGTCCTTCTCCCAGACCTTCTTGCCCGTGGCCGCATCCAGCGCGATCAGCCGGCCGTCGAAGGCGCCCACGAAGACCTTGCCCTTCCAGATCGCCACGCCGCGGTTGACCACGTCGCAGCAGCCGCGGTAGCCCTTGGAGCGGTCCACCCCGGGGTCGAACACCCAGAGCCTGCGGCCGGTGCGCACGTCGATGGCATGCACCACGCTCCAGGAGGCGGTGACGTACATCACGCCGTCCACCACCAGGGGCGTGGCCTCCACGCCGCGCGTGGATTCGAGCGGGTACGACCAGGCCAGGCCCAGCCGCTGTACGTTGTCCGCATTCACCTGGCCGAGCCGGCTGAAGCGCGTTTCCGCGTAGTCGAGGCCGTAGCTCGGCCAGTTCTCGGTGGCCTTGCCGTTGGCCGCGATCCAGGCGTCATCGACCTGGGCGGCGGCGTCGCCTGCAGCCTGGGCGGCGGCGGGCCCGGCCAGCAGCACCGCGGCGGCGAGCAGCCAGGGGCTGGCGAAAGCCCGGCCGGGGCGCGGCGCGGTGGGGGGCGTGGCGCGCGTCTTCGCGTGTCTCATCGTTGTCTCCTTTGCTTTGTCGTCGTCGATGGGGCGGCCCCCGGGCCGGCGCCGGCCGCGGGAGCCCCGCCGCCGGCCTGCGGCGATGCCGGCCGGGCAGAGGTGCGGAGCAGTTTAGGAGCGGCCCTGCATGCCGCTGAACCAGGGAATTTCCCGGGGGCGGAAGTGTTCCGCGATGGAACGCCGCGCGACTCGGACGGTGGCGGTCGGTGGACTTGGACGGTGTCGGCGATCTCGCAGGGGATCGTCAACACGTTCTTACTGCGCGGCGCTCCCGGCCTTGAGCGTGCGGTAGATCAGGCCGCGCGAGACGCCCAGCTGGCGCGCTGCGCGGGCCACGTTGCCGTGGCAATCCTGCAGCGTGCGCAGCACCAGTTCGGCGCGCTGGTGGCTCAGGGGCGCGGGCTCGGCCGGGGCGGGCGCGGCGGCCTCGGCATCGGGCGTGGGCCCGATGGTCTCTGCGGCCTCTGCGGCCGGGGGCGCCGCCGCCGATGGCGGCTCGGGCAGGGGCACGGGCGCCGGCACCAGCAGGCCGGAGGGGATGGCCTGCCCGCCCTGGCGCAGATGGGCGCGGGCCCATACGGCCAGGCCGCTGGGCAGGCGCAGCGGCTGGGCATCGGGCCGGGCCGAAAGCGCCAGCAGGCTCTCGAGCGTGCAGCCGAACGCGGAATCCACCGGCGTTCCCTCCGCCGCGGCAGCCGGCGCCAGGCGCCGGGCCATGCCGTTCGCCCAGGCCAGGGTGCCGTCGCCGCGCACGCCGGCCAGTGCCGCGAGGGGCGAGCCCAGCAGGCCAACATCGGCCTGGAAGGCGAGCACCAGCAGGTCGTCGGACTGCAGCTCCAGCAGCCGGTTCTCTATCGCCGATGCGTAGAGGTTGACCAGGGCGGATGCGTCGAAGCCGAAGCCGCTGCCTTCGGCGGTGATGTCCAGCACGCCCGCCAGCTGGCCCAGCCGGTTGCGGATCGGCGCCGCCGCGCAGTGCAGCACGGCGGCGGCCCCGCTGAAGTGTTCGCTGCCCTGCACCGTGCAGCCTTTTCCGGTGCGCGCCACGATGGCCAGCGCATTGGTGCCGAGCTGGTTTTCCGAGAGGTCCGAGCCCACCTGGCTCAGCAGGGGCAGCAGGGTGTCCCGGGCCTGGGCGGCATAGGCGCTGCTGTGGACGACGATGCCTTCCGGGCAGGTGAGGATCACGCGGCAGGGCGTTCCGGCCAGGGCCGCCTCCAGCCGTGCCAGCCCGCTGGCCGCGGCCTCGCGCAGCTGGCGGCTGGTGCGCAGGGCTGAATGCAGGCGCGTGCGGCTGACCAGGTCGGTGGCGGGTTTCCTGCCGGGCTCCTGGCCCCGGGAGAGGCAGCGGCCCCAGGACTGCAGCACGGCTTCCTGGACCAGTCCGGCGGGGTGGTCGCCCTGCTCGAAGAAACGCTCGCGGGCCAGGGCCACGCGCTGTTCAGGGGTCGAGAAGAAAAGCTGCTGGGGCATCGGTTGGGGCTCCTGTCGCGGCCGGGGCTCGGTTCCGGGCGCCTGCACTGTGCCCGCCGGTCGCGGGCCTGTCGATACGGATTGACCCCTGGGGATCGTCAACATGTTCCTGCGGACCCACTCTCAAACTTTCAAACTCGTTCGCATATTCATCGATTGAATGGATGCATAGATCAATTCCATTTGACTTGTATACACCGCGTTCGGACACTGCGCGCCAGCGCATTGATTTGCGTCATATGGAAACAATTCTTGGGGTTGCGTTACAGCACCCTCTACCTTAGGGAGATCACGCGAATGGCTGTTACACCAGCAGGGACCGCCGGAGGTTCCACCGATTCCTCCGCTCCAGGCTTTCTGGACAAGGAACGCATCATTGCCGGCCCCGGCTTCAACCGGTGGCTGGTGCCCCCGGCGGCGCTGGCCATCCATCTGTGCATCGGCATGGCCTACGGCTTCTCGGTGTTCTGGCTGCCGCTGTCCAAGGCGCTGGCCACGGCCGGCACGGGCGCTGCCTGCCCGAAGGAAATGAGCTTCTTCGCCGAGCTGTTCGCCACCGGCTGCGACTGGCGCGTGGCCACGCTGGGCTGGATGTACACGCTGTTCTTCGTCTTCCTGGGCTGCTCCGCCGCCGTCTGGGGCGGCTGGCTGGAACGTGCCGGCCCGCGCAAGGCGGGCGTGGTGTCGGCCCTGTGCTGGTGCGGCGGCATGCTGCTGTCGGCCCTGGGCATCCACCTGCACCAGTTCTGGCTGATGATCCTGGGCTCGGGCGTCATCGGCGGCATCGGGCTGGGGCTGGGCTACATCTCGCCCGTCTCCACCCTCATCAAGTGGTTCCCCGACCGGCGCGGCATGGCGACCGGCATGGCCATCATGGGCTTCGGCGGCGGCGCGATGATCGGCTCGCCCCTGGCCGTGGAGCTGATGCGCTACTTCTCCACTCCCACCGACGTGGGCGTGATGCAGACCTTCGTGGTCATGGCCCTGGTCTATTTCGTGTTCATGATGGCCGGCGCGCTGGGCTACCGCGTGCCCGCATCGGGCTGGAAGCCGGAAGGCTGGACGCCTCCCCCGCCCAGCGCCAACGCGATGATCACGCAGCGCCACGTCCACGTGAAGCGCGTCTGGGGCATTCCCCAGTTCTGGCTGATCTGGCTGGTGCTGTGCATGAACGTGAGCGCCGGCATCGGCGTGATCGGCATGTCCTCGCCCATGCTGCAGGAAGTGTTCGGCGGCGCGCTGATCGGCTTGCAGCAGAGGTTCACCGAACTCGACAAGACCCAGCTGGCGGCCGTCGCGGCCGTGGCCGGCGGTTTCACGGCACTGCTCTCGCTCTTCAACATCGGCGGCCGCTTCTTCTGGGCCAGCCTGTCCGACAAGCTCGGCCGCAAGATGACCTACGTGGTCTTCTTCGTGCTGGGCGGCCTGCTGTACGCCAGCATTCCCGGCTCCGCCGCTGCGGGCCACAAGCTGCTGTTCGTGGGCGCCTTCTGCATCATCCTGTCGATGTACGGCGGCGGCTTCGCCACGGTGCCGGCCTATCTGGCCGACATCTTCGGCACGCAGTTCGTGGGCGCCATCCACGGCCGCCTGCTCACCGCCTGGGCCACGGCCGGCATCCTGGGCCCGGTGGTCGTGAACTACATGCGCGAATACCAGCTGGGCCTGGGCTTGCCGCGCGAGCAGGTCTACAACCAGACCATGTACATCCTGGTCGGCATGCTGGTCATCGGCCTGATCGCCAACCTGCTGGTGCGTCCGCTGGCCGACAAGTGGTTCATGAGCGACGAAGAACTGGCGCACGAGAAGAAGCTCGCGCACGAGAAGAGCGCGGCTGCCGAAGTCGGCGCCGGCTCGGGCGGCGGCGGCGCCACCAGCCCCGCGCTGGTGGTCTTCGCCTGGGCCGCCGTGGGCATCCCGCTGGCCTGGGGCATCTACAAGACCCTGGTGAGCGCAGCGAAGTTCTTCAACTGAGAAGAGCGGCCATCCCGAGATGCTGCCCGGCTCCCTCAATCGGCGGATCGGTGCAGCAGCACGCAGCTTCGCTGCGCAGCTGCAAGGCGGTTTCGAACTGCAGCCCGCGCCTGCGGGCCAGCCGCCTGTGCTGCGCTGCGGCGGGCGTGCTTTGAATGGCGATTTCGAAGCCATCGACCGCTTCACCGCGCAGACCGGCGTGCGCGCCACGGTGTTCGCCCGCCAGGGCGAGGACTTCCTGCGCATCGCCACCTCGGTGCGCAAGCAGGATGGCGAGCGCGCCGTCGGCACGCTGCTGGACCGCTCCCATCCGGCCTACCGGTCGCTGACCGCCGGGCGCTCCTATGCCGGCTACGCCACGCTGTTCGGCCGGCAGAACCTGACGCGCTACGACCCGGTCCGCGATGCGGCGGGCCAGGTGGTGGGCGTGCTCTACGTGGGGCTGGACGTGAGCGAGATGCCGGCGCTGGGCGCGGCCGCGCGGCTGGCGCTGTCGGTGGTGGCCGGGCAGTACGCGATCGGCGCCCTGGCCTGGGCCCTGCTGCCGCCCTTGCAGCCGGCCTGGCTCGCGGTGTCGGTGGCGCTGCCGCCGCTGGTCGCGGCGATGGTTTACGTCCTGGCGCGGCGCGGCATCAGCCGGCCGGTGGCCGAGGGCTGCGCCGCGGCGCAGCGCATGGCCGCAGGCGACCTCACCACGCAGATGCATGTCGATCGCCGCGACGAGGTCGGCCAGATGCTGCAGGCCATCAACGGCATCGGCGTGGGCCTGAGCGGCCTGGTGACCCAGGTGCGCCAGCGTGCCGAGGCGCTGCGCGTGGCCACCCGCGAGATCGCCGAAGGCAATGGCGACCTGGCCTCCCGCACGGAGGAGCAGGCCGCCGAGCTGAACGCAGCGGCTTCGACGCTGCGGAGCCTCACGGCCACGGTGGCGCAGAACGCCGAACATGCCCGGCAGGTGAACGGCCTGATGGGCGAAGTGTCACAAGCCTCGACGCAAAGCGGCGAGGCGGTGGAGCGCGTGGTGCAGACCATGGCCGAGATGCGGCAGGACTCCCACCGCATCCAGGAAATCATCGGGATGATCGACGGCATCGCCTTCCAGACCAACATCCTCGCCCTGAATGCAGCCGTCGAGGCGGCCCGGGCGGGCGAGCAGGGGCGGGGCTTCGCGGTGGTCGCGTCGGAGGTGCGGGCGCTGGCGCAGCGCTCGGCCGGTGCCGCCCGCGAGATCCGCACGCTGATCGCCACCTCGGTGGCGCGGGCGGACAGCGGCGGCAGCCTGGCCGATGCGGCGCATGCCTCCATGCAGGGCATCGCGGGCTCCATCGGCAACGTCACGCAGCTCATGGAAGGCATCGCCTCTGCCAGCGGCGAACAGAGCCAGGGGATCGAAGGCATCCACGAAAGCGTGGGCCGCATCGAGCAGATGACCCAGCAGAACGCGGCCCTGGTCGAACAGGCCGCTGCGGCGGCGCTGCGCATGCGCGAGCAGGCCGCCGGGCTGGCCGACGCGGCCGCGAAGTTCAGGACACCCACATGAGGAAGCTGCTGCTGTAGCAGCCAGCCTGCCGCCATGACCCGGCTAAGGCCAGGGGCAGCAGGACGGGCGTAGCCTGTGGACGTCGCCTGGCGGCGGCACCGGCTGCCGCGGCTCTTCCACCCGCAATCATTCCTATCGAGGAGACGGCCATGAGCCAACAGAAAATCGAGTTCTACAAAGGTCCCGCAGGCGGCTGGGGTGCGCTCAACAGCGTGAAGAACGCCCTGCTGCGCCAGGACATTCCCCTCAAGGGGGCCAAGACCCTGCTGTCGGCCAACCAGCCCGACGGCTTCGACTGCCCGGGCTGCGCCTGGCCGGACCGCGACCACACCTCCACGTTCGAGTTCTGCGAGAACGGCGTGAAGGCCGTGGCGGCCGAGGCCACCGCGCGCCGGGCCGGGCCCGAGCTGTTCGAGCGCCACACCGTGGCCGAACTCGCCGCGCAGAGCGACTTCTGGCTGGAGGACCAGGGACGGCTGACCCATCCCATGGTCTATGACGCGGCCAGCGACCGCTACCGCCCCATCGCCTGGGACGACGCCTTCGCCCTCATCGCGCGCCACCTGAACGCGCTGCCCGATCCCAACCAGGCGATCTTCTACACCTCGGGCCGGGCCAGCAACGAAGCGGCTTTCCTCTACCAGCTGTTCGTGCGCCAGTACGGCACCAACAACTTCCCCGACTGCTCCAACATGTGCCACGAGCCCAGCGGCAGCGGCATGCGCCCGCAGATCGGCGTGGGCAAGGGCACGGTGACGCTGCACGACTTCGAGCGCGCGGACGCGATCTTCATCTTCGGCCAGAACCCCGGCACCAACCACCCCCGCATGCTGGGCGAGCTGCGCGAGGCGCACAAGCGCGGCACCCGCATCGTGAGCTTCAATCCGCTGCGCGAGCGCGGCCTGGAGCGCTTCGCCGACCCGCAGGACAAGCTGGAGATGGCCACGCTGGGCTCCACGCCCATCAGCACGCACTACTTCCAGCTGCGCGTGGGCGGCGACATGGCGGCCGTCAAGGGCATGATGAAGCATGTGCTCGAACGCGAGGACGCGATCGGCGGCGTGCTGGACCATGTCTTCATCGCCCAGCACACCACCGGCTTCGAGGCCATGGCCGACAGCCTGCGCGCCGAATCGTGGGCGCTGCTGGAGGAGGAATCGGGCCTCACGCAAGCGCAGCTGCGCGCGGCGGGCGACGTCTATCTCGGCGCGCGCAGCGTCATCGCCTGCTGGGGCATGGGCATCACCCAGCACAAGCATGCGGTGGACACCATCCAGGCCATCGTCAGCCTGCTGATGATGCGCGGCAACATCGGCCGCGAAGGCGCCGGCCCCTGCCCGGTGCGCGGCCACAGCAACGTGCAGGGCGACCGCACCATGGGCATCTGGGAAAAGCCCCCGGCCCAGCTGCTCGACCGCCTGCGCGACGTGTTCGGCTTCGAGCCGCCGCGCGAGCACGGCGTGGACACGGTCGAGGCCATCCGCCTCATGCTGGACGGGCGCGGCAAGGTCTTCTTCGGCCTGGGCGGCAACTTCGCGGCCGCCACCCCGGACACCTACGAGACCTGGAAGGCGCTGCGCCGCTGCGACCTGACGGTGCACGTGACCACCAAGCTCAACCGCAGCCACATCGTGCATGGCCGCGAGGCGCTGATCCTGCCCTGCCTGGGCCGCACCGAGATCGACATGCAGGCCGCCGGCCCGCAGGGCGTGACGGTGGAGGATTCGATGAGCATGGTGCACATCTCCATGGGCATCAACCCGCCCGCATCCGAGCACCTGCTGTCCGAGCCCGCCATCGTCGCGCGGCTGGCGGCGGCCACGCTGGGCGAGCGCAGCCGTGTGGACTGGCTGGGCCTGGTCGAGGACTATTCCCGCATCCGCGACCTGATCGAGCAGGTCTTCCCCGACTTCCGGGACTTCAACCAGCGCGTGGCCCAGCCCGGCGGCTTCCGCCTGCGCAACACGGCCAGCGAGCGCGTCTGGGCCACCGCTTCCGGCAAGGCCCAGTTCTACCCGCCCGTGGTGCCCGTGGACACGCCCTCGCACGCGGCGCGCGCCCGCATGAAGGACACCGTCGTCTTCACGCTGCTCACCACGCGCTCGCACGACCAGTACAACACCACCATCTACGGCATGGACGACCGCTACCGCGGCGTCTATGGCCAGCGCCGCGTGCTGTTCATCCACCCCGAGGACATCCGCGCGCTGGGCCTGCAGGACGGCGACTGGGTCGATATCCAGACCGTGTGGTCCGACGGGCAGGAACGCCGGGCCGACCGCTTCAAGCTGGTGGGCTACGACATTCCCCGCGGCAACCTCGCGGCCTACTACCCCGAGACCAATCCGCTGGTGCCGCTTTCGGCCGTGGCCGACGCGGCGGGCACGCCCACGTCCAAGTCCATCCCGGTGATCCTGCAGCCCCACGTCGCGGCGGCCCCGGTGGCCGAGGCGGAAAGCGCCGCGGCGTGAGCGCCCAGCCCGCATCGACCTCGCCCGTGCTCTCGCCTCTGGCCTGGGATCTGCTGCAGGCCCTGGCCGAAGAGGGCGAGGGCGGCGAAGCCGTCTCGCTGCCCCGCCTGGGCAAGCGGCTGGGGCAGGGCGCCAGCGTGCTCATGCGCCAGCTCAGCCTGATGGGCGACGCTGTGATCGGCGGCACGCCCGGCCCCGGCTGGGTGCGCGTGGCCGAGGAGGGCGGCCGCTGGACGGCGCAGCTCACCGGCGCCGGAGCCGCCTTCGTGGCGGCGCAGGCGGCCGGCCAGGGGGCCTCCGCCGATGGCGACGAGGAAGACGACGACGGCGACGACGGCGGCGACACCGCACGTGCCGGCGCAGAGCCCCCGCTGTCCCCGCTGGCCCGGCACACGGTACGCGTCTTCGGCGAAGCCGGCCTGCCGCCCGAGGGGGCGGAACGCTCCGACGTCCTCGCCACCGAGATACCCGTCGCCCTGGTGTTCAACGGCATCTCCCACGCGGTGATGATGGCCACGCCCGAGTCGCTGGGCGACTTCGCCCTGGGCTTCGCGCTGAGCGAAGGCATTCTCGACCGGGCCGAGGACTGCCGCGGCATCGGCCTGCGCCGGGCCGACGGCAGCGCCGCCCAGCTGCCGCCCGGCGTGCCGGGCGTCGAAGTGCATCTGGAGATCTCCACGCGCTGCATGGAGCGCCTGCGCCACCGCCGGCGCAGCATGGCCGGGCGCACCGGCTGCGGCGTCTGCGGCGTGGAGAGCTTCGCCGCCCTCGACCTGGCGCCCGAACGCCTGCCCGCGCGCGACTGGATCGGCCGGGTGGACCTGCCCCTGGTGCTGCAGGCCTTCTCGCAGCTCGGCGCCTGGCAGCTGCACAACGCGCAGGCCGGCGCGCTGCATGCCGCCGGCTGGGCGGGCCTGGACGGCCGCCTGGTCACCGTGTGCGAAGACGTGGGCCGCCACAATGCGCTGGACAAGCTCATCGGCCGGCTGGCGCGCATGGGGCGGCTGGGGGGGGCGGGCGTCGTGCTGCTCAGCAGCCGCGGCAGCCACGAGCTGGTGCGCAAATGCGCCCGCGTGGGCCTGAGCGCGCTGGCCACCATCTCGGCGCCCACCGCCACCGGAGTGCAGGTGGCCGAACTGGCCGGGCTGCGGCTCTGGGGGCTGTGCCGCGCGCCGCGCGGCGTGCTGTACGCGCCCGGTGCCTCGGGCGCCGAAGGCTGAAGGCGAAGCCCGGCCCGCAGCGCCGGCGCCGGCACATTCCCCCGGCATGCGCCCGGCGCGCGCATTTGCGCTAACGTCCCGCCCATGCAGCAACTTTCCTTTCTGCGCCAGGGCTGGCGCACCCTGTGGCGCGATCTGCGCGCCGGCGAACTGCGCCTGCTCATCGTCGCGGTGACGCTGGCGGTGGCCGCGCTCACCTCGGTCGGCTTCTTCGCCGACCGGCTGCAGGGCGGCCTGCAGCGCGATGCCCTGCAGCTGCTGGGCGGCGATGCCGTGGTGGTCAGCGACAACCCCACGCCCGCCGCCTTCGCCGAGCGGGCCCGGTCGCTGGGCCTGGCCGCGACGACCACGCTGGCCTTTCCCACCATGGGCCGGGCGGACGATGCCCAGGGCGGCGCCAGCCGGCTGGTGGCCTTGAAGAGCGTGGCGGCCGGCTACCCGCTGCGCGGCCGGCTGCAGACCGCCGGCGCGCCCGGGCAGGCGGGCCAGGCCACCAGCGCCGTGCCCGCGCCCGGCGAGGTTTGGGTCGATGCGCCGGTGCTGGAGGCGCTGGGCCTCTCCGTGGGCGACCGCCTCTGGCTGGGCGACGCCGCGCTGCGCATCGCCCGCATCATCACGCTGGAGCCCGATCGGGGCAGCGGCTTCATGAACTTTGCGCCACGCGTGATGATGAACACGGCCGACCTGCCCGCCACCCAGCTGGTGCAGCCGGCCAGCCGCCTGACCTACCGCTTCGCCGTGGCCGGCAGCGCGCCGGCCGTGCGCCAGTTCACCGCCTGGGCCGACCGCGCTGTGCACCAGCCCGACCTGCACGGCGTGCGGCTCGAAACCCTGGACAGCGGCCGCCCTGAAATGCGCCAGACGCTGGACCGCGCGCAGAACTTCCTGAGCCTGGTCGCGCTGCTGGCTGCGCTGCTTTCGGCCGTGGCCGTGGCGCTGGCCGCGCGCGGCTTCGCCAACGACCACCTGGACGCCGCCGCGCTGCTGCGCGTGCTGGGCCGGAGCCAGCGCCATATCGCGGGCGGCTACGTCGTCGAATTCGCGCTCATCGGCCTTTTCGCCAGCGTGCTGGGCGTGGCCATCGGCTACGGCATCCACCATGTCTTCGTCGCGCTGCTGGCGGGGCTGGTGGATGCCGCCCTGCCGGCGCCCGGCCCGTGGCCGGTGGCCTTCGGGCTGGGCATGGGCCTCACGCTCATGTTCGCCTTCGGGCTGCCGCCCGTGCTGCAGCTGGCGCGGGTGCCGCCGCTGCGCGTCATCCGGCGCGACCTGGGCGGGCTCAAGCCCGCGTCGCTGGCCGTGCTGGGCGTGGGCGTGGCGGGCTTCGCCGCGCTGCTGCTGGCCGTGAGCCGCGACCTGAAGCTGGGCCTGATCGCGGTGGGCGGCTTCGCCGGTGCGGTGCTGCTGTTCGCCGGCCTGGCCTGGTGCGCCGTGTGGCTGCTGCGCCGCAGCGTCAACGAGGCCACCGCCCCGCGCTGGCTGGTGCTGGCCACGCGGCAGATATCGGCCCGGCCTGCCTATGCCGTGGTGCAGGTCAGCAGCCTGGCGGTGGGCCTGCTGGCGCTGGTGCTGCTGGTGCTGCTGCGCACCGACCTCATCAGCAGCTGGCAGCGCGCCACGCCGGCCGATGCGCCCAACCGCTTCGTCATCAACGTCATGCCCGACCAGGCCGAAGCCTTTCAGCGGGCGCTGCGCGATGCCGGCGTGCAGCAGTACGACTGGTACCCCATGATCCGCGGCCGGCTGGTGGCGGTGAACGGCAAGCCGGTGAGCGTGGACGACTACGCCGAAGACCGCGCCAAGCGCCTGGTGGACCGCGAATTCAACCTGTCCAACGCGGCCGAGGCGCCGCCGCACAACCCCATCGTCGCGGGCCGCTGGACGCCCGGCGCGGCCGGCGAGATCAGCGTGGAGGAAGGCATCGCCCAGACGCTGGGCCTGCACCTGGGCGACACGCTGCGCTTCGACATCGGCGGCATGCCCAGCGAGGCGCGCATCACCAGCCTGCGCAAGGTGGACTGGGGCTCGCTGCGCGCCAACTTCTTCGTCATGTACACCACGGCGCAGATGCCGCCCGAGATGCCCGTGACCTATCTGGCGGCCTACCGCGCGCCGGAAGCGTGGCCCCCGCGCTCCCCCGCTGCGCGAGGTCCGCTGTCCCCCGGGGAGGCAGCTTCCCCCCTGGTGCGGCCCGGCTCGGGAAGCGCCGGCTTCGACAACGCCCTGGTGCGCGAATTCCCCAACATCACCAACGTGGACATGAGCGCCACGCTGGCGCAGGTGCAGAGCGTGCTGGGCCAGGTCATCCGCGCGGTGGAGTTCCTCTTCGGCTTCACGCTGGCCGCCGGCCTGGTGGTGCTGTTCGCGGCCGTGACCGCTACCCGGGAGGAGCGGGCGCGCGAGTACGCCATCATGCGGGCCGTGGGCGCGCAGGCGCGCCTGCTGCGCCAGGTGCAGCGCGCCGAGCTGGCCGGCGTGGGCCTGCTGGCGGGTTTCCTCGCCAGCTGCGTGGCCGTGGCCGTGGGCTGGGCCCTGGCCCGCTTCGTTTTCGACTTCACCTGGACCGCGCCGCTCTGGGTGCCGCTGGCCGGAGCCCTGTCCGGCGCGCTGCTGGCGCTGGCGGCCGGCTGGTGGGGGCTGCGCGGCGTGCTGCGCCGGCCGGTGATGGCCACGCTGCGGCAGGCGGCGGAATGAACGAATCAGCGAATGAATGATCCCGCGCTGCCGCTGCGGCGTTCAGGATCCAGCCATGACATGAAAGGAGACGGAATATGACCACCCAGATACTCGCGGGCGCCGAGCCCTTCGCGTTCGAAGGCAACGACATCGGCGTGCTGGTTTCGCACGGCTTCACCGGCACGCCGCAGAGCATGCGCTACTACGGCGAGGCGCTGCACCGGCGCTTCGGCTTCACGGTGGTGGGGCCCCGCCTGCCGGGCCACGGTACCTCGCCGGACGACATGGAAACCACCGGCTATCTGGACTGGGCGCGCGAGATCGAGCAGCAGCTCGAAGCCCTGGCGGCGCGCAAGCGCAAGGTCTTCGTCACGGGCCTGTCGATGGGCGGAACGCTCACGCTGAACATGGCGGCCCGCTTCCCGGAACGGGTCCATGGCATCGCCACCATCGCGGCGGCGGCCGGGCCGCTGAAGCGCGAATTCGCGGGCGTGCTGGCGCTGGATCCGGCGCCGCGCCGCATCCCGGGCATAGGCTCCGACATCAAGGCCCCCGGCGTGCAGGAGCTGGCCTATGCCGAGGTGCCCGTGGCCTGCATGCGCGAGATCACGGCGCTGATCGCGCAGACCGGCGCCCTGATGGACGGCATCACCTGCCCCGCGCTGGTCATCCACGGCCGCGAGGACCACGTCGTGCCGCCATCCAATGCGCTGCACATCGTCAACACGCTGGCCTCCAGCGACATCCGCCTGCTGTGGCTGGAGCATTCCTACCATGTCGCCACGCTGGACAACGACAAGGACCTGATCGTGGACCGGGTGGGCCGATTCTTCGCCGAGTTGGCGGCAGGCTGAGCCCGGCGGCGGTTCGTCAGCCGCCCTGGAAGAGCCGCACGCCGATGTAGTCCACGAAAGCCCGCACCTTGGGCGACAGCTGGCGGCTCGACGGCCACAGCGCCGAGAACTGGCCCGTGTGCGTGAGCTGCCCGGCCAGCACGCGCTGCAGCTCGCCCCGCGCCAGGGCGTCTCGGGCCAGGAAGTCGGGCATGTAGGCCAGCCCCATGCCGGCCACGGCCGCGCCCAGCATGGCTTCCATGTTGTTGCAGGCCAGGGCCAAGGGCAGCAGGGGCGGCAGGCCGGGCAGCACCCATTCCTCCAGCCTGCCGCTGCCCAGGAAGCGATAGCGCAGGCAGCGGTGCCGGGCCAGGTCGGCCGGCGACTGCGGCACGCCGTGCTCGGCGAGATAGGCCGGCGAGCCGACCAGCACGAAGCGGAACGGCCCCAGCCGCCGCGCCACCAGGCGCGAGTCGGCCAGATCGCCGCTGCGTATCACCACGTCCAGGCCGGCCTCGACCACATCCACCAGATGGTCGTTGAAGTCCAGATCCAGATCGACTTCAGGGTAGAGCGCCTGGAAGCCGGGCAGCACCGGCAGCAGGAAGCGGTAGCCGATGGTGGGCAGGCTGACGCGCAGCCGCCCGCGCGGCGCTTCGGCGGCGGCTTGCATGGCGGCCCGCGCATCGTGCAGCTCGTCCAGGATGCGGCGGCAGCGCTCGTGGAACAGCGCGCCTTCCTGCGTAAGCCGTACTTGCCGCGTGGTGCGCTGGAAAAGACGCAATCCCAGCTGCTGTTCCAGGCGCGCCACGTTCTTGCCTACGGCCGAGGCCGAAATGCCCAGCGCGCGGCCGGCCTCGGCAAAGCTCAGCCGATCGGCTGCACGCACGAAGGATTCGAGTCCGCTGAAGCTGTCCATGGCTATTACCAACCTGAGGTTGGGAGTGTTGGGAGTCGAGGCCCCATTTTCATGGAATTGGAGCGCATTTATCTTTGGCTGACGTCCTGCAGGCTGTGCGGGGCGCTCCACTGAAAGCCTGTTCGCCATGACCTCTTCCCGCCTCTCTCCTGCCCGCGCCGCAACTGCGGCCGGGGAAGAACCCGGCCTGTCCCGGAATGCATCCCGCGCCTGGATGCTGGCTTCGGTCTGCCTGGCCGCACTGGCCATGCCGCTGAGCTTCACGGGCCCGGCCGTGGCTCTGCCTGCGCTGCGCAGTGCGCTGGGCGGCGGGCCTCTGGCGCTGAACTGGGTGACCAACGCCTTCATGCTGAGTTTCGGCGCCACGCTGCTGGCCATGGGCGCGCTGGCCGATCTGCACGGCCGGCGGCGCGTCTTCCTGTGGGGCGTCGCCCTGGTGCTGGCCAGCGCCCTGGCACAGGCCTGCCTGGGCCGTGGCGCCATCGCCGTCTTCGATCTGCTGCGCGGGCTGCAGGGCCTGGGCGCGGCGGCCGCGCTGGCGGGTGGCACGGCGGCGCTGGCCCAGGTCTTCGACGGGGCGGGACGCATGCGGGCCTTCAGCTGCGTGGGCACTTCCTTCGGCGCGGGCCTGGCCTGCGGACCGCTGCTGTCGGGCTGGCTGCTGGGCCTGGCGGGCTGGCGCGGCGTGGTGCTCAGCGTGGCGGTGGTGGCGCTGGCCGCGCTGGCGCTGGGCCGGCGCCGCATGCCCGAGTCGCGCGACCTGCAGGCCGGGCGTCTGGACGGGCGCGGCGCCGTGCTCTTCACCACGGCGCTGGCCCTGCTGACCTGGGGCGTGCTGCAGGCGCCCGAAGCCGGCTGGGCCCGCGGTGCAACGCTGCTGCCCCTGGCGGGGGCAGCCCTGGCCCTGGGGACCTTCGTCGTGTGGGAGCGCCGCGCAGCCCACCCTCTGCTGGACCTCTCGCTGTTCCGCTACCCGCGCTTCGTGGGCGTGCAACTGCTGGCGGCGGCGCCCGCCTATGCCTTCGTCGTGCTGCTGGTGCTGCTGCCCGTGCGCTTCATCGGCGTGGAGGGCCTGGCGCCGCTGCAGGCGGGCCGGCTGATGTTCGTGCTGTCGCTGCCCATGCTGTGCGTGCCGCTGCTGGCCGGCTGGCTCGCGCGCTGGGTACCCGCGGCGCTGCTGTGCGCGGCAGGGCTGCTGGCCTGCGCCGTGGGGCTGCTGTGGCTGGGGCGCTGCGCGCCCGGCACGGCCTTCGCGCAGATAACGCCGCCGCTGCTGCTGATCGGCATGGGCATCGGCCTGCCCTGGGGCCTGATGGACGGTCTGGCCGTGAGCGTCGTGCCCCGCGAGCGTGCCGGCATGGCCACCGGCATCTTCAGCACGGTCCGCGTGGCGGGCGAGGGCATCGCGCTGGCGCTGGTGGGCGCGGGCCTGGTCGGCTTGCTGGCCTGGCGCCTGCAGGACCTGCTGCCCGCCGCTGTCGCTATCGGCACCGGCACGCTCGATGTGCAGCAGGCCGCGCAGCGGCTGGCGACGGGCGACATGGCAGGCGCGCTGGCCCTGTTGCCCGGCATCTCCGCTCCCGCCGTGCTGGCGGCCTACGGCCAGGCTTTCGGCCGGTTGCTCGACGTTCTGGCGGCCATCACCGTGGCCACGGCCCTGGCGGTGTTCGCCTTCCTGAGCGCAGGCCGGGGCGGCAGCGATGCCTGACAATCGCGGGCCCCATCCCCTTTCCCTTCGCACGCCGCCATGTCCCAGGATTCCACCAGCCCCGCCGCCCCGCAGACCCCGTTCGAATGGATCGGCGGCGAGCCCCGGGTGCGGGCCCTGGTCGATCGGTTCTACGACCTGATGGACCTGGAGCCCGGCTATGCCGCACTGCGCGCATCGCACGGCAGCACGCTGGACGATGCGCGGCAGAAGCTCTTCTGGTTCCTCTGCGGCTGGCTGGGCGGCCCTGACTATTACCAGGAACGCTTCGGCCATCCGCGCCTGCGCATGCGCCACATGCCGTTTTCCATCGGCATCAAGGAGCGCGACCAGTGGGTGGCCTGCATGGACCAGGCCATGGGCGAAACCGAGGTGCCCGAGCCTCTGCGTGCCCGCCTGAAGGAAAGCTTCATGGGCACGGCGGACTGGATGCGCAACCGGGGCGGCTAGCGGCCCGCGACGGCGGCCGGCGGGGCAGGTGAGGCTGCCGGGGAATTGCAACCGAACGCGCGCAATTGCGCAGAAATGTGCGGTGTCACGCCCATGTCAATTGGCGTGCCGACACTCGCGCTTTCGTTGGTTCTCCTCAATTCCTCCTGGATTGCATCGCATGCCACATCTTCACAGCATCCTGGGCGCCTCGCCCGTCCATCCGACCCGCCGCTGGGCGCTGGCTTCCGTCGCCTGCGCCGCCCTGCTGGCAGCCTGCGGCGGCAGCGACGGCGACAGCGCATCGGCCGCCCCCGTCGCCAACCCCGCCACGCCGCAGTCCACTCCCGCCACCGCCACGCTGGCCGTGCTGGAGACGACCGACCTGCACTTCAACGTGCGCAGCTACGACTACTTCAAGCTGGCCGAAGACAAGACCTACGGCTTCGAGCGCACCGCCACCCTGGTGCGCCAGGCGCGCAAGGAATTCGCCAACACCGTGCTGGTGGACAACGGCGACACCATCCAGGGCACGGCGCTCGCCGACTACGAAGCCGTGGTCAAGCCCATCGACTGCAAGCAGCAGCTGTCCATGTACAAGGCCATGGGCGCCCTGGGCTTCGATGCCGGCACGCTGGGCAACCATGAATTCAACTATGGCCTGCCCTTCCTGAACCAGGTGCTGGGCGGCGGCCTGAACGTCGATGGCGTGGATCCCGCCACCAAGTGCGCGGGCGCGGGCTATCCCATGGCTCTCGCCAACGTGTACAGCAGCAAGACGAAGCAGCCGCTGGTGCAGCCCTATGTGATTCTGGACCGCACCGTCACTGCCCAGACGGCCGACGGCAAGACCGTGCAGCTGCCGGTCAAGATCGGCGTGATCGGCTTCACCACGCCCGGCATCCTGAACTGGGACAAGCGCTACCTGGACGGCAAGGTCTATACCGAAGGCGCCGTGGAATCGGCCCAGAAGTATGTGCCCGAACTGCGTGCCAAGGGCGCCGACGTGGTCGTCGCGCTGCTGCACGGCGGCCTGGACGGCAGCGCCTATTCGTCCACCATGGAGAACCCGGGTCTGCATCTGTCCAAGGTGTCCGGCATCGACGCCATGGTCATGGGCCACCAGCACAGCGTCTTCCCCGACCGCAGCGCCAAGCCCGCCTTCACCCAGCCCGGCGTGGACAACCAGGCCGGCACCATCAACGGCGTGCCCGCCGTCATGGCCAGCTCCTGGGGCAAGGCCCTGGGCGTGATCAGCCTGTCGCTCAAGTGGGACGGCAAGGCCTGGAGCGTGGACAAGAGCGGCTCCAAGGCCGAACTGCGCAACATCCAGAACAAGGACGCCTCCGGCGCCAACGTGTTCGTGGATGCCGACTCCAGCATCGCCCCGCTGATCGAGACCCAGCACCAGGCCGCCATCGCCTACGTGAAGACGCCCATCGGCTCCACCGACTTCCGCATGAGCACGCTGTTCGCCGACGTGGGCGACCCCGGCGCGATCCAGATCGTGAACCAGGCCCAGCAGGCCTACGTGGCGAACTACATCCAGGCCAGCCTGCCGCAGTACAAGAGCCTGCCCGTGCTGTCCGTCAGCGCGCCGTTCAAGTCCGGCTTCCAGGGTGGCGCCGACTACACCGACGTGGCCGCAGGCCCGGTGGCGATCAACAACGCGGCCGACCTGTACCTCTACCCCAACACCGTCTATGCGGTGAAGGTGAACGGCGCCGACATCAAGAACTGGCTGGAATCCGCCGCCAAGCGCTTCAACCAGATCAGCACGACGAAGACCGCCGAGCAGCAGCTCATCAGCAGCTTCCCGGGCTACAACTTCGACATGTTCACCACGGCCGACGTGCAGTACGAGATCGACGTGACCCAGCCCACGGGCAGCCGCATCAAGAACCTGAGCTACAAGGGCGCCGCCATGGACCCGGCCCAGGAATTCGTGATCGCCACCAACAACTACCGCGCCACCAGCGGCAAGAGCTTCAGCGACAAGCTCGACGGCTCCGGCACCATCTGGGCCTCGCCTGACGCGAACCGCGACGTGGTGATCGAGTACATCCGCAAGAACCCGAGCGTGACCCGTGCGGCCAACGGCGCGGCCAAGAGCTGGCGCTTCACCAAGGTGAGCACGGCCGGCCCGGTGGTGTTCAGCTCCGGCGCGGGCGCCCTGAGCGTGGCGCAGGCGGCGGGCCTCAATGGCGTGTCGCTGGTGGCGGCCGACGACGGCTCGGGCAAGGGCACGTCCAAGTACGCGATCGACCTGTCCAAGTAGGCGCGTGCAGCGGAAGCGATGGGCTGGCGAACGGGCCGGTCCATCGCTGTGAATATCGCCGTTCGGCGGCGCGTGCTGAAGCAGCGTTTGGCGCGTCGGCCAGCGCAAATCCCCTAGCTTTGCAATCTACTGATGGGCTGGCTCGACTGGTAGCTAAGATGCTCCACCAACAAGGAGGTGGGGTATGTCGGCAACCGCATGGATCGTCCTGGGCGTGGTCGTGGTCTTGCTCGTGTGGGCCGTCGCGGTCTACAACCGGCTGGTGCAGCTGCGCAACCGCATCGCCAACGCCTTCGGCCAGATCGACGTGCAGCTCAGGCGGCGCTACGACCTGATCCCCAACCTGGTGGAAGTTGCGCGCGGCTACCTGGCCCACGAGGCCGCCACGCTGGAGGCCGTGATCAAGGCACGTGGCCAGGCATCGAGCGCCGCAGGTGCTGCGCGAGCGGCCCCTGCCGACGCCAGCGCCCTGGGTGCGCTGGCGGACGCCGAAGGCGTGCTGGGCGGCGCCCTGGGCCGCCTGATGGTGGTGGCCGAGGCCTACCCCGCACTCCAGGCCGACGCCACCATGCAGTCGCTATCCGAGGAGCTCACCAGCACCGAAAACCGCCTGGGCTTCGCGCGCCAGGCGTACAACGACCAAGTGCTGGAGTTCAACGACCAGGCAGCGCAGTTCCCCGACCTCATCGTTGCGCGCCTGCTGGGTTTTGCCACCGTGCCCATGCTCGAATCCACGCGCAGCGAAGAAGAGCGCGCAGCGCCCAAAGTGCGGTTCTGACGGGCTGGGCGGGCCCGATGAAATTCTGGGATCGCCAGCAGGACGCGCGCAGCGAGACGCGCCGCCTGCTGCTGGGCTTTGCCATCGCCGTCGTGGTGCTGGTGGCCTCCGTGCACTGGGCGTTGGCCGTGGCATGGTCGCTCATGGCGGCGGTGCTGCCGGTGCATCTGCCGTTCCCGGCGGGCTTCCTGACGGCCAACGTGGGAGTGTCGCTGCTGCTCGTGCTGGGCGGCTGGTGGGTGGAGACATCCAACCTGCGCGCGGGCGGCGTCAAGCTGGCCAAGCGCGTGGGTGCGCGCGAGCTGCGGCCATCGCTCTCGCATGCCGAGCAGCGGCTGTCCAACATCGTGGACGAGCTGTGCATCGCCGCTCACATGCCCCGCCCGCAAGTGATGGTCATGCCGCGCATCGATGCCATCAACGCGTTCGCGGCCGGCTGGGACGAAAGCGATGCCGTGGTGGCCGTCACGCAGGGCGCGCTGGACTACCTGACGCGCGAGGAGATGCAGGGCATGGTGGCCCACGAGCTGAGCCATCTGCACGAGGGCGACACGCGCCTGAAGATGCGGCTCGCGGGCATGGTGTTCGGGCTGGAGCTGGTCTACAACTTCGGCGACACCCTGCGCGAGCGGGGCGGCCTGGCCTGGTGGTTCGGCTCGGCCATCATGGTGGCGGGATTCGCGGGCTGGCTCACCGGCCGCCTGCTCAAGGCCGCCGTGTCGCGCCAGCGCGAATACCTGGCGGATGCACGCGCCGTGCAATGGACGCGCAGCCGCGACGGTATCGGCGGCGTGCTGCGCAAGGTCATGGCCCAGCGCCTGGGCACCTCGGCCGGACATGCCGAAGCGCCTGCCCGCACCGGCCTGGCCCATCCGGCCTTGCAGCACATGCTGCTGGTGGATGTGGATGGCAGCCGCCGCATGGAGCGCTGGCTGGACACCCACCCGGCGCTCGCCGACCGCGTGCAGCGCGTGTACGGCCGCCCCATGCAGCCCCTGCCTGCCGTGCCGGTCACGGTGGCCTGGGAGCCTGCGCACCACGATGGGAAGGCCGACGGCCATGCCGGCTCAGAGGGGTGCGCCACGCCAGGGGCCGCGACGATTGCGTCGCAGGTGGATCCGTTCGCCCGGTGGGGCTAGCCGAGGCCCTGCCGTCAGGCGCCCGCTGCGGCCCGGGCGCGCCAGGCCTCCAGATGCCGCACCAGCGCCAGCGGCGTGCGGTCCTCGTACATCGGCCCGACCACCTGCATGCCGATGGGCAGGCCGTCGCTGCCGTGCCCGATGGGCGCCACGGTGGCGGGCAGGCCGGGCAGGGTGGCCACGCTCTGCCAGAACGACTGCGCTCCCAGCGGCTCGGGCCGGCCATCGATCTGCACCGCCGCGGTGTTCCAGTCCATCTCTGGAATGTGCGGATAGGCGGTGCAGCCGAAGGCGGGCAGCAGCAGGGCGTCGAAGCCTTCCAAGCCTTCATCGAAGAAGCGCCGCCATTGCGCCTGCAGCCTGGCGCGGTGGTCCAGCAGCTGCAGCCATTCGTGCGCCGGCATGCTGGGCGCGCCGCCGGGCGTGCCGCGCGTGAGGTAGGTCATCAGCAGGCGGTGGTAGGTGGCGTGGCTCGCGGCCAGGTCGGGCAGCAGGCCGCTGGCGCCGCGTTCCACCCGGCAGCCGCTGGCCTGCAGGTCGTCCGCCGCCGCGTGCAGCTGGGCGCGGATGTCGCTGCTCACGGCCGCGCCGGGGGCCGCGTCGATCAGCAGCAGGCGCGCCGCCTGCACAGGCCGTGCGGGCGGCAGACGCACCTGCACAGCGCGGGCCTGCGCGCCGATGGGGCCGGCCAGCAGGTCCAGCGCCAGCTCCAGGTCCTGCGCGCTGCGTGCCAGCGGGCCGATGACGGCCAGCTCGTTGGGCGCGCCGGGCGGAAAGCCCGGGAAGTCATGCCCCGCCGCGGGCAGCAGCCCGTGCGTGGGCTTGTGGCCATAGACCCCGCAGAAGTGGGCCGGGACACGGATGGAGCCGCCGATGTCCGAGCCCAGCTCCAGCGCCACGAAGCCCGCAGCCAGGGCCGCCGCCGCGCCGCCCGAGGAGCCGCCGGGCGTGCGGGAGGCGTCGTGCGGGTTGCTGGTCCGGCCGTAGATGGGGTTGGCGCTCTGCCAGTCGCCCAGGGCCACGGGCACGTTGGTCTTGCCCAGCAGCACGGCGCCGGCCGCCTTCAGGCGCTCCACCGCCACCGCGTCGGCCTGGGCGACGAAGCCGCGTGCATGCTCGAAGCCCCAGGTGGTGGGCAGGCCCGCCACGTTGAACGATTCCTTGACGGTGATGGGCACGCCCAGCAGCGGGCGCCGCTCGCCGCGCGCCAGCGCCGCGTCGGCCACCCGGGCCTGTGCGCGGGCGCTGTCGAAGTCGCGCACCACCACGGCGTTGAGGGCGCCGTCCCGCGCCTCGATGCGGGCGATGGCGGCCTCGCACAAGGCGAGGGCTGTGATGTCGCCCCGGGCCAGGGCCGCGGCCTGGTCGCTGGCGGTGCCTTCCAACAGGGAGTCAAGCGGTGCATTGATCATGATGGTGTGCAGGGTTCGTTCTGCCAGAGAGCAGCATCCATATCAAAAATAATAGCTGCTTGCCCTTGATTTGAAAGGGCTGCAGCTGGATTGGGCCGAGAAGGATCAGCCGTCCGTGCGCCGCCGCCCGGGCTGCAGCAGCACCACCAGGGCGCCTGCGCCGCCTTCGGCCGGCCGGGCCTGCACGAAGGCCAGCACTTCCTTCTTCTGCACCAGCCAGCGCTGCACGCGGCTCTTGAGCACCGGCGTCTTGCCTGGCGATCCGAGCCCCTTGCCATGCACCACGCGCACGCAGCGCAGGCCGGTGCGATGGGCCAGGCGCACGAATTCGCCCAGGGCTTCCCGCGCCTCGTCGGTGCGCAGGCCGTGCAGGTCCAGCTGGCGCTGGATGCTCCAGTAGCCCGCGCGCAGGCGCTGGGTCACGTCCAGGCCGATGCCGGGGCGGCGGAAGCTCAGCTGGTCGTCCACGTCCAGCAGGGTGGTCACGTCGAATTCGTCGCTGATGGATTCCAGCAGCACGCGCTCCTCGTCCAGGATGCGCTGCACGGGCAGCGGCTCGGGCGGCTGGGGCGTGTGCCAGCGGCGTTCCTGCGTGCTGCGCAGCGGCTGCACCGGGCCCACGGCGTCCTGGAACAGCATGCGTTCGGCCCGGGCGCGGCGGGCAGCCTCCTGCCGCTCGCGCAGGCGCTCGGCCTCGCGCGCGGCGGCCTCGGCCAAAGCCTTGCGCAAGGGCTGCAGGTCCTGGAGGGAACGGGCTTTGACGGTCATGGCAGGCACTGTTGTATCCGATCCGCGCTGTGGTTTATGGCGCAAGGTGGAGTAACCCGAAAAACGGCACGACCGCCTTGGCCCCGGGGGGCTGTCAACAGGTCCTAGACCCAGATGTCGTTGGGTGCGGTGCGCTCGCCGCCTGCGTCGCCCGTATTGGCCACGCCGCGCGGCTCGACCAGCATCAGCCAGACCTCGCCCTGCGCGCTGGGGCGGTGCGGCGTGCCCCGCGGCACGACGAGCATCTGACCGGCGCGCAGATGCACGGCAGTGTCCGGCAGGTCGATGCGCAGATGCCCGCGCACCACGATGAAGGCCTCGTCGGTGCTGTCGTGCTGGTGCCAGATGAAATCGCCATCGATCCTGGCGAGCTTGAACTGGTAGTCGTTCATCTCCGCCACGACCCGGGGTTGCCACAGGGCGTCGATAAGGGAGAACTTGTGGGCGATGTCGATGGCGGCAGGGGCCGGTTGCGAGGTGGTGGCGGTGCCGGGTGTGGCGGAGAGGGTCATGGACTTGAGACAGGTGATGGAAACAGCGCCGCAGCTTAGGTAGCGCTCCATCCGCCGTCTTGCACGATCGTGCAACCCGGCCGGTCGTTCTCAGCCTTTGCCCTGCATGCGGGACCAGCGCGCGGGCGGCACGCCGAAAGCCTGAACGAAGTGTCGCGTCATGTGGCTCTGATCATGAAAGCCTGCCGCTGCGGCCGCCTCGGCGAGCCGCGTGCCCCCGGCGATCAGGCGACGCGCCAGGTCGAGGCGCCGCAGCACGATGTAGCGGTACGGGCTGGTCCCGTAGAGTGCGCGGAAGTCGCGCGACAGGCGCCAACGGTCCTGCCCGCTCGCCTGTTCCAGATCCGCCAGCGCCGGAGGACGCGGCGACGTCAACTGGGCATGCAGGAAATGGCGGGCCCGCTCCGCGGCCTGCCAGTCGCATGTACGGCGCAGCCCTGCGGGCCCGGAGACTGCGCACAGCGCCTGGGCCAGGTCGAAAAGCGCGTCTTCTTCCTCCAGAGCGTCGAGCGGAGCGTCCATGCCGCGCAGCAGCGCTGCGACCGGGGCGGCCAGCCGCGGGTCGGACGTGATGCCGCCGGGAACGAACGGCAGCGCCCGGCCGCCGAGCATGGACTGCAGCAGCGCCGGGGCGACATACACCATGCGATAGCGGAAGCCTTCGCTGGTGCCTGCGTGACCGTCGTGCAGTTCGTCCGGGTGCAGCACCAGCGTCTGGCCCTGCAGGCTGTGGCGGTGTTCGCTGCGGTAGCGGAAGCTCTGGACGCCCGAGAGCGTGCGGCCGATGGCATAGGTATCGTGCCGGTGCGGCGCGTAGCCATGGCCCTGGAAGTACGCCTCGATACAGGGGATGCGTGCGAAGTCACCCGCCTGCCGTACCCAGTCAAGGGGCGAGGTGTACAGCGTCATGGCGCAGCCGGCGGCGCCACGTATTCCGCCGCGATGAACTGCGTGGTTTCGGCCGGGTTGAAGTTGTCGTCGCTCACGAAGACGATCACCCGCCCGCCGCCGGGCAGGGGCGGTCCCCAGGCCATGCCTTCCAGGTTGTCGATGGCGCCGGCGCCCAGCGCCCCGAGATCGGCCACCAGCGTCTTGGGCGCAGGCGTGTAGCTGCCGGGCACGAGGGCGGGCAGGGCCAGCGTGTCGCTGCCGCTGCGGGTGTCGATGCGGTAGAGGCGCACGGCGAAGCCCGCGCCCGCGCTGTAGCTGCGTTCCAGCACCAGCAGGTGGTGGGGGCCGTCTTCCAGGATCTCGCTGATGCCGTTCATCTGCGGGCCCCAGGGAATGCGGCGGGCGTGGGCCACCGCATCGGGCTGGTAGGCGAGCTGGCGCAGGGGGCGGCCGGTGGCGAGGTCCAGCGCGGTGAAGCGCACCGGGCCGCCGGGCGCGGCGGGCGTGGGCAGGGCGCCGTCCTGCCGCCAGGGCATTTCCATCGACAGCCACAGGGTGCGGCCGTCGGGCGCCAGGGCCAGGCCTTCGAGCGTGCCATTGGAGCGCGGCCCCCGGCCGTGCGCCGCGTCGGGCTGGAAGCCGGCCGGCAGGGGCAGGTCGCGCACGGCGCTGCCGTCGATGGCGCTTTCGCGCAGCTGCGGGCCGAAGCCGCGCCCGAAGTCGCCCTCGCTGGTCCACAGAAAGCGCGTGCCGCCGCTGCCGGGCAGCCAGCGCACGGCTTCGGCGTCGGGCACGTCCACGCCGGGCTCGGGGCGGCGCGAAGAAGGGTAAGGCCGGCCGTTGGCATGCCGTAGCGTGACCACGCCGGTGATGGCCGGCATGTCCAGCCCCTCGGGGCCGTAGCGCAGCGTGGCGGTATAGATGCGGGCCGGCTGCAGGGCCGAGCGGTCGTCGCTGATGAGCAGCCAGCGCCCGCTGGCCGGGTCGTAGTCGATGCCCGAGATGCCGCCAAAGCTCGTGCCCAGCACCTCGGTGCCGGGCGGGATGGCGGCGCTGCCGATCAGGCGCAGCGCAGGCGCCGAGGCCGGCGCTGCCGCCGTGGCGGCCTGGGGCGCAGCGGGCACGGCCGGCGGCAGCGGCGCGCAGGCGGAGAGGGCCAGTGCCAGGGCCAGGCCGGCGGCCAGCAGCGGCTGCGGCACACGGGGGCGCAGGGTGTCGCGGTTCATACCAGGCCCTCCTCGGCCATCGACAGGGCCGCGCCGGGCGCGACGATCACATGGTCCAGCACGCGCACGTCGATCAGCGCCAGCGTGGTCTTCAGGGTGCGGGTCAGCGCCTCGTCGGCGCGGCTGGGCTGCACGCTGCCGCTGGGATGGTTGTGGGCCAGCACCACGGCGGCGGCATGGTGGTGCAGGGCGCGCAGCACCACTTCGCGCGGATAGACCGAGGTCTGCGTGAGCGTGCCCCGGAACAGCTCTTCCAGCGCGATCAGCCGGTTCTGGCTGTCGAGGAACAGCACCGCGAACACCTCGTGCGCCTTCGCCGCCAGGTGCAGCTGCAGGTAGTGCTTGACGGCGCCCGGCGAATCGAACACCTCGCGTTCGCGCAGCTGCTGGGCGAGCGCCCGGCGCGCCAGCTCCAGCACCGCGACCAGCTCGGCCCGCTTGGCCGGACCCAGGCCCTTGATGCGGCGCAGGTCGTCCGCGCTGGCGTGCAAAAGGCCGGCGATGCCGCCGAAGCCGCCGCCTTCCGGCTCGGGCGCGGACAGCAGCTCCTCGGCCATCTGCAGCACGCCCTTGCCCCGGATGCCCGTGCGCAGCAGGATGGCCAGCAGTTCGGCATCGGCCAGGGCGGCGGGGCCGCGCGCCAGCAGCTTTTCGCGCGGCTGCGAGTCGGTGGGCAGGTCTTTGATCGCCATGGAGCGGGGCCGGTTTCCGGCGTTTCCTACAATGGCGGCAGTTTATCGAGACCCCATTTCATGACCCTTGCCGCCCCCGATTCCGCCCGCGCCGACGCTGCTGCTGCCGTACCCACCGTGCAGGCGGGCTCGTTCCTCACGCTGCACTACCGCCTGGCCGGCCCGGCGGGCGACGTGATCAACACCTTCGGCGGCCAGCCCGCCACCTTGTCGCTGGGCGCGGGCGAGCTGTCGCCCGCCATGGAGCAGCGCCTGATCGGCCTGCCCGAAGGCACGCGCGCCACCTTCGAGCTGCCCGCCGGCGAGGCCTTCGGCGAGCGCAACCCCGAGATGCAGCAGTGGGTGGCCGCCAGGCTGCTGGCCGAGCTGGGCGATCCCGACGAGCGCTACACCGTGGGCGACGTGGTGCAGTTCCCCACGCCCGACGGCCTGGGTAGCTATGCCGGCGTGGTGCTGGAAGCGCGGGCCGACGGCGCCGTGCGCTTCGACTTCAACCACCCGCTGGCCGGCCAGCCCGTGACCTTCGAGGTCGAACTCATCGGAGTGCTCTGACGCCATGGCCGACGCTCCCCTCCAGGAAATCATCCTCGCCGAGCCGCGCGGTTTCTGCGCCGGCGTGGACCGCGCCATCGAGATCGTGGAACGCGCGCTGCAGAAGTTCGGCGCCCCCATCTACGTGCGCCACGAGATCGTGCACAACACCTATGTGGTGAACGACCTCAAGGCCAAGGGCGCGATCTTCATCGAGGAGCTGGACGACGTGCCGCCCGGCGCCACGCTGGTCTTCAGCGCCCACGGCGTGAGCCGCGCGGTGCAGGAAGAGGCCAAGGCGCGCGGCTTCTCGATCTTCGACGCCACCTGCCCGCTGGTGACCAAGGTCCATGTCGAGGTCGCCAAGCTGGCCCGTGAAGGCTACGAATTCATCATGATCGGCCACAAGGGCCACCCCGAAGTGGAAGGCACGATGGGCCAGCTGGACCACGGCATCCATCTGGTGGAAGACGTGGAAGACGTGCAGCGCGTGCAGCCCGCGCAGACCGAGAAGCTGGCCGTGGTCACCCAGACCACGCTGAGCGTGGACGACGCCGCCGAGATCACGGCCGCCGTGCGCGCCCGCTTCCCCCAGGTGCGCGAGCCCAAGCAGCAGGACATCTGCTATGCCACGCAGAACCGGCAGGACGCCGTCAAGCTGCTGAGCGGGCAGGTCGATCTGGTGATCGTGGTGGGCAGCCCCACCAGTTCCAACAGCAACCGCCTGCGCGAGCTGGCCGCCCGCCTGGGCACGGCCGCCTACATGGTGGACAGCGCGGCCGAGCTGCAGCCCGAATGGTTCGAAGGCGTGTCCCGCGTGGGTCTGACGGCCGGCGCATCCGCCCCCGAGATCCTGGTGCGCGACGTGATCGACCGCATCAAGCAGCTGGGGGCGGTGTCGGTGCGCAAGATGGACGGCATCGAGGAAACGATCAAGTTCCCCCTGCCCAAGGGCTTGAAGATCGATGCGGCGACCGGCCTGGAGATCAGCGTGCGCAACCCGGAAACCGGGCCTGCGGACTACTGACTGCTAATCTTTCGATAGCGAATGGCCGTTGCCCTGCGTGGGCTGCGGCCATTTTCCATTTGCACCGGCCAGACGTGCCTTGCAGGCTGGCCGGTGCCATGCCAGGAGCCTAAGCCCTGGTCCGCATCGGATTTCTTACAATTGAGGCTTGTTCGACTCCGAGGAAGCACTTCGCTTCCCCTTTATGGAAATAGCAATACTTTTCGCCCTCATCCTCCTCAATGGCCTTTTCGCCATGTCGGAGCTGGCACTGGTCTCGGCGCGCAAGGCGCGGCTGCAGAAGCTGGTGGATGAGGGCGACAGCGGCGCGGTCGCCGCCATGAAGCTGGGCGAAGACCCCACCCGCTTCCTCTCCACCATCCAGATCGGCATCACCTCCATCGGCGTGCTCAACGGCATCGTCGGCGAAGCCGCCCTGGCCGAGCCGCTGGGCGAATGGCTGCGCGCCATGGGCATGCACGACAAGGCCGCCGGCTATACGGCGACCGGCGTGGTGGTGGTGATCATCACGTACTTCTCCATCGTCGTGGGCGAACTGGTGCCCAAACGCCTGGGCCAGAGCTACCCCGAGACGCTGGCCCGCCGCGTGGCCCGCCCCATCAACTGGCTGGCCCTGGCCACCAAGCCCTTCGTGCGGCTGCTGTCGGCCTCCACCCAGGGCCTGCTGAGCCTGCTGGGCGTGAAGGACAACGGCGCCAGCTCGGTGACCGAGGCCGAGATCCACGCCGTGCTGGCCGAAGGCACCAGCGCCGGCGTGATCGAATCGCACGAGCACCAGATGGTGCGCAACGTGTTCCGCCTGGACGACCGCCAGATCGGCTCGCTGATGGTGCCGCGCGCCGACGTGGCCTTCCTGGACGTGGAAGAGCCGTTCGAGGAGAACCTGCGCCGCATCGAGGAATCCGACCATGCCCGCTTCCCCGTGGTGCGCGGCGGCATGGAAAACATCCTGGGCGTGCTGAACGCGCGCCAGTGGCTGTCGCGCACCCTGCGCGAAGGCCACGGCGTGCTGGTGGGGGGCGATGCCGAAACCCACGGCCGCGACCTGGCCCGCCAGCCGCTGCAGACCGCGCTCTACGTGCCCGAAACCATC
This sequence comes from uncultured Acidovorax sp., assembly GCA_913774625.1. Lineage (GTDB taxonomy): Bacteria > Pseudomonadota > Gammaproteobacteria > Burkholderiales > Burkholderiaceae_C > Paracidovorax. Next base: position 83,057 of record CAJYHL010000015.1, read on the forward strand.
ACCGGCATGGAGCTGCTGGACAACTTCCGCCAGTCCGACCTGCACATGGCCTTCGTCATCGACGAATACGGCGAGGTGCAGGGCATCGTCACGCTGCAGGACCTGATCGAGGCCATCACCGGCGAATTCCACGCCCGCGACCCCGAGACCTCCTGGGCCGTGCAGCGCGAGGACGGCAGCTGGCTGCTGGACGGCCACATCCCGGTGCCCGAGCTGAAGGACCGCCTGAACCTCGACTCCGTGCCCGAGGAGGACCGGGGCCGCTACCACACGCTGAGCGGCATGGTCATGCTGCTGACCGGCAAGCTGCCCAAGGTGACCGACACCGTGCAGTGGGAAGGCTGGCAGTTCGAGGTGGTGGACATGGACGGCAAGACCATCGACAAGGTGCTTGCCAGTCCGCTGCCGCCGGTGGACATCGCCGAGAACTCGCTGCCCCTGGCCTCCTGAGGCCTTCAGCTCCAGAGATCCAGCGGCGGGTCGGCCGCCACCGCCCGCAGGATGTCGGTGCGCGACAAGAAGCCGACCAGCTGCCCGCGATCGTCGGTCACCGGCAGGCCCGGCAGGCCGGTGTCCAGCAGCACGCCCGCCACGCGGCGCAGCTCGGTCTCTTCCGACACCGTCGGCACGGGACTGATCATCACCTCCTGCACCGGCCGGCGCGCGAGGGCGATGGCGTCCTTGACCGCGCCGGGCTCGGGCAGCAGGTCCAGCGGCGCCATGTCGGCGCGCAGCAAGAGGCCCACCACCTGCCCGCGCTCGTCCACCACCGGCGCCTGGGCCACATGATGCTCGGCCAGCGTCTGCCAGGCATCGTTCACGCGCACCTCGGGCAGCACCGTCACCGCCCCCTGGCTCATCACGTCCTTGACGCGCGACAGCGGCTGGCGGGGCTCCTGCGGCCCCTGTTCCGTCTGCACATAGGCGGCCACCGCCTGCGCCAGCATGCCCACGGGCGGCAGAGCCGGGGCGGGCGAAGGCGCTGCTGCGGAGGGCGCGGGAACGGCCGCGTCGGGCCCGGGCGCGTCCTGCTCGCGCGTGCGCAGGGCCTGGGGCCGCTGCACGCGCCGCACCGGCGCCACCTGCGCGAGCTTTTCCGGACCGCCCCGGTACACCTGGCCCAGCGGGCCGAAGACATAGAACATGGACTGAACCTCCGTCGGCGAATGGCGCCCGCAACGCGGGCGCCGCCCTGCGATTGTTATCGGCGCCGGCATCGCCGTGTCCAGGCTGGCTGTGTATCCGGCTGTGTATCCCAGGCTCGGACGCCGCGGGGGCCATAGACTGTCAGATTCCCTGCAGCCTTGGACCTTCCCGTAGATGACCGACACCCTGATCGACCGCTCCGCCATCGCCGCCGCCAGCCAGCGGCTCGCCTCCCGCCCCGGCTTCCTGCGCGCCACGCCCCTGTGGCAGCTGGACGGCGCCGCGCTGGGCCTGCCCTGCGCCCAGGTCTGGCTGAAGCTGGAGCATCTGCAGACGGGCGGCAGTTTCAAGGCGCGCGGCATGATGAACCGGCTGCTGGCCAGCGAGCTGCCCGAGAGCGGCGCCATCATCGCCTCCGGCGGCAACGCCGGCATCGCCACCGCTGCGGCCGCCCGAGCGCTCGGCGTGCGCTGCGAAGTCTTCGTGCCCGAGGTCTCGCCCGAGGCCAAGCGCGCCCGCCTGCGCCAGCTGGGCGCCGAAGTGATGGTGCGCGGCGCCGCCTATTCCGAAGCCCTGCAGGCCTGCCTGGAGCGCCAGCAGGCCACCGGCGCCTTGCTCACGCATGCCTACGACCAGCCCGAGGTGGTGGCCGGTGCCGGCACCCTGGCCCAGGAGATCGAGGCCCAGGCCGGCCGCCTGCCCGACACGCTGCTGGTCAGCGTGGGCGGCGGCGGCCTGATCGGCGGCGTGGCCGCCTGGGTGGACAGCCGTGCCCAGGTCGTCGCGCTGGAGCCCGAGCGTGCCCCCACGCTGCACAGCGCACGTGCCGCGGGCCGGCCGGTCGATGTGGACGTGGGCGGCATCGCGGCCGATTCGCTGGGCGCGCGCCGCATCGGCGACATCGCCTGGCAGGTGGCGCAGCAGCATGTGCATGCCAGCCTGCTGCTGCCCGACGACGCCATCCGCGCGGCCCAGCAGTGGCTGTGGCGCGAACTCAAGCTGGCCGTGGAGCCGGCCGCCGCGCTGGGGCTGGCTGCGCTGCAAAGCGGCGCCTACCAGCCGCGAGCGGATGAAACCGTGGCGCTGATCCTGTGCGGCGCCAACTGCGATCCGGCCGGCGTCGTGTAACGCCCGCCCCACTAAAATCGCCGCCTATGCTCGACATCCTCCTTCTCCGCAAAGACCTCGACTCCGCCATCGCCCGGCTGGAAACCCGCAAAAAGCCGCAGGCATTCCTGAACGTGGAGGCCTTCCAGGCGCTGGAGTCCGAGCGCAAGACGCTGCAGACCCGCACCGAAGAGCTGCAGGCCCAGCGCAACCAGCTCTCCAAGCAGATCGGCATGCTGATGAGCCGGGGCGACAAGGACGGCGCCGAGGCCGCCAAGTCCCAGGTCGCCGCCTCCAAGATCGAGCTGGAGCAATCCGCCGCGCGGCTGGAGCAGATCCAGGCCGAGCTGCAGGCCATGCTGGTGGCCGTGCCCAACCTGCCGCACGCCTCGGTGCCCGAAGGCAGCGACGAGACCGGCAACGTCGAAGTGCGCCGCTGGGGCACGCCGCCCAGCTTCGCCTTCGAGGCCAAGGACCATGTGGACGTCGGCACGCCCCTGGGCCTGGACTTCGACATGGGCGTGAAGCTCTCGGGCTCGCGCTTCACCGTCATGAAGGGCGGCATCGCCCGCCTGCACCGCGCGCTGGCCCAGTTCATGCTGGACGTGCAGACCCAGGAGCACGGCTACACCGAGTGCTACGTGCCCTATGCCGTGAACGCCGACTCGCTCAAGGGCACGGGCCAGCTGCCCAAGTTCGAGGGCGACCTGTTCGCCGCCAAGAAGGGCGGCCAGGACGGCGAGCCCGTGCCGGACAACGCGGCGCTCTACCTCATCCCCACCAGCGAAGTGCCGCTGACCAACTTCGTGCGCGACGTGGTCGTGGCCGAGGCGGAACTGCCCATCAAGCTCACCGCGCACACCCCGTGCTTCCGCTCCGAAGCCGGCAGCTACGGCCGCGACACGCGCGGCATGATCCGCCAGCACCAGTTCGACAAGGTCGAGATGGTGCAGATCGTCCACCCCGACAAGAGCTACGACGCGCTGGAGGAAATGACCCAGCACGCCGAAACCATCCTGCAGAAGCTCGGCCTGCCGTACCGCGTCATGCTGCTGTGCGCGGGCGACATGGGCTTCGGCGCCGCCAAGACCTATGACCTGGAAGTCTGGCTGCCCGCGCAGAACACCTACCGCGAGATCAGTTCCGTCAGCAACTGCGAAGCCTTCCAGTCGCGCCGCCTGCAGGCCCGCTTCAAGAACGCCCAGGGCAAGAACGAACTGCTGCACACCCTGAACGGCTCCGGCCTGGCCGTTGGTCGCACCCTGGTCGCCGTGCTGGAAAACTGCCAGCAGGCCGACGGCAGTGTGGTCATCCCCGAAGTGCTGCGCCCCTACATGGGCGGCGTCGCCGTGCTCACGCCCTGAAAACCTTGCTATACTCACAGGCTTCGACACACAGGAGAGGTGGCAGAGTGGTCGAATGTACCTGACTCGAAATCAGGCGTAGTGGCAACACTACCGTGGGTTCGAATCCCACCCTCTCCGCCAAAATGAACAAAGCCCTTGATGCTGATCCATCAAGGGCTTTTTTCTTTTTCTCGCTCGACTGATCAGCGGTAAGCAGTCGAACCCGCGTCTCCGCCCGGCGGCGTCAAGCACGAATTCAACGATGCTTTTGTGTTCGGAACACGAGCCAGTCCTGGGTTATTGACAGGCCGTGGCCTTCCCCGTTCAAGCTCGTCCGCTCGCGCTTTGAAACTCAGGTGCTGCCGCTGAAAGAAAGAAGCGACAGCCGAAATCTGCCAACGGGCCAGCAGCCACAGTGCAATCAGGAACGAATTGCAGGGCCTGTTCGGCACTGCCATTGCCCAAGGGCAATTGAACCGCCGCCAGGCGCTCATCGAGCACCCGGCGGAACGGGGCACCGTCACCCGCGCCGGGCAGGACTATGTGTCGTTCATGCCCACCGGCGAGCAGAAGGCCATTCGTCTCAAGGGGCCCATGTTCGCAGCCCATGCCGACTATGCGCAGCTACGTGCCGACCACCAGAACAAGCCGCAGGCCAGGGAACTGACGGAGCAGCAGTTCACTAGGAACGAAACGAAGCTAGAGCGTTTGAGGCAGGCCCGTGCGGAACACTTCCAGAAGCTCTATGCGCAGCCGCTGGGGCAGGCCAAGCCGCGACGATATGGGCCGAAGCGCAAGGGGATCAAAGCGACCAGGATCCACCACATAAGCAACCACGGAGGCAGAAGCGAACGAGCGAACTTGCCGTCCTCCACGAACAAGAACAACCAGGAGGAAAACACCATGACCACAAGAACACAGCAGCGCACGAAAGACCGCCAGGAGCCCTTTGTCTTCAAGAGGCCGAAGGCATGCCGGCGCCCCACAAGAACATCCACCCAGAGCAGCAAAGTGCATGCGCACCGATTGCTGGCCCTGGGGATTGGTGGACTGCCCATGCAGGCGCCGCTAGTGGGGGCGCTCATGGTCCAGATCGCTATGCTGAACCTGCAGTGGGGCGAGCTCAATGTGATCTACAACAGCATTCCCTTGTCCGACCCGCAGTATGCGAAGAAGCGCGGGGAGCTTTACGACCGCATCATGGTTCTACAGTCAGCGTTAACGGCATTGACATTGCAGATCAACGAGGCGAAGTTCAAGGGTGACGAGACCAAGCGAAAAGGGTGGTGAAAAGCGTTGACCGGAGACTGACACCAGCATGAGTGCCGAGGCAGCTTTTTGACTACTCCAGGCTAGTTGGACTTGTTTGGCAAGTCAGCGGCATACTTCCGCTATCGGCCAAAAGCAGTTATTAGCACTGGTCGCACGATTGCATCTAAGCCAAAAATTCTAGCGCCGAATTTAATAAAGCAGTAGTTTTATGAATTTCAATGCGGGATTGAGAAAATGAACCACATCTTTAAATGGAGCGGCAAGCCTATTGGATTTGTCAGTAATAGTGGGTATCTTTTCGGATGTGACAGTTCTTACATGGGCTGGGTTGAGCAGGATGGCTCTGTATGGGGGAGTGATGGTCGTTACATCGGCGAGCTGATCGAAGGACAATATATTCTTCGCAACTCAATGAAAATGGAGCCAATGCCCAAGATGCCAAAAATGAAGCCAATGACACCAATGCGACCAATGGTCCCAGTGTCGAAAATGGCGCGTATGCCACGCATGGGCTGGATCGATCCATTCGAACACATTGCCTGACGTTCGATGAGCGACCCACTTTTGAAGCAATTTCGGCTCCTTGGTGAGCGGCCGTCGACCAAGTGGACCGGCGTACAGCTGCGGCCAGAATCAGGCGAAGATGTACATGATTGGAAAAGCGAGTGGCTGAAATAGTCGGTGTTTTTTTGCTTCTACCTGGAGTCATTGCACTCATACCCTTCGTCCATGTTGCGAAAGCCGATAATCCAAGGCTCATTACATATATTCAGTGCTTTGCGTTTGAGTAAGGCTAGCCATCGCTAAACACAAAGCCCTGCGCCATAGCTTAGGCCGCCTACGCGGCTCCTACAAGAGGGAGAAATATGAGAAAACTGCGGCTCCACTTTGAAATAGATACACCCACCCTGGAAGCGTTTGTTTTTTTTGCTCTGTCGCTGGACGAGAAGCTCTACGACCTAACAGACGATAGCTTCAAAGCTGCGGCACTGAACACCTACACACGAACGCTTGAGCTTCAATTGGTCGCGCACAAAAACTTCGCTGCCGGAGTAAGAAAGGATGCACTCAAACCGTTCATTGAAGAGCTTGAATGGAGCGTTGCACACGATGCGGCGCTTACTCCAGATCAGAGATCTCTTTGCAAGGCTCAACTAGACAACATCTCGCTGAGAGCGGGCGAGTCAGATCAGATCTCGCGTGCAGTCGCTGGTCTACGTCTTGTTCTCAGAGACCACTTCGATTCAATACAGACCGCAATTGCCTCGATCGTCACCAAAGATCAAAAGCGTAAAGTAGATTTGCAGGAGCTGGCATCAAGCTTTGTCATCCAAGCCGAGGTGGAAGGTTTTCCTCGTAGGCATACATATCATATTGTTCAGAAGCTACTGATAACACCGCTCAAGTACGAAAAGAGCGTTGACCCAGTGGCCACACTGACGAAGTTCTTCAAGGCATTTGCAGCGAAACCTCGACAGTTTGACTGCGCTTTTTTGGCCGAGAAGACTGTTTCCCAATACACCGATTTGCTGGGTCGCTTTGAATTAAGGTGCCAAGAGAATAATCCGAAATGGGATGGCCTCAACAAACAACAACGCCTTTTCGTTGGCTCGAAGACAGATCAGCAAGTCTGGTTGATTGCAGAGAAAGTAGACGCGAGGAATGCAGCTGAAGCACATGAAGAGGTGGCCGGCCGTTTTGATGCACTTTCATCCGTTATTCGATTCTTCGAGCACAAGAGCACGGCAACGCTATCACGCCTTTCGCTGACTAAGGATCTTGAGACCAAGCTAACTTACATGTCGCATGAGGCGCCAGACCCAATGCATTGTTGGGTGGGCAATCTCAAGTACTCCGAGTCAGACTACTTAGAACTTTCCGACGCGATTCACAGCGGGCACCTTCTCCCTGATAGTGCGGTGCGCTTGGCGCGAGCGCTTAGATTTCACAAAGCTGCACTGCTTTCTAACTCGGCTGAAAATCAACTCATCGATTTGTGGGCCGCTCTGGAAGGGTTACTTCCAATCCCGAAGCGCGACGGTGTCCGGATTGAATACTTCGCAGAGTCCATCCTTCCAATTCTGACCCTGACTTACCCAGAGAAGCTCTTCAGTTCTGCCTACCGAGATATCCTCAAGCTGGCACCAGACAGCAAAAAGGTCTTAACTGAAATGCAGTGTGATGGCTCGGAGTTCGCTCGCTTCGTCACTTTACTGCTGTGCAACGAATTTAAGACAGAAAGAGATTCACTACTTACGCTGCTGAAGTCAGACCCTCTCCTCCGAAACAAGCTCTGGCGGCTGGCTGAGGCCTTCAAATCGCGAATTGCCACGCAAAAGACCCTGCGCGCGCACCGACGAAAGGTGAAGTGGCACTTGTATCGAATCTACTTCACTAGAAATTCTCTGATGCACAGTGCTACGTCACTTCCGTACCTCGCAACACTGGTCGAGAATCTGCATCTCTACGTTGATACACTTATTCGCGTGATTTCTAAAGTGGCCCACGAGTCGCGCGAGGCGCTTTCGATTGAAGGTGGTCTTCAGTACCTTGCCGCGTGGGAAAAGATTCGGCTTGAGGGGTTAGCTCACGAAGATACAGATAATGACAAACCTCCGACTCCTTCAGAGGTCTGGCCATTGATTTTCGGGCGCGACATGATTCTGTCACCTGCCCGCCAAATAGAAATGATCGTCGCAGTTTGAGCAGGGGATGGCTAACCCCTCAATCTGACCTCCAAGCAATTCGGTTCGAATTTTGAGCGACCGATCTACTTTTGCATTCCGACGGCTTCTGGCTGGTACCTGCCATTGCGGTGATGATCATACAGACGCCTTTGCTATCAAATGGCAATTAGCTTCCGCGTTGACGCTTATGCGCCTGACCAACACAATGACAGGTGTCACAATCTAGGGTCGCAGAAAAAGTGGGGCACCTTGAACGCTGATCAGTAAATTTTCCTTTGGTGTCAATGGCTTATGCAGTGCAAAGGGAGTATCCCATCCTCTCCGCCAAATGAACAAAGCCCTTGATGATGATCCATCAAGGGCTTTTTTCTTTGTGCGTCGCATAGCTGCCAACCCGGCGTTTTCTTCAGGCAGGGTCTTGAACGCGATCCTGCCCATGGCAGCAGCTCATCCGGCTCAGCGCCGAATGCTGGTGAGGCCGCACCGCGCCTTCCGGCGCCGGCCGTAGCGTCAACGGCCGCTCACTGTGTCTCCACAACTCCCGCCAGCCCCCCCTCGCCCCCCTTCCCCGAATGCCACATCGCATGCGCATCGATGCGCACCCGCAGTGCGGCCTGCAGCGCGTCCACGCGGGCCTGGGTTTCGGCGAGGTGGGCCTGCCGCAGGCTGCGCAGGGACTGCAGGTATTCGCCGAGCGGTGCCTCGCCCAGTTCCCAGGCCCGGCGCGTGCGGGTCTGGGCGGAGGTCTGCGCGGACAGGGCCTGCTGGTGCGATTGCCATTGCGCGTATTTGCTCTGCGCGGCCTGGACGGACAGCCAGGCGCCTTGCTCGATGCCGCGCCGTACGTCGGCGGCCTCGGCTTCGGAGGCGGCTGCGTTGGCGCTTTCGGTGTCGGCCTGGGCGCGGCGGTAGTCGGTGCCCAGGGGAATCGAGAACACCACGCCCACGACGCGTTCGGCGCCTCCTCGGTCGGAGAGCAGGCGCACGCCCAGGGTGGGGTCGGGCCTGCGGTCGGCGCGTGCGCGTTCGGCGACCTTGGACAGGCGCACCGTTTCGCCGTCGGCGATGGCGATCTCGGCGCTTTCCTGCACGATGCGCGCCCGCCAGTCCTGCGGGGTGCCGGGCAGTTCCGGCGGCTCGGGCAGGGCGGGTGCGGCCAGGGGTACGGCGATGCCCGGAAAGCCCATGGCCAGGGCCTGTTGGGCGGCCAGGGCCGCGTCGCGGGCCATCAGGGTCTGGGCGGCCTGGGTGGCGCGCTCGGCGTCCAGCACGTCCAGTTCGCGGCTTGCGGCATCGCCCAGGGCCACGCGGCGGGCCAGTGCCTCGCGTTCGCGGGCCAGCAGCTGGTCTTGCGCTGCGGCGTCCGCGGCCACGGCGGTGCTGCGCATCCAGTCCATCCAGGCATCGAGCAGGCGGCGGGCTGCCTGGTGCTCGGCATCCTCCAGGCGCAGGTCGGCCACGCTGCGGGTGCTGCTGCCGATCTCCCGGTCCAGCCGCGCCTTGTCCGGCAGGCGGATGGTGCGGCTGATGCCCAGCTCCCATTCGCCGTAGCGGCGCTGTTCGCCGGCGACCTGGCGGCGTTGCAGGGTCGAGCTGGCCTGGAATTCATGGCTGCCGGCCTCCAGGGCGCGCTGGGTGGCCGCCGCAGCCTGGACGCGCTCTGCAGCGGCGCGCACGGCGGGCTGGGACTGCAGGGCGGCCTGGACCTGGGCCGGGGAGGGGAGCCAGCCGGGCGCGGCCTGCTGGGCCCGCGCGAGCCAGGGCGTGCAGGCCAGCGCTGCGGCCACTGCTGTTGCTGCCGCTGCTGCCGCCGCCGCACGCTGGGACCCGGGGCGCTTCATGCCAGCCGCCCCATCGCCACGATGGGCTCCATCCACCAGCGCACGTCGCGGGAGGCGATGCGCTGGCGCAGCGCGGCCAGCAGGCCGGCCGTGCGTTCGCGTTCGATGACGACCCACAGCACGCGCCGGTCAATGCGGCCTCGCACCTGTTCGCGGATGGAGGCATGCGCGAAGTCGCTGCTGTGGCCTTCGGCGTGCAGCAGCGTGAAGCCGGGCAGGGTGGGATCGGCCATCAGGGCGCCGGTCACCGCGTCTTCCAGCGCGGGGTGGAAGACGAGGTTCAGGCGCACCCATTCGGCGGCCGGCGGCGCGCCGGCGTGCGTGCCCACCTGCGGTTCCGTGTCCGTTTCCCTATCCCTATCCATGTGCGTGTCCGTTGCCATGTGCGTGTCCGTGTCCGTGTTCATGCGTGGGCTCCCGCGGCCGCCTGTCCGAAGCGCCGGTACAGCACCGGCAGCAGCACCAGGGTCAGCGCGGTGGAGCTGATCAGCCCGCCGATCACGACGATGGCGAGCGGGCGCTGGATCTCCGAGCCCGGTCCGGTGGACAGCAGCAGGGGCACCAGCCCGAAGGCGGTGATGGAGGCGGTCATCAGCACCGGGCGCAGGCGGCGCAGCGAGCCTTCGCGCACCACCTGGTCCATGGGCATGCCCAGGGCGTGCAGCTGGTTGAAGTGCGTGACCATCACCAGCCCGTTGAGCACGGCGATGCCCAGCAGGGCGATGAAGCCCACCGATGCGGGCACCGACAGGTATTGCCCCGATACCCAGAGCGCCGCCATGCCGCCGACCAGGGCGAAGGGGACGTTGCCCAGGATGAGCACGGCCTGGCGCACCGAGCCGAAGGTCATGAACAGCACGAAGAAGATCAGCGCCAGCGATACCGGCACCACCAGCCCGAGGCGGGCGGCGGCGCGCTGCTGGTTCTCGAACTGGCCGCCCCATTCCAGCCGGTAGCCGCTGGGCAGGGGCACGTCGCGCGCGACGGTGGCGCGGGCCTCGTCCACGAAGCCCACCAGATCGCGCCCGCTGACCATGGACTGGATCAGCGCGAAGCGCGAACCGCCTTCGCGCCGCACCAGCACCGGGCCCTGGGTGGTGGCGATGGCCGCCAGCGAGGCGAGGGGGATGTCGCCCGCCCCAGCGCCGCCCGCGCCGCCGCTGCGGGCCAGCCGCAGGTCCTTGAAGCGCTCGGGCGATCCGCGCAGCAGCGCATCGCCGCGCACCACGATGGGGGTGCGCCGCTGGGCCTCGATGACCATGCCGGCCGGCACGCCTTCGAGCTGCGCGCGCAGCTCGTCCTGCACGGCGGTCACCGCCAGGCCGGCGCGGCCGGCGGCCCGGGCGTCCACCTTCACCTGCAGGTATTCGACATGGTCGCTGGCCTGCGTCAGCACGTCGCGCGCGCCGGGGATCTTTTCGACGCTGGCGGCGATGCGCACGGCCAGCTCGCCCAGGGTGCCCAGGTCGGGGCCGAAGAGCTTGATGGCCACGTCGCCGCGGCTGCCGGTGAGCATTTCGGACACGCGCATCTCGATGGGCTGGGTGAATCCGAAGTCCAGGCCGGGAAAGGCTTCCATCACCTTGCGGATCTCGTCGCCCAGCGCCTGCTTGTCCATGCGCCATGTCCTGCGGTCGGCGAGCTGCATGAACATGTCGGTTTCGTTCAGGCCCATGGGGTCCAGCCCGAGTTCGTCCGATCCGACGCGGGCGATGCTGTGCTCCACCTCGGGCACCTGGGCCAGGATGGCTTTCTGCACGGCCAGGTCGATGTCGCGCGAGCGGTTCAGCCCGATGGAAGGAGGCTTTTGCAGCTGCAGCAGGATGTCGCCCTCGTCCATGGTCGGCATGAAGGCCTTGCCGGTGCCCAGGTAGGCCGCCGCGCCCAGCCCCAGGGCCGCCAGCGCCACGGCCGCCGCGCGCAGCGGGTGGGCCAGGGCGGCGTCCAGCACCGGGCGGTACAGGCGCAGCGCGCCGCGCATCACCCAGGGCTCGCGGTGGGCGTGCTCCTTGAGCAGCAGCGACGACAGCACGGGCACCAGCGTGAGCGACAGCAGCAGCGAGACGCCCAGGGCGAACACGATGGTCAGCGCCACGGGGGCGAACAGCCGGCCCTCCAGCCCCTGCAGGGTCAGCAGCGGCACGAAGGTCAGGCAGATGATGAGCACGCCCGAGGCCACGGGCAGCGCCACTTCGCGCGCGGCGGCGAACACGCGGTGCAGCCGCGGCAGCCGCGCCCCGCCGGCATGCGGTTCCAGGCGGCTGACGGCGTTCTCCACCACCACCACCGCCGCATCGACGAGCATGCCGATGGCGATGGCCAGCCCGCCCAGGCTCATCAGGTTGGCGCTCATGCCAGCGACGCGCATCAGCAGGAAGGTGCCGAGCGCGGCCAGCGGCACCATCAGCGCCACCACCAGGGCCGCGCGCAGCTCGCCCAGGAAGAGCAGCAGCAGCACGACGACCAGCACCGTCGCCTCGATCAGCGCGCTCTGCACCGTGCCCACGGCGCGCTGGATGAGCGTGCTGCGGTCGTAGAACGGCACCACTTTCACGCCCGGCGGCAGGCTGGGCGCGAGTTCGTCCAGGCGGGCGCGGACCGCCTTCACCAGCGTGGAGGCATCGGCGCCGCGCAGCGCCACGACGATGCCCTCCACCGCCTCGCCCTGGCCGTCGCGGCTGACGGCGCCGTAGCGGGTCAGCCCTTCCATGCGCACGGCGGCCACATCGCCGACGCGCACGGCGGGCGCATCGGCGCTGGCGGCGCGCAGCACCACGTTCTCGATGTCCTCCGCGCTGCGGAGCGCGCCTTCCGAGCGCACGATCAGCGCGTTCTCTCCCGCGTCCAGGCGGCCCGCGCCGTCGTTGCGGTTGTTGCGGCCGACGGCGGCCACCACGTCGGCGAAGCCGATGCCGGCAGCGGACAGGCGCGCGCGGTCCGGCACCACGGCGAAGCTGGCGGCCTGGCCGCCCAGCACGTTGATGTCGGCTACGCCGGGCAGCGTGCGCAGGGCGGGGCGCAGCGTCCAGTCCAGCAGGCTGCGCCGCTCGCCCAGCGACAGCGAGCCGCCTTCGATGGTGAACATGAACACGTCCGACAGCGGCGTGGAAATGGGCGCCAGGCCGCCGCCCACGCCTTCGGGCAGGCTGGCGGCGACGGCGGCGTAGCGTTCGGCCACCTGCTGCCGTGCCCAGTAGATGTCGCTGCCCTCGGCGAAGTCCAGCGTGATGTCGGCGATGGCGTACTTGGCCGTGGAGCGCAGCATCACGCCGCGCGGCACGCCCAGCAGCTCCATCTCCAGCGGGGCGATGACGCGCGATTCGACCTCCTCGGGCGTCATGCCCGGCGCCTTCAGGATCAGCTTGACCTGGGTGGGCGAGATGTCCGGATAGGCGTCGATCGGCAGCTGCAGGAAGGAGGCCAGGCCCGCGCCGGCCAGGGCGATGACGGCCAGCAGCACCAGCAGGCGCTGGCGCAGGGAAAACTCGATGAGGCGAGAGAGCATGGGGCGGCGCCTCAGGTCGAAGGCAGCAGGGACCTGAGCAGCGCCGTGCCGCGCGTGACGACCTGGTCGCCCGCCTGCAGCGCGGTGGCGCCGTCCTGGGCGGCTGGCTGCACCACGCTGGCGGATTCGTCCCCGCCCAGCAGCTGCACATGGACGGCGCGCAGGCGCAGCGCCCCCTTTTCCGCGCCCGCTGCATCGCTGGCCACATAGAGCACATGGCCCTGGCCGGAGGTCAGCAGGGCCGACGGCGGCACGGCCAGCGCGCCTGCCGGCGCAGGCAGCTGCAGGCTCACGCTGAACTGCTGGCCGGCGGCGAGCGCCGCCCGCCCCTGGACGCTGGCCCGCACGCGCAGGCTCTGGCTGGCCGGATCGGCATCGGCGCCCACCGCCGCCACCCGGGCCTGGCCGCCATCGGGCAGGCTCACCAGCAGGCCGGGCTGCAGGGCGCTGCGCAGGCGCAGCGGCGCGGTGAAATTCACGTCCATGCGGCCCGCCTCGGCGACCACGAAGGCCGCTTCGAGCGCAGCCACCGACTGCCCCGGCATCAGCTGCCGGCGCAGCACCTGGCCCGACAGGGGCGCCAGCAGTTCGTATTCCCCGGCCTGCCCCCCGGCCACCATGCGCAGCTGCGCCAGCGCGCCGGCAGCCTGCTGCAGGCCGGCCTGCGCGGCCTGGGTGCGCGCCTGCGACTGTTCGTTGCGCGCGGCGGGAATGATGCCTTCGGCCAGCAAGGCCGCATCGCGCCGGGCCTGCAGCGCCGCCGCCGTGGCCTCGCTGCGCGCGCGGGCCAGCTCGCCCTGCGCGGCCAGCGCATCGCGGCTCTGGATGCGCGCCAGCGGCTGGCCTTTGCGTACCTCGGCCCCTTCGTCGATCAGGATGCGCGTGACCACGCCCGCATAGGGCGCGGTGACCTGCGCGCTGGCCGCCAGCGGCGCTGCGGCCTGCGCGGGCAGGCCGGGCACGGGCAGCAGCGTGGCGGCGCCAGCCGCCGCCGTGGCCACGTCGAGCGCGCGCAGCTGGGCCGGGCCGAGCACCAGGCCGGCGTCCGCAGCGGGGGCGGCGGGAGCCGGGGCGGCGGCGGATGCGGGCGCGGGCGCGTGCGCTGCGGGTTCCTGGGCCGGGCGGGACAGCATCCACCAGGCCGCGGCCGCAGCGGCTGCCAGCGCTGCGCTGGCAGCCACCAGGCTGCGTGCGAAGCGTGGGCTGGGGGGCGGCGGCGCGGCTTCGCGCGGCGCGGCGCTGGGGGGCATACCTGGCATGTTCGAGGGGCGTTGGTGGTGACGGACCGCTGCATGCTGGCAGCCCAAGCTTTGGGCAAGCTTTGGACGAAAAATAAAGCCGATAGTGATGCGGCGGCGCCTCAATGCGCGCCTGGAAACGCGGCATCGCCGGTATCGTTTCTCGCGCCCCGATCGAATGCACCGGGGCTTCGGAGCAAACTGAAATGGATACGAGCCTCAAGAATTCCGGCAGCCGCTATGGCCTGCCCGTCATCGCCCTGCACTGGCTGATGCTGGTGCTCATCGCCGCCGTCTATGCCAGCATGGAGCTGCGCGGCTTCGCGCCCCGGGGCAGCGCATTGCGGGCCGGCATGAAGTCCCTGCATTTCGCGCTGGGCCTGTCCGTGCTGGCCCTGGTGGCCGTGCGGCTGTGCGTGCGCTGGATGGCCGGCGCCGAGCCGCCCATCGCCCCGCCCCTGTCCCGATGGCCGGCCCTGGGCGCGCGGCTCATGCATGTCGCGCTGTACGCGCTGATGATCGCCGCGCCGCTGCTGGGCTGGCTGACGCTGAGCGCCGCGGGCAAGCCGGTGGACCTCTTCGGCTTCGCGCTGCCCCTGCTGACGGGCGTGGACGCGGCGCTGGCCCATTCCTTGAAGGAGCTGCACGAGTCGCTGGCCACGGCAGGCTATGCGCTGATCGGGCTGCATGCGGCGGCGGCGCTGCTGCACCACTACGTCATGCGCGACAACACCCTGGTGCGCATGCTCCCCGGGTGCAGCGCCCGCTGAGGGAGGCTCACACCAGCGGCGTCCAGGGCCCGAGCCGCGCGGTCAGCCGGCCATTCTGCAGGCTGAAGCGCAGCGGCAGGTCGATGGCCCGCGCCAGGGAGAAGGCCAGGGCCAGGCCCAGCCCGGCATGGTGGGCGGTGCCGCCTTCCGACTGCTTGCGCCAGAAGCGGTGGCCCAGGTGTTCCAGATCGCTTTCCTGCAGCTCGGGCGCGGCATTGGCGATGGACAGCAGCCAGCCCGCATCGCTGCGCTCCAGCCGGCAGCCGATGGCGTCGCCCTCGGGTGCGTATTCGAGGGCGTTGCGCAGCAGGTTGGAGATGATCCGCTCGATGATGCCCAGATCCCCCTGCACCCAGGCGGACGGTGGCAGGTCGGGCTGCACGGCCAGCGTGCGGCGCGCCTGCAGGGAAGCCAGCGCGGCGAGCAGTTCGCGCACCAGGGACGACAGGTCGATGGGGTCGGGCGCCGGCGTGTGCTGGCCGGAGTCGAGCCGGGCCAGCAGCAGCAGGGTGTCCACGCTGCGCTGCATGCGCTGCGTGGCGCTCACCGAGGCGGCCAGGCTGCGCCGGGCCTGGGCGGCATCGTTCGAGCCCAGCGCGCTTTCCGCGCTGAGGCGGATCTCCGCCAGCGGGGTGCGCAGCTCGTGCGCCACGTCGCGCGAGAACTGGCGCTCGCGCTCGACGGCGGCGTAGAGGTGGCGCAGGCCCAGGTTGAAGGCGTCGGCGAAGGGCTTGAGTTCACGTGGCAGGTCGCCGCCCAGGGGCTGCATGGGCTGGTCCGCATTCAGGCGGGCCGCCGCAGCGCCCGTGCGGCGCAGCACCACGATGACGCGCTGCACCACCAGCAGCGCCGAGCCCGTGGCCAGCAGGGTCGCCAGCGCGATGCCGGCGAGCAGCGCCAGATGCACGCGCCGCTCGGTCCGGTCCCATTCCTCGCGCTCCGTCGCCACGACCAGCAGGCGGTCCGGGCTGCCGGGCATCGGCAGGCGCAGGGCGATGGCGCGGCCTGCATGGCCGTCCGGCAGCGTCACGTCGTAATAGCGGGGCGTGCCCTCTGCCGCCGGCTCCGCCGGCAGCACGGCGCCGGCGCTGCTGGGCGAGCGGAGCAGGGCGGCACCGCTGGCTTGGTCGAAGACGGTGAAGAATTCCATGTGCCCGCCCGGCTCGTATTCGGGCATCAGGGCTTCGGGGTGCTGATGGGCGGAGTCTTGCAGCATGCGCCCCACGGCCGTCGCGCGCTGCGAGAGCGTGAAGTCCATCTGGTGGTAGATGGCGTGGTCGATCAGGCGGTCCAGCATCGGGAAGATGGCCGCGAAGGTGCCGCCGATGCACAGCACCAGGCCCACGGCCAGGCGCCGGTGCAAGGACCAGGAGGTCGTGCTTCGGGCGGGGGGCTGGGGGTGTGGCTCGGATGGCATGTGCCTTACACCAGCGTGTAGCCGAAGCCCCGCCGGGTCACGATGAGATCGCCCAGCCCGTGCTGGGCCAGCTTGGTGCGCAGGGTGCTCATGATGACTTCCACCACCTTGTCCGATGCGTCGCTGCTGCCGTCGTACAGGTGTTCGAAGATCTGGGCGCGCGAGAGCACCGCGCCCTGCCTGCGCAGCAGCAGTTCCAGGCAGCCGTATTCCTTGGGCGTGAGCTTCAGGTCTTCGCCGCGCCAGCGGGCCGTGCGCGAGCGCGGATCGACGGCCAGCTCGCCGTGGCGCAGCACCGGCGTGTCGCGCTGCGCCGGGCGCCGCACCAGGGCGCGCAGCCGGGCCAGCAGCTCCGCCAGCTCGAAGGGCTTGGTCAGGTAGTCGTCGGCGCCCGCATCCAGCGCCCGCACGCGGTCGTCCAGCTGTTCCCGCGCCGAGAGCACCAGCACCGGGGCCGCTTCGGCATCGCCGCCCAGCGCCCGCAGCACGCCGAAGCCGTCCAGGCGAGGCAGCATCAGGTCCAGGATGATCGCGTCGTACCGGTAGCTCCGCAGAAGCTGCAGCGCCGCCTGGCCGTCGGCGGCCAGGTCGCAGGCATAGCCTTCGGCCTTGAGGCTGCGGTTCAAGGCCTCGGACAGTGCTTCGGAGTCTTCGACGATCAGGATGCGCATCTCTCTTTTCTTCAGGGCGTCGGGGCGATCTGGCGGCGATCGGGCCGGCCATCCTCGCACGCCAGGCTTTGGCCAGGCTTTGGCGGCACGGCCGGCGTGCTTGATTTCTCAGCCTGGCTGCCCGGCACCGGCCGCCAGGGACGCCGCCAGCTGCCGCGCGGACCTGGCGCCGACGCCCTTGCCCGTGATCGCCAGCGCCGGCGGGTGGGCCAGCATCTGGGCGAAGACGGCGCGGACTTCCTCGGAGCCGATGCCGTCGATCAGCGCGATGGTCTCGGCCAGCGGCGTGACGGTGCCGTGCGCGAAAAGCTCCTCGACCGCCCGCTCCATCGTGGCGAAGGGCCGTTCGGCGGCGCGCACGCGGGAGACGGTGAGCTGGTTCTTCGCCCGTTCCAGATGGACAGGGTCGATGGCGGCGGCCTGGGCCCGCAGCAGCTCGCCCGTGGCCTGGACCAGGGACTGCACCTTGTCCGGCGTGGTCACGGCATGGACCACGAAGTTGGCCCAGGCATCTCCCGCGTCCAGCGTGGCGTCGGCCGTGTAGGCCAGGCCCAGCCGCTCGCGCACGGTGTCCACCAGGGGCGCCGACATGCCGCCGCCGAACAGGTTGGCGGCCAGCGCTGCGGCCAGGCGCCAGCGCTGCGGCGGCAGGCCGTCCGGCGGCGTGGGGGCTAGCGGGTAGGCGATGTTCAGGAACACCTGCGACACCTGCGCGAAGCGCCGGGCCAGGGCCTGGCCGGCATGCGCGGCGGGCGCGGGCGGATGGTGGCCGGGGCTGCCGGCCGATGCGGGCATGGCGGCGAAGAGCTCCTCTGCCAGCCCCATCCAGGCCTCGGCATCGAAGTGGCCGGCGGCGGCGACGACGGTGCGGTCCGCGACGTAGTGCCGCTCGACATGGCGCACCAGATCGCCGCGCGTGAAGCCCTCGATGTTGCCCAGGGTGCCGATCACCGGCATGCCCATGGGGCCGTCGCCCCAGAGGGCGCGGTCGAGCAGGTCGCCGGAGCTGTCTTCCGGGTCTTCGTCGTATTCGATGGCTTCCTGGCGGATGACCTCCAGCTCGCGCTGCAGCTCGGCTTCGGGGAAGGTGCTGTGGAGCACGATGTCGGCCGTCATGCGCAGCAGCTGCGGCGCGTGCTGCCCCAGGCCGGTCATGAAGTAGCCGGTGCTGTCCTTGCCGGTATAGGCGTTGACGTCGGCGCCCAGGCGCTCCGCATCCAGGTTGATGGCCTGCACGCTGCGCGTGACCGTGCCCTTGAAGGCCATGTGTTCCAGCACATGGCCGATGCCGTTGGTGGCGGGCGTCTCGTCGCGCGAGCCGACGCGCAGGAACACGCCCACGCTGGCGCTCTGCACGTGCGGCATGGGCAGAGCGAGGAGGCGCACGCCGTTGGGAAGCGTGCGCAGGAGGGGGGTGGATGGCGGTGCCATCAGCGGCATTCCCGTCCGGTGGCTCTCTGGCTGCATGTGCCGGACCGTGCGGTGCCAGGGGCGTGGTCCGCAGCGTGCGGAACGGCGGGGGACGGGCGATTGCGGGTCTCTTGTTGCATGCGGCATTGTCGCTGTGCCTTGCCCGCAGCCTGCAGCCGGGCCCATGGACATGTGCAGTACGTGGCCCCGATGGGCGGTGCAGGCGTTGCCGCCCGGCTGGCCGCGACGTACGATCCGCGCAGCCTTGGCGGCCTCTCCCCGCCCAAGTCACGTCACGCCCCACGCTTGCGCGCTTCCCGTCCCATGCCCCTTCCCGATCCGACCGATGCCCCGCGGGCGCCGCGCCAGCCTGCCAGGAGCTTGCGCCTCCTCGGCCCCGTCGCCCGCACGCTGCAGCTCTGGCTGTGGGCGGCGGTGGCCGGGGCGCTGGCGGCGGCGGCCACCGTGGTGTTCCGGGGCCTGATCCAGGGGGTGGAGCATCTGGCGACGGGCCATACGGGCGGCCTGGTGGAAGCCGCCCGTTCCCTGCAGCCCTGGCACCGCGTGCTGGTGTGCGCCGTGGGCGGCCTGCTGGCGGGCGTGGTGCTGGACCGGGGCGGGCGCTGGGCGGCGGCCGGGCCGCGCGGCGATGCCCATCTGGACTACATCGATGCGGCGCGGGAGGGCCGCGTGGACCTGAACGACCGCACCACGCTCGTGCGGTCGGCATCGGCGCTGCTGTCGGTCGGCACCGGCGCCTCCATCGGGCGCGAGGGGCCGATGGTGCAGCTGGCGGCCTGGCTGGCCGCGCGGCTGGCCCGGACGGTGCCGGTGGCGCCCGAGCTGCGCAGCGCCATCATGGTCTGCGGCATCGCGGCCGGCATCGGCTCGGCCTACCATGCGCCGGTGGCGGGCGTGGTGTTCGCGCTCGAACTGGCGCTGGGCTTCTTCGCGCGCCATGCGGTGGCGCCGGTGCTGATCGCCTCGGGCACGGCCAGCGCGCTCATCCAGGTGCTGGTGGACCCCAAGCCGCTCTACGAGGTGCCAGCGGTGGCCATGCAGCCGGCCAGCCTGGGCATGGCGCTGGTGGGCGCGGTGCTGTTCGGCGCGCTGGGCTGGACCTTGCTGCAGCTGCTGGAGCGCAGCCGCCTGCTCTTCTCCCGCCTGCGTTCCCTGCCCGTGCGCCTGGGCCTGGGCGGGCTGCTCGTGGGCCTGCTGTCGGCCTTCGTGCCCGAGGCCTGGGGCAACGGCTACAGCGTGGTGTCTTCGGTGCTGCAGGGCGGCCATGTGTGGCAGTGGATCGTGGTGGTGATGCTGACCAAGGTCCTGGCCACGGCGTTGAGCTCGGGCAGCGGCGCCATCGGCGGCGTGTTCACGCCCTCGCTCTTCGTCGGCGCCACGGCCGGCAGCGTGCTGGCCCAGCTGGCCGCGCTGGCGCTGCCGGCGGCCTGGGTGGGCGATCCGCGCGCGTTCGCCATCATCGGCATGGCCGCGGTGCTCACGGCGGTGACGCATGCGCCGTTGATGGCCATCGTGATGGTGCTGGAGATGACCGACCAGTTCCAGCTCACCGTGCCGGTGATGCTGGCCTGCGCCGTGGCCTATGCCATCAGCACGCAGTTCGGCGCGCGGCCGCTCTACGGCAACCCGATCGAGGCCCATCGGTGAGCCACTTCCTCGTGGCGCCGCTTTGAAAACGTGCTTGCGGCCCCTGGGAGGATCGCCAACACGCTCTCAGGAACGCAGGCCCGGCAGCAGATCGATGCCCGTTCTGCGCACCACCTCCTCGTAGCTGATCGGCGGCCCCGCCTTGGCGTCGGGGGCGTTGTCCTGCCAGTGCGCCCAGCGGCGGCCTGTGGCGGGGTCGTAGACCAGCTTGAAGAGGTGGGAGGGCACGGCCACGTGGCCCGGGCCTATGGTGCGCGCGCCGGGCTCGAACACCGGGCCGGTGATGACATAGACATCGCCCTGCGCGCGCAGCGCGTACTTGCGCGTGTCGTCCTCGATGCGGGCCCAGGGGCCGCTGTTCTGTCGCGGGTTCTGCGGCACCATGTTCGACAGGCTGAAGGACTGGGCCATGGCCTCGGGCGTGCCCATGTCGCCCGCGGGAGCCATGTGGCCGCGCGCCCAGCCCGAACCCTTGTAGTCGCTCAGCTCCGCGCGCTCGCTGCGGGGCAGGCGGGCATCGGCGAAGAATCTGTCGGTGCGCTGGAGGTGCCGGCCGGCGAGCAGGTTCTGGCGGTTCAGCCGTTCCGCCACATAGACCGGCGTGCGGGTGTTGCCGCTGTGGAGCACGGCGAAGCCGTCGAAGCACAGCGCCCGCAGATGGGGGGCCGCCGGAGTGACCGGGGGACGCCCGCCTGCGAAGTATTGGGGGCAGTCCTGGAAGCGGCCGGCCGACGCGCCGGCGCCAGCCACCGCCGTGGAGGAGGGGGCCGGCGCGGTCTGGAGCGCAGGGGGGGCGAGGCCGCAGCTCGTCGCCTGCAGGCCGACGATGCCTGTGGTGAACAGCGTGACCAGCAGGCGCCGGGCGCCGCTGCTGTTGCCCCTGCTGGCTGTGGAGGTCCGGGAACGGGCGGATGCGTGGGGGTTCTTCTTGCGTGTCTTGGATTTCATGCGGCCGGCGAGTGTAGATCTTCCATCTCGTGACAGAGCGTGTCAGCCGGCAAACCCTGCAACTGCGGTGGCTCGGGCCGGGCGGTTGCCGGGCCGAGCAGAATCGGGGGGCTGTCCGCTTCCTTCGTTGTCTCGTCCATGCTCACCATCCACGCCGACACCTCCCACGTCATCCAGCTCGCGGTGGGGCCTGCCTTCATGCTGGCTTCCATCGGCGGCACGCTCACGGTGCTGACCAATCGCCTCGCACGCATCAACGACCGCACCATCAAGCGCCGTGACGATATGGAGCACGCGGGCACGGAGCCCAGCGCCGCGCTGCTCGAGGAGCTGCAGGCGCTCAACCGCCGCGCCAGGGTGACCAACGCGGCCATCACCGTCGCGGCGGTCTGCGCCATCCTGGTCTGCGTGCTGATCGGTTCGCTCTTCCTCGGCAACGAACTGGGCATTCCCTTCGACCGGGCGGTGGCGGGCCTCTTCGTGGTGGCCATGCTGGGGCTGATCGCCACCTATACGCTCATGCTGGTGGAGATCTACCTGGCCTATCACAGCATCAATCCCACCTGACGGCGCCGGCCTGGCGGGGCGCCTGTCCCACCCCGGCGTCCATCCATTCATCCATCCTGCAATCCGCCACCGGAGCTTTCCCCACATGTCCAGGCTCATGACCCTGCTTTCCCTCATCGGCGTGCTGGCCGCGCTGTACTTCGCCTACAGATACGGCGTTTTCTGAAGCCTGTGGGGCGGCGGGCTTGTCCTACGCCCGGCACGGCGATGCGCGTCCCAGGATGAATCGACCCCAGACTTCATCCAGGAGCCCGCCGTGTCCAGAACTTCCGAGAGCCTCGCCCCCGACCGCCAGTTGATCAACATCCACCAGCCGGACGAGGCGGGTGCGTGGAGCCGCTCCCTCGGCTGCAGCGAAGAGGCCCTGCGCGGGGCGGTGCAGGCCGTGGGCCATTCCGCGCAGGCCGTGCGTTCGTATTTGTCCCACCGAGGCGATGCGGGGGCCGGCACCGGCTCGGCGCAGGCCAGCGGGGACAGCGCGCAGCGGGATCGGCATGCCGACACCGGGCATTACGACCAGTACGGCATGCGGGACGATCCCCGCGGCGTGCTGACCTCCCATCCGGAGAACCCGGGCACGGGCGAGGGGCCGAGGCGCTTCGGCGGCAGCGGCGACGAGTCCACCTACGAGAACCGCGACCCCGAGGCCGTTCGGGGCGGGGAGCCCCGCGGGCCGCAGGGCCCGCAGGGACCGATCGCCCAGGTCTCCGCCAGCGGGTCGGCGCGCGAGCTGGGCTATGACTACGGCGGGGAGCGTATCGAAGGCCAGCAGCTGTCGTCACGCCAGGGCGCCGCATTGATCGACGAGAAGCGGCGGCCCTGACCAAGGGTGTGCATGACCGCGTGAGGGCCTGGGCCCCATCCATGTAGGGCCTGAAAGGCCCGCCCAGCCGCCTTCAGGCGCGAGGAGTGGGCCGGCGGCGCCAGCGCAGGCAGCGCCAGGTCTCTTCCAGGTAGGGCAGGCCGTTGAAAGCCACGCAGCACAGAGCGAGGCCCGTCCAGACCGGGTCTTTCCATGCGATATCGCCTGGGGCTCGGGCGTGCAATGCCCATGCTGGGGCATCGCCGCGCTGCCAGGCTTCGGCCTGGGGAACGGCGAGCAGCAGCATGCCGGCGACCGGCAGCACTTCCAGGAAGCTGTGCATCATCTGCTCGGCCGGCGTGATGGATCGGACCGGGGCGACCCAGCGCAATTCCAGATAGGTCGTGGCCTGGTGCGACAGCCAGAGCAGCAGCAGCACGGCCAGCAGCAGCGCGCCGGGCCGGAAGGCCACGCAGAGCAGCACGGCCACTCCCATCTGGGCCAGCAGCAGCCAGTGGCACAGCGATTCCGCCGTGCCGCTGGTGCGCTCGATGCCGGTGCGCCGGTGGCAGATCCAGTCGGCGAAGCCGGCGGCGATCCACAGGCCCAGCACTGCCTGCAGCAGCGGGGTGGTCAGCGCATCATCCTGCATGGCTGTCGCCCTCCCTGCGCTGGCCGGGGGGCGCTGCTGCGTTGCGTGCGGCGGACCGGCTCACACCACGGGCGGGTCGGACTCGCGCGCGAAGTTGCGCGGCTGCCCCAGTGCGGCGATGAAGCGCTGCACCGCGCCGCTGTCGTCGCCGGCCGTGACGATGAAGGCCGGGTCGTCTTCCGGCAGCGGAATGCCCGCTTCGGCCAGCAGGGCCTGCGCCGCGCCCAGGGCGAGGATGGGCTTGCAGTGGCGGAACTGGTCGCGCACGAATTCAGCGGAATGGCCGTCGGCCGCCAGCAGGGACACGCCGGCTTCGCCGTCGGGTAGCACCAGGCCGTCGAAGAGGAAGCCGGGCGAATTCTCCAGCGATGCGTCGGCATCTACCTCGGTGCCGTCGGCCAGCGCGACGGGGCCGATGTGCTGGGCCACGAAGCGGCCCACGGCGCCTTGCTGCAGCAGCGCGGCCTGCACCGCGTGCAGCGCCGCCGGCTCCGCGCCGTCCGCCACCAGGATGGCGACCTTGCGGCCCTTGATGCCGCCATCGCCCGGGCGCGCCAGCAGCGACAGCGCGGGGGATTCCTTCACCTCGGGCTTGGCCGGACGGTCGATGGCCTTGGGCAGGGCCGGCGGCAGCGTGCGGATGCCGATGCCGTGCGCCACGCTGGACGCCAGCTCTTCCGACACGTTGCGCAGCAGCGCCACGGTGCGTTCGCGCACGGCGGGCACCGTGACCTTGCTCAGCTCGAAGCGGAAGGCCGCGGCGATGTGCGCCTTTTCATGCTCCGTCTGGCTGGCGTAGAAGAGCTGGGCCTGGGTGTAGTGGTCTGCGAACTTCTCGGGCTTGGCGCGGATCTTGACCTGCTCCTCCTTGGCCTGAGCGCGGGCCGGCACGGACACGAAGCCCTGCACGGCGCCGGCCTGGAAGGGGCAGCCGCCGCCCAGCGAATTGGGCTCGTAGGCGACGCGCCCGCGCGGGATGGCCTGGCGGTGCATGCCGTCGCGCTGGTTGTTGTGGACCGGCGCCAGCGGGGCGTTGATCGGCAGTTCGTGGAAGTTGGGGCCGCCCAGGCGCGAGATCTGCGTGTCCACGTAGGAATGGATGCGGCCGGCCAGCAGCGGGTCGTTGGAGAAGTCGATGCCGGGGATCACGTGCGCCGTGCAGAAGGCGACCTGCTCGGTTTCGGCGAAGAAGTTGTCGGGGTTGCGGTGCAGCGTCATGCGGCCGACGGGGCGCAGCGGCACCAGCTCTTCGGGCACCAGCTTGGTGGCGTCCAGGATGTCGAAGCTGAAGGCTTCGGCCTGCTCCTCGGTGAAGACCTGCACGGCCAGCTCGTATTCGGGGAAGGCGCCCGATTCGATGCGCTCCCACAGGTCGCGGCGGTGGAAGTCCGGGTCGGCGCCGGAGATCTTCACCGCCTCGTCCCAGACCAGCGAATGCGTGCCGGCGAGCGGCGTCCAGTGGAACTTCACGAAGACCGAGCTGCCTTCCGCGTTCACGAGGCGGAAGGTGTGCACGCCGAAGCCCTGCATGGTGGCGTAGCTGCGCGGGATGCCGCGGTCCGACATGACCCACATCAGCATGTGGGCGGACTCGGGCATGAGCGAGACGAAGTCCCAGAAGGTGTCGTGCGCGCTGGCGGCCTGCGGCATCTGGTGGTGCGGCTCGGGCTTGACGGCGTGGATGAGGTCGGGGAACTTCATCGCGTCCTGGATGAAGAAGACGGGGATGTTGTTGCCCACCAGGTCCCAGTTGCCGGCATCGGTGTAGAACTTGACGGCGAAGCCGCGTGCATCGCGCGCCGTGTCCTTGGAGCCGCGCTCGCCCTGCACGGTGGAAAAGCGCACGAACACCGGCGTCTTCTTGCCCGCTTCCTGGAAGGGCGCCGCCATGGTCAGGTCGGACAGCGGTTCGTAGCACTCGAAAGTGCCGTGCGCGCCGGAGCCGCGCGCATGGACGATGCGCTCGGGGATGCGTTCGTGGTCGAAGTGCGTGAGCTTCTCGCGCAGCACGAAGTCTTCCAGCAGCACCGGGCCGCGCACGCCCTGCTTGAGCGAATTCTGGTTGTCCGACACCCGCACGCCCTGGTTGGTCGTGAGCGGCTGGCCTGCCGAGTCCACGCGCACGCGGTCCAGCACGCCGTCGTTGGCATTCAGCCCGGGCGTGGCGCCCATGCCGCTCTTGGGCGTGGGGTGCTGTTCCGACAGGGTGCTGCCGGTCACGTCCGGATGTTCCGGTTCGGAACTGAGTCCCGCATTCGGCGCCAGGCCGTTGCCGGTGCCGTGTTCCAGCGGCTTGAGCGTGTTATGGGGCATGGAGGCCGCCAGGGCCTGAGCGCCCGCGGCCTTGCGGGCGGGCGCGTCGCCGGCGGCGGCTTCGGGCGGGATGTGCGCGGGGCCGCTGTCGGTGTTGCGTGCGGCGGAATGGGCCGCGACGTGCTGGGCGTCCTGCGTGGGCTTCTGCGATTTGCGGGGCATGTGGGAGCTTTCGGTGACGGAGGAAAGCACTCAACTTGCGGGCCCCGCTCCGGGCGCCGGTGTAGGACGTGGACACCAGGGGCTGCGCAGCGAAGGCCCTCGTTGCCCGGGCGCCGGGCAGGCTTGTGCCCGCCCGTGCCGTCTTCAGTCCGCGGGTGGTTGCGGCGGGCCCGGCGGACCGGGCTGCGCCTTGGGGAAGGCCAGCTGGAATTCCGCGCCATGGCCTGCTTCGCTGCGCACGATGACCTCGCCGCCGTGGCGCCTGACCACGGTGTTGGTCAGCGCCAGGCCCAGCCCGATGCCGGAAATCGATGGGTGGCTTTCCTGGTGCAGGCGCTCGAAGGGCTGGAACAGGCGGGCCCGCTGCGAATCCGGAATGCCCGGCCCGGCATCGCGCACGCTGAGCAGCCAGCGCTGGCCTTCGTCTCGCAGCGCGCAATGGACGGTGGCGCCATCTGGACTGAACTTGATGGCGTTCTGCAGCACGTTGGAGACGGCGCGGTGGATCAGCGCGCGGTTGCCTAGGCAGTCGGCGCTGTCCACGTCCATGGAAGTCACCAGCTGGATCCTGCGCTCCTGGGCCAGTGCCCAGGCATCGTCCACCGCCTCGCCCAGCACGTCGGCCAGGTCCAGCGGGGCGATGCTGTATTGCTGCGTCTCCGCGGTGGCCAGGTTGAGGAAGCTGTCGGCCATGTCCAGCGACTTGCGCGCGGAGCGTTCGATGCGCGAGAGGAATTCCGCGTCGGGCATCAGGTCCGGGTATTCGCGCTTCATCTCCAGCAGCGTGAGGATGGAGGCGTTGGGCGCGCGCATGTCGTGCGAGATGAACTGCATGGCCTGGTTGCGCTGGCGCTGGGCCTCGTGCAGGTCGGTGAGGTCCACCAGCGTCAGCAGCCAGCCGGCGTCCGCGTCGTGCAGCTGCGTCGAGAAGCGCTTGCACAGCACGAGCATGCTGCGGCCCTGGGCGTCCTGGCCGTGCTGCTGCGCGGGCATCTGCTCCAGCAGCGCGGCGTGGTCGGGCAGCAGCGGCCGGCCGGTTTCGGCGTGGGCCAGGCCTTGCAGCACGCGGGCGATGGGCTGGCCCTGCGGCGCCGGGCTGGCGGCGGATTCGGCATAGCGCACGGCCGCCGCATTGGCCAGCGTGACCAGGCCCTGGCGGTTGCAGACGAAGGTGGGCGAAGGCAGCTGCTGCAGGCTGGCGCTCACGAAGCGGTGCAGCTGCCGCAGCTGCCGCGAGGCGTGGTCCACGGCATTGATGCGGCGGTCCAGGAAATCGCTGGAGCCGTGCGTGGCCAGCGCCTCGGTGCCGCCCAGGTTGGCGAGGCCGCTGGCGCGCAGCATCCCCATTTCGCGCTGCAGGAATCCGGCAGCGGCGCTGAGCCGGCGCCAGCTCCAGAGCGGGTAGAGCAGCACCAGCCCCGCCAGGCCGCCCGAAGGCGCCAGCTGCAGGCCCGTGAGGGCCGGGCTGGCGATGGCGAGGGCCAGGGTCGCCAGGAACAGGCCGCCGGTGGCCACCAGTGCGCAGAACGGGTTGAGGAAGCGCACGGCGACCAGCGCAAGGACCACGGGAAGCAGGCAGAACAGGATGTTCCACGGCACCGGCGCGGGTTCGATGCGGATGCCCTGCAGCTCTCCATTGAGCACATGGGCCAGGATCTCGACGCCCGGCACGCGCCGGCCGCCCTGCGGGTTGACGGGCGCCGAGAACTGGTCTCCCAGGCCGGTGCCGGTGACGCCTACCAGCACGTACTTGCCCCGCAAGGCGTCGGGCGGGATCGTGCCCTTGAGCACGTCCACATAGGAATAGGTGGTGAAGGGCGTCGTGCCGGATGCGAAGGCGATGACGCGCCGGTCCTCCTTCTTCCAGGGCGCGTGGGGCTGCGCCGAGCGGCCGTCGCGGCAGTGGGCGACTGCCGTGCCGTCGGCGCACTGCATCGCCAGGCTGAAATGCGGCCAGAAGGCATCGGGGCCCTCGCGCAGGTACACGCTGCGCGCCAGGCCGTCCGGATCGACCTGGACATGCACATGCCCGATCTGGTCGGCGCTGCGTGCCAGCGGTGCGATCGGCAGGCCGCCGACATCGCCGCTGCCCTGGCTGGTGCGCTCCACCGGCAGTACCACCCGGCCGCTGGCGCGCATGGCCTGCGCCAGCAGGTCGTCGTATTCGGGATGCCCGGCCTGGCGTTCCAGGAAGAGGATGTCCAGGCCGATGGCACGCGGCGACTGCGCCGAGATCTGCTGGATCAGCTCGGCATGCAGTGCGCGCGGCCAGGGCCACTGGCCTATGGCCGAGATGCTGCGGTCATCGATGGCGACGATGACGATGTCCGGGCTGGCGGGCCGGGCCGCGAGGCGCAGCGAAGTGTCCTGGACGAGGTAGCTCACGCGGGGCAGCTGGCCTGGCGTGCCCAGCCAGGCGACCAGCAGCAGGAGCAGCGCACCCATGATGCGCCATTCGCGGTTCCACAGCTTGGCGCGGCGTTCTGCGCTGGACGGCATGCGGCGGCAGGAGCGTGGGGCGCTCTGTCAGGGGCGCGCCAGGGGCTGTCCGTCCGAGGAAGTGACGGGCAGGCCCGAGCCGCTCTGGATGGGCGCGCCGACGCGGAAGCTGCGGGGCACGGAGAAGTCGCTTTGCAGGCCGTTAGAGGCGATGGTCTGGATGCGCACGCGGTAGGTGCCGGGCGGCAGGTCGGTGGAAGACCAGGCGGGCTCGGCCAGCTCCGCGTCCACCAGCGGCCTGGAGAAGTCCGTGGTGGCGGACACCTGCAGGCGGAAGCGCTGGCCCGGTTCTGCGGACCAGTGCAGGTGCGCTCCGGGCTCGTCTTCGGCATCGGCCGACTGCAGCGCGCCCATTTCCGGCGGCCGTGGATCGTCTTCCACCACCACGGCCTGCGGGCGGGCGAACGGGCCCTGGTCGGGCGGGCCGCCGGCCGGGCGGCGCACGCTGGCGGCGCGCCAGAAATACCGGCCGCGCGCGACGCCCGTCAGCGGCGCGCGGCATTCGGCCAGGCCGGTGGCGTCGATCACCGGCTGGGTGAAGGCGGCATCCGCAGCCAGCTGGATGCGGTAGGCCTGCACGCCGTCCACCGCGGTGCAGCGCAGTTCGCCGCGCTGGCGCGATACCGTGCCGCCGGGCGCTGGCCTCTGGTAGAGCGGAGGCTCGGGCTGCGTCTTCACGGTGATCGTGTGGACGCCCGCCAGTCCGGCGAGGCCGATGTCGTCCACGCCGCGCACCGACAGGCGGTAGCGTCCGTCGGCCAGGCCGGCGAGGGGAAGGCTGAAGTTCGGTTCGGCGAAGCTCTGGTCGCGCACCGTGCGGGCCAGGTCTGCGTCCAGGGCGACTTCGACCTGGTAGGCGCGCGCGCCGGGCAGGGGCGGGACGCCGAGGCGCAGGGCGCCCACTTCCTCGTTGATGTCCGGCAGGGCGGAAAGATCGGGCGCGGGCAGCAGGGCGCGCGGGGCTCCGACCTGCCCGCCGGCAGCGACCGCCACGCCCTGGCCGTGCGTGAGCAGCGCGGCCGGCGGCGCGGACGCTGCTGCGCTCGGCGGCTGCACGGCCACGGAGCCGTCGTCCACCGAGGTGAGCGTGTCGCCCGAGGGCGCCAGGTCCACGCGGAAATGCGTGCCCCGCACGCTGGTGGTGGCCGTGGGGGTGCGCACCTCGAAGCGCCGGTCCTGCGCGGGCCGGGGCGTCACGGCCGACTCGACCCCGCCGCCGCGCACGCCCAGCACGGACTGCACGCTGCCGGCGCTGCCGCGCCGCCGCAGCTGGAGCAGCTGCACATCGGAAGCCGGCCGCACACGGATGAGGGTGCCGTCCGCGAGGCGCAGGCTGACGGCGGCGGCCGGGCCGACCTGCAGGCGCGCGCCCTCGGGGAGGCGGCTGCCCGGGGCCGCGTCCAGCGGGCGCTTGCTGCCGTCGGGCTGCACCACGGATACGTCGCCCTGCGCGAAGGCCACATCAGCGCTTTCCCGGGGCAGCAGGCTGGCCGGAATGCGCAGCACGGCGCCGGGCTGCAGCCGGCGCGGGTCCCGGACCTGATTGAGCTTGCCCAGCTGCGTCCAGACGCGCCGGTCCCCGGCGTAGCGCCGCGCCAGGCCTTCCAGCGTGTCGCCCGGACGGATGGTGTGGGGAACGTCCTGCACGTCCGCGAAGGAAGCCGGCGTGCCCGCCTCCTGGCCGGCGGCGGCCAGGGCCGGGCCGGCGCAGGCCAGGGCGATGCCGCTGCACAGCAGCCGCAGGGCGCAAGGCATTCCGGTCGGTGCGGTGGTCGCGGTCGGGTGGAAGGCGGCAGCGGCTTGGTGCGGGCTTCGGTTCGGAATCATGGGGATGGTGTGGATGCGGGCGGCCCGTTGTCCGGCGCCGTGCTGCCGTCGGTCGCGGGAGGCGTGACCACCTCGAAGCGGTAGCCCAGCCCGTAGACTGCGGTCACGACGTAGCCGTTGCTGGGCCGCAGATCGAGCTGGGTGCGCAGGCGCGAGATGTGGGTGTCCAGCGAGCGGGAGATGACGTCTGCGCTCTGGCCCCAGATGGCTTCGCGCAGATGGTCGCGCGACAGCAGCCGGCCCATGTTCTGGAAGAGGAACAGGGCCAGGTCGTATTCGCGGTTCTTCAGTTCGACCGGCCGGCCGTTGACTTCGATGGCCCGCGAATCGGGCAGGAAGCGGTAGGGGCCGAATTCGAGGGGGCCGCTCTTGGCCGCAGGATAGGCACGGCGCAGCAGCGCACCGATGCGCGCCATCATTTCGCCCAGTCGGACGGGCTTGGTCATGAAGTCGTCGGCGCCGCTTTCCAGGCCTTCGATGATGTCCTGCTCAGCCTTGCGGCTGGTGACAAAGAGGATGGGGACTTTCGAGTCGAAGTTCTCCCGGACCCAGCGCACGATGGCGGGCCCGGTCGTGTCGGGCAGCTGCCAATCGACGATGAGGAGATCGAAAGTTTCGCGCCGCAGATCCTTGAGCAAGGCCGCTCCGGTGAGATGCGTGCGGCACGTATGGCCCATCGACTCGATGGCGCGCTTGAACAATTCCAACTGCAGCGCATCGTCGTCCACTGCCACTATGCGCATAGGCGATCCTACAAAACGTTAACTGAAATCCAGTATATGAAATAGAACGTACCTCGCCGGGGGCAAGTTTGCAGATTCACAGTCGTTGACTTTTTTGTTGCATGGCTTTGCACTGGCGCGTTGCGTGCCTGCAATCGTGTGTGCTAGGTATGACATTCCCGCGCGAAGACTGCCCGCCCGCGGGGCGCGGGGAAGGCGGGGTCGCAGCGGTGCCGGCCCGCTCCGTCAGGTGCCTGGGGCCGGCATGGTGGCCAGGGCGGTGGCTTAGAACGTGTTTACGATCTCCCTGGGGTCGCGCAGCGGTGTGGGCGGGATGGGATGCAAGGCGCGGTGCGCAGTGAATAGCACGGCTATCAACACGCGCCGCAACGCCGCAGACGGCCCGCCCATACCGCTGCCCTTCGGGTTGGAGCGAAATCGGGCGATTGGACGCCCCGGCTGCTTGCATGGGCACCAGCCCATGCGGCGCATCCGAGGCATCCACTCATCCCGATTGCGCTCCAACGCGATCCCCTGC
>CAJYHL010000016.1 GCA_913774625.1 uncultured Acidovorax sp.
GATGGGATGCAAGGCGCGGTGCGCAGTGGATAGCGCGGCTATCCACAAGCGCCGCAACGCCGCAGACCGCCCGCCGACGTAGCTGCCCTTCGGGTTGAAGCGAAATCGGGCGATTGGACGCCCCGGCTGCTTGCATGGACATGAGTCCATGCGGCGCATCCGAGGCATCCACTCATCCCGATTGCGTTCCAACGCGATCCCCTGCGAGATCGTAAACACGTTCTGAGGGGGCCTGCGCTGCGCTGGCTGGCCAGGTTTTCCGCACCGCCCAGCCCTTGCCGATTCAGGCTACCGGGCGGCGGCGATCTCCACGACCATCGACTGCACCCGAGGGCGCTGGACATCCTCCGGGCGGCGGCCGAAGCCGGCCCGGCCCGAAGCCTTCTTTTCCCTTCCAGCGCATTCGTGTTCGCCTCCCGCGAGGCGAGCGTCCGTTCCAAGCCACCGATTGAAAGACAAGCCATGCCCGTGACCGAAACCGAACTGGAAGCCCTGAATTTCCCCAACGCACCGCAGATGGTGTCCGCCACCTTCCCCGGCCCGAAGTCGGCCGAGGCGCTGGCGCTGTCGGCCCGCACCGAATCGATGGCGCGCGGCGCCGGCCGGGCGCCCGTGGTCATCGACCAGGCCCTGGGCGTGACCTTCAAGGATGCGGACGGCAATACCTACATCGACCTGTCCGCCGGCGTGGGCGTGAGCAGCGTGGGACGCTGCCATCCCAAGGTGGTGGAGGCCATCCGCGCCCAGGCCGGCGTGCTGGCCCATTCCATGGAGGTCAACAGCACCCGCCGTACCGAGCTGGCCGCCAAGCTGTCGGAGATCATGCCCGAGGGCCTGCGCGGCGACTGCGTGACCTTCTTCACGCAAAGCGGCAGCGACGCGCTGGAGGCGGCCGTGAAGTTCGCCAAGCGCGTCACGGGCCGGCACCAGATCATTGCCTTCCACGGTGGCTACCACGGCGTGTGGAACGCCTCGGTGGCGCTCACCACCGGCACCGCCTACCGCAAGGGCTACGGCCCCTTCATGGGCGGCGTGATCCACGCGCCCTATCCCTACGCCTACCGCTTCCCGTTCGACACCACGCACAAGAGCGCCGAGCAGATCGCGGGCGAATACGTGGACTATCTGCTGAACACGCCCTATACGGCGGCCGACGATGTGGCTGCCGTGATCGTGGAGCCAGTGCAGGGCGAGGGCGGCTACGTGCCGCCGGCACCCGAATTCCTGCAGCTGTTGCGCAAGGCCTGCGACAAGAGCGGCGCGCTGCTGATCGTGGACGAGGTGCAGGCCGGCGCCGGCCGCACCGGCAAGATGTGGGCCGTGGAGCATTCCGGCGTCAAGCCCGACATGCTGACCTTCGGCAAGGGCGTGGGCGGCGACGTGCCCATGGCCGGCCTGGTGATGCGTTCGGACCTGGCGGCTCAGATCCCCGACGGATCCGCGCCCAACACCTTCGCGGCCAACTCGGTCTCGGCCGCCGTGGCGCTGACCAACATCGCGCTGCTGCAGGACCCGGCGCTGGGGCTGATCGAGCGGGCCCATGCGCTGGGCCTCGAGGCGCAGGAGCGCATCCGCCAGCTGAACAGCCCCTATGTGGGCGAGGTCCGCGGACGCGGCCTGATGATCGGCATCGAGCTGGTGGAGGATGCCCAGACCCGCGAGCCCCTGGGCCGCGAGAAGATGGGCCAGTTGATGGGCTATGTGCTGAGCCACGGCGTGATGATGGTGCCCTGCGGCCGCTACGGCAACGTGATGCGCGTGATGCCTTCGCTCACCGTTCCCCGCTCGCTGCTCTTCAAGGCGCTGGATGTGTTCGGCGAAGGCCTGAAGACGCTCTGATCCCGTCGCGCCAGGGCGCCTGGAAACGTGCCTGCGGCCTTGCGGCCGCAGGCATTTTTTTCTGGTCTGCCAGCCCGCTCAGGCGGAGCCGAGCTGTCCCAGCGCGAACACCGAGTTGGGCACGTTGCGCGAGGGCAGCTGCGTGCGCACGGACCTGCGGGCCGAGGCCGTGCGGGCGCTGCGCGCGCCGTGCGCCACGTCGCTGACCGCCTGCATGCCCTGCTGCTTGATCAGGTCGGCGACGGTGATGGACTGCAGGTACTCCCTCACGCGCGAGTGGAAGGAGGTCCACAGCTCTTCTGTCATTTCGGCGGAGGGGAGGTCGGCGGTGTCGTCTTCGGGTGCGGTGGCCTTGGTGGGCGGGCGCACCATGAACTTCTCGGATGCGGCGACGATGTCCGCCACGGACAGCTCCTGGGGCGGGCGCGTGAGCGTGTAGCCGCCGCCGGGCCCGCGGATGCTGTGGACCAGGCCGGCGCGGCGCAGGGCGCCGAAGATGTCTTCCAGGTACGACAGAGAAATGCCCTGCCGGGTGCTGATGCCCGGCAGCGCGACGGGGCCGCCGTGGGAACGCAGTGCCAGGTCGGTGACGGCGGTGACGGCCATCTTGCCTCGGGTGGTCAGACGCATGGTGTGGGACTCCTTGTGAAGAGGTCGGTGCGCGCCTTTCGGGGGAGGGGCCCCGGCCCGGAAGCGAAGACTCCGGCCGGTGGGGCCCGGGCGGACCCGGCCCTCGGGGCCGGCACCGTCAGGGGCGCGCGGAAAACGGAAACGAAAGAGAAGAACGGGAGAGCCGGCGCACGTCGCCGTGCGCGGAGGGGATGGCCCGAAGCGGATGCGGCGCGCGGGCGCCGGACGCGGTCAGGCCGAGAGAGCGGAGCGTGGAGGTTTGCGCGGCGTGGCCGGCGCGTGCGAAGCGGTGGGCGCTTCGGTCCATTGCAGGCGCGGATAGCTGGCGCCGGAGCTGCGCACGACGGCGCGCAGCAGGTTCACTTCGTCCGACAGGTCGTCGGCGTCGTCCAGCAGTGCGTGGGACAGGGATACGGAGTCGGAGTCTGATTCCGAGCCGTCCGCCGAGGCGGCGGATGGCTGTGCCGCGTCAGCGGCATCGCCGCCGGCCTGCTGCGCTGCCGATGCGGTGGCGAGCGCCGTGGAGAAAGCGCTGCCGCCCGGCACCATGGGGGCGGACTTGCCCACGGCCGACACTCCTAGGCACAGGCAGAAGTGAAGGGTGAAGGCCGTGATGAACCACCGAAGCATGGTGGGCGGATTATAGCGAGGGGGTGCCTGCCGCCTCCGGCGGCGCATCCACGACGAGGCGGTAGCCTACACCGGTCTCGGTCAGCAGGTGCTTCGGCTGGGCGGGGTCGGCCTCCAGCTTGCGGCGCAGGTGGCCCATGTGGATGCGCAGATAGTGGCTGCGATCCACATGGCCCGGGCCCCAGACCTCGGTCAGCAGCTGGCGCTGGGTCATCACCCGGCCGGCGTTGGCGGCCAGCACGGTGAGCATGCGGTATTCGATGGGCGTGAGGTGGACGGCCTGGCCGGCACGCAGCACGGTGCGCGCGGCGCGGTCGATCTCCACTTCGCCGAAGCAGAAGCGCGGCTGCGCGTCGGCCGCGCCTTCGGCCAGCCGGGGGCGGCGCAGGTTGGCGCGCACCCGGGCCAGCAGCTCGCCGGTGCCGAAGGGCTTGGTCAGGTAGTCGTCGGCGCCTGCGTCCAGGGCGGCGATCTTGTCGGCCTCGTCGGCGCGGGCCGACAGCACGATGATGGTGGCGGGCGACCAGGCGCGCGCGTCGCGCAGCAGGTCCAGCCCGTCGCCGTCGGGCAGGCCCAGGTCCAGCACCACCAGGTCGGGTTTGCGCGTGGCGACGGCGGCCAGGCCCGCCTGCACGGTGCCGGCCTCATGCACCTGCCAGCCTTCGCCTTCCAGCGCCGCGCGCACGAAGCGGCGGATCTGCGGCTCGTCCTCGATCACGATCACGTTGCGGATGGGTTGCATAGATAGGGAGGATTGTCAGGCGTCGGCGGGCACGTCGGGCGGTTCGCGGCGCGGCAGCGTCAGGTGGAATTGCGCTCCGCCGCCCTGGGCCATGTCCGCCGTGATGTCGCCGCCGTGCGCCCGGGCGATGGCCTTGCAGATCGCCAGGCCCAGGCCGACGCCGGGAATGGCCGATTCGGCATGGCCGCGCGTGAACTTGTCGAAGGGCGTGCGGTCGGGGCCGCTGAGCGAGGGCGGCAGGCCCGGGCCATGGTCGCGCACCAGCAAATGCAGCTGTGCCGCATCGGTCCAGGCGCGCAGCTCGATGGGCGGAGCGCCGTACTTGGCGGCGTTCTCCAGCAGGTTGGCCAGCACGCGCTCGATCAGCACGGCGTCGAATTCGACCAGGGGCAGGTCGTCCGGCAGATGCGTCTGCACCGCCAGGCTGCCCAGCGCCGCCTGGCTGGCGCGGATGGCCGAGCCCACCACTTCCTCCACCGACTGCCAGTCGCGCCGCAGTTCGGGCGCGCCGCCGGGCAGGCCGCCGTCCAGCCGGGCCATGTCGAGCAGGTTGGTGACCAGCGCATGCAAGGCGCGGGACTGCGCGACGATGGCCTGGGCGGTTTCCGCATGCTGCTCGGCCGGCTGGCCCGGCAGTGATTCGGCCAGGCCGCGCAGGGCGGTGAGCGGGGTGCGGATGTCGTGCGAGAGCGCGCCCAGCAGGGTGTTGCGCAGGCGCTCGGACTCCATCTCGACCACCGCCTGCTGCGCTATCTCCACGTAATGCACGCGCTCCAGCGCTATGGCGATCTGGCGGCACAGCGTGTCCAGCTGCTGCGCATGTTCGGGCACGGCCAGCATGCCCGGGTCGGGCAGGGTGAGCGCTGCCACGCCGCGCACGCGCATGGGCGCGGCCAGCGGCATGTAGCGCCAGGGCTGGGCCGACAGGGTGGCCGTGCCCAGGCCTGCGGGTTCGGCATGGGCGAAGGCCCATTCGGCCACGCTGATGTCCCAGCGGGCGGGCACGGGCTGGGGCTGGACCAGCCGGTCGCCGGCATCGGTGCGCACCACCCGGGCCTCGCCGCCGAAATACGCGCTGATGGCCCGCTCGCCCAGCTGCGCCACCTGCTGGCTCTCCAGCGCGCCCGAGAGTTCGCGCGTCAGCTCGAACAGCGACTGCGCCCGGCGCTCGCGTTCGGCGGCCACGGCGGCGGCGGAGCGCAGCCCGGCCGTGAGCTGGCCGATCAGCAGCCCTACGGCCAGCATCACGGCGAAGGTGAGGAGGTACTGCGCATCGCTCACCGCGAAGGAGTTGCGCGGCGGCACGAAGAAGTAGTCGAAGGCCATGACGTTGAGCAGCGCCGCCAGCGCCGCGGGCGCGCGGCCCCAGCGCAGCGCCACGCCCACCACGCCCAGCAGGAACAGCATGACGATGTTGACCAGGTCCAGCGTGTCGTTGAGCGGCCGGGTGGCCAGCGTGAGCGCCAGGCTGATGCCCGCGGCCCAGAGGAAGCCGGCCGCTTCGGGCCTGCGGCGGGCCGGAGGGCCCGCGGCCGCGGAACGCTGCAGGCTGCGGTGCTGCGGCGCGGGGGCGACCTGAACGATGTCCACCCCCGGCACGCGCCGCATCAGCTGCGCGTGCAGCCGGGCGCCGGCGCAGCGCCGCCGCCAGGCCGGGCCGCCGCCGCCGCGCCCGAGCACCAGGGTGGCGCAGTTGAGCCGGCCGGCCTGCTCGGCCAGGCCGTCGGCCACGCTGGGCGCGGTATGGACGGCGGTTTCCGCCCCCAGCCCCTGCGCCAGCTGCAGCGTGGCCAGGGCCTGTTCGCGCTGGGCGGCAGGCAGGCGGCGCTGCGGCGTTTCCACATGCACGGCGTGCCAGCGCACGTTGAGCTGGCCGGCCAGGCGGGCGGCGGTGCGCACCGTCTGCGCGGCGGCCGGCTGGCCGCCCACGGCGACCAGCAGCGCGCCCGAGGTGTTCCAGGCCTGGGCCGTGCCGCTGCTGCCCGAATGCTCCACCCGCCAGTCGCGCATGTCGTCTTCCACATGCTCGGCCGTGCGACGCAGGGCGATCTCGCGCAGCGCGATCAGGTTGCCGGTGCGGAAGAAGTTGCGCGCGGCCTGCTGGGCCTGGGCGGGCAGATAGACCTTGCCGGCCTTCAGGCGCGCCTGCAGCTCGTTGGGGGTGACGTCCACCAGCACGACTTCGGCGGCGTCGTCCAGCACGGCGTCGGGCACGGTCTCGTGCACGCGGATGCCGGTGATGGTGCCCACCGTGCCGTTGAGACTTTCCAGGTGCTGCACGTTGAGCGCCGTCCACACGTCGATGCCGGCGGCGAGCAGCTCCTGCACGTCCTGCCAGCGTTTGGCGTGGCGCGATCCGGGTGCGTTGGTGTGGGCCAGCTCGTCCACCAGCAGCACCTGGGGGCGGGCGGCCAGGGCGCCGTCCAGGTCCAGCTCCTGCAGCACGCGGCCCCGGTAGGGCACGGCGCGCAGGGGCAGCACGGGCAGGCCGTCCAGCAGCGCGGCGGTTTCGGCGCGGCCGTGGGTCTCGATCACTCCCACGCGCACGTCCCGCCCGGCCTGCCGTTCGCGCTGGGCGGCGCTGAGCATGGACCAGGTCTTGCCCACCCCGGCATTGGCGCCGAAGTAGATGCGCAGCCGCCCCATGCGGCTCTCTTCGTCTTCGGCGCGCAGCTGGGCGATCAGGGCGTCGGGGTCGGGGCGTTCGAGTTCGGGCATGGGGCGTGATGATCGCTCAAGGCTTGGCGGCCTTGGGGTCCAGGGCGTTCAGCGCCAGGTTGA
The DNA here is from genome assembly GCA_913774625.1 of uncultured Acidovorax sp. Classification (GTDB taxonomy): domain Bacteria; phylum Pseudomonadota; class Gammaproteobacteria; order Burkholderiales; family Burkholderiaceae_C; genus Paracidovorax. The sequence goes on from CAJYHL010000016.1 coordinate 6,623, forward strand.
GTTCCAGCACGTTCACGCGCGGCTCGCCCAGCAGGCCCCAGAGCGGCGCCTCGGTGTAGCGGTCGATCAGCGCCTGCACGGTGGTCTCGGGCAGCTCGCGCAGGCGCGCCACGCGGGCGGCCTGGTAGCGGGCTGCGGCGGGGCTGATGTGCGGGTCCAGGCCGCTGGCCGAGGCCGTGACCAGGTCCACCGGCACGGGCGCGGTGTTGCCGGGGTCGGCATCGCGCAGGGCCTTGACGCGTTCCTTGACGGCGTCGGCCAGCGCCGGGTTCAGCGGGCCCAGGTTGGAGCCGCCCGAGGCGCTGCCGTTGTAGGGCATGGGCGCGGTGGCCGAGGGCCGGCTCCAGAAGTTGCGCGGGTCGGAGAAGGGCTGGCCGATGAGCGTGGAGCCCACGGTCTGGCCGCCCCGCTCCAGCAGGCTGCCCTGCGCCCGCCACGGGAAGAGCGCCTGGGCGGCGCCCGTGACGGCGGCGGGGTAGAGCAGGCCGGTGAGCGCGCTCAGGCAGGCCAGCAGCACCAGGGCCGGGCGCAGGAGGGTGTTGAACAGGGAGTTCATGATGGAGAGGTCCTTTTTTCTTTCAGGTCAGGCCCACGGCCACCAGCAGCAGGTCGATCAGCTTGATGCCGATGAACGGCACGACCAGGCCGCCCAGGCCGTAGATGGCGAGGTTGCGGCGCAGCAGCGCGGCGGCGCCCACGGGGCGGTAGCGCACGCCCTTCAAGGCCAGCGGAATCAGGAACACGATGATCAGCGCGTTGAAGATCACGGCCGACAGGATGGCCGAGGAGGGGCTGGCCAGGCGCATCAGGTTGAGCGCATCGAGCTGCGGATAGGTCGCGGCGAACATGGCCGGCACGATGGCGAAGTACTTGGCCACATCGTTGGCGATGGAGAAGGTAGTGAGCGAGCCGCGCGTCATCAGCAGGGCCTTGCCGGTCTCCACCACCTCCAGCAGCTTGGTGGGGTTGGAGTCCAGGTCCACCATGTTGGCCGCTTCCTTGGCGGCCTGCGTGCCGCTGCCCATGGCGACGGCCACGTCGGCCTGGGCCAGCGCGGGGGCGTCGTTGGTGCCGTCGCCGGTCATGGCGACCAGGTGGCCTTCCGACTGGTACTTGCGGATGCGGGCGAGCTTGTCCTCGGGCGTGGCTTCGGCCAGGAAGTCGTCCACGCCGGCCTCGGCCGCGATGGCGGCGGCGGTGAGGCGGTTGTCGCCGGTGATCATCACGGTCTGGATGCCCATGCGGCGCAGTTCGGCGAAGCGTTCGCGGATGCCGGCCTTGACCACGTCCTTGAGTTCGACGATGCCCAGCACGCGGGCGCCTTCGGCCACGGCCAGCGGCGTGCTGCCGCGGCGGGCCACGTCGTCGGCCGCTTCGCGCACGGCGGCGGGCACCTGTCCGCCCAGGGCCTCGACATGGCGGCACACGGCCTGCACGGCGCCCTTGCGCACGGTGGTGGCGGCAGCGCCGGCGGACGGCGCGGGCAGGTCGATGCCGCTCATGCGGGTCTGGGCGGTGAAGGGCACGGACACCGCGCCTTCGGGGGCCTCGGTCCGCACGCCGGCCTGGTTGGCCAGCGTGACGATGCTGCGGCCCTCGGGCGTTTCGTCGGAGAGCGAGGCCAGCAGCGCGGCGCGCGCCAGCAGGGCGCTGTCGCAGCCCGGCGCGGGCATGAAGGCGCTGGCCTGGCGGTTGCCGTGGGTGATGGTGCCGGTCTTGTCCAGCAGCAGCACGTCCACGTCGCCGGCGGCTTCCACGGCGCGGCCCGAGGTGGCGATCACGTTGGCCTGCATCATGCGGCTCATGCCGGCCACGCCCACGGCCGACAGCAGCCCGCCGATGGTGGTCGGGATCAGGCAGACCAGCAGCGCGATCAGCGAGGTCAGCGGCACGGCGCTGCCGGCGCCTGCGGCCTGCACGCTGAAGAGCGAGAAGGGCAGCAGCGTGGCGGTGACCACCAGGAAGACGATGGTCAGCGCCACCAGCAGGATGGTGAGCGCGATCTCGTTGGGCGTCTTCTGCCGGCGCGCGGCCTCGACCATGCTGATCATGCGGTCGAGGAAGGACTCGCCCGGATTCACGGCGATGCGCACGATGAGCCAGTCCGACAGCACGCGCGTGCCGCCCGTGACGGCCGAGAAGTCGCCGCCCGATTCGCGCACCACCGGGGCCGATTCGCCGGTGATGGCGCTTTCGTCCACCGAGGCCACGCCGTCCAGCACCTCGCCGTCCAGCGGGATCACGTCGCCCGTGTCCACCAGCACCACGTCGCCGCGGCGCAGGTCGCTGGCCTGCGCGGGCAGCCAGCTGCGGTCGGCGCTGGGCCAGCCGGACTTGAGCTTCTTGGCCCAGGTGTCCTTGCGCAGGCCCTTGAGCGATGCGGCCTGGGCCTTGCTGCGGCCTTCGGCCAGCGCTTCGGCGAAGTTGGCGAACAGCACGGTGAACCACAGGCCCAGCGCCACGGCCAGGATGAAGCGCGGCGAGATGCCGCTGGCCAGGGCCGCAGCCGGCGCCGCCAGGGCCTGGGCCCAGAGCAGCGTGGTCATGATGCTGCCGACATAGACGACGAACATCACCGGGTTGCGCCACTGCACCGAGGGCTTGAGCTTGGTGAAGGCACCGCGCAGGGCCGGCGCCAGCAGGGCCGTGTCCATCAGCGAGCGCGTGGGCGAGGGCAGGGAAGAGGGGGTAGCAGAAGGGGTTTGCATGATTGTCTTTCCGTGGGGCCGGAGGCTTAGCGGGCGGGCCAGAGCATCAGGTGCTCGACCATCGGCCCCAGCGCCAGCGAAGGCACGTAGTTCAGCAGGCCCACCAGCAGCACGCAGGACACCAGCAGCGCCACGAAGAGCGGGCCGTGCGTGGGCAGGGTGCCGCTGGTCACCGGCAGGCGCTGCTTGGCCGCCAGCGAGCCGGCCACGGCGAGCACCGGAACGATCACGCCGAAGCGGCCGAGCCACATCGCCACGCCCAGCAGCGCGTTGTAGAAGGGCGTGTTGGCCGACAGGCCCGCGAAGGCGCTGCCGTTGTTGTTGCCGGCCGAGGTCAGGGCGTAGAGCACTTCGGAAAAGCCGTGCGGGCCGGGGTTGGCGATGCCGGCCACGCCGGGGCCCACGCTCACGGCCACGGCCGTGCCCAGCAACACCACGATGGGCGTGACCAGAATGGCCAGCGAGACGAGCTTCATCTCGCGCACCTCGATCTTCTTGCCCAGGTATTCGGGCGTGCGGCCGATCATCAGCCCGGCGATGAACACCGCCAGGATGGCGAACACCAGCATGCCGTAGAGGCCGGAGCCCACGCCGCCGAACACCACTTCGCCCAGCTGCATCAGCACCATGGGCACCAGGCCGCCCAGCGGGGTCAGCGAATCGTGCATGGCGTTCACCGCGCCGCAGGAAGCGGCCGTGGTGATGGCGGTGAAGAGCGCGGTGGCGTCGATGCCGAAGCGCACTTCCTTGCCTTCCATGTTGCCGCCGCTGGCGAACTGGCTGGCCGCCTGGTCCACGCCCAGCTGGGCCAGCAGCGGATTGCCGGCCTGTTCGGCCGGCGCGAGCACCATCACGGCCACGACGAACATCACGGTCATGGCGGCCAGCAGCGCCCAGCCCTGGCGCTCGTCGCCCACGAGGCGGCCGAAGCTCAGGCAGAGCGCGGCCGGGATCAGGAAGATGGCCAGCATCTGCACGAAGTTGGTCAGCGCCGTGGGGTTCTCGTAGGGATGGGCGGAGTTGGCGTTGAAGAAGCCGCCGCCGTTGGTGCCCAGCATCTTGATCGCCTCCTGCGAGGCCACCGGGCCCATGGAGATCGTCTGCTGCTGCGTCTTGGCGGGGTCGGTCACCGGCGCGCCCTTGGCGTCCAGCACGGGCTGGCCGGCAGCATCCAGGCGCGGTGCCTGGTAGGTGGTGGTTTCCAGCGTGCTCACCACGGCGTCGGGCTTGAAGTTCTGGATCACGCCCTGGCCCGCGAACAGCAGGGCGATGGCGAACGAGAGCGGCGCCAGCACCCACAGGGTGATGCGCGTCACGTCGGCCCAGAAGTTGCCGATCAGGCCCCGGCTTTCGGCCCGGCGGCCGGCGAAGGCGCGGGTGAGGGCGAAGGCCACGGCGATGCCGGTGGCGGCCGAGAGGAAGTTCTGCACCGTCAGGCCCAGCATCTGGGTGAGATGGCTCATGGTGGATTCGCCTGCATAGCCCTGCCAGTCGGTGTTGGAGACGAAGCTCACCGCCGTGTTGAAGGCCGAGTCGGGCGACACCGCGCCCATCTTCATGGGGTTGAGCGGCAGATGGCCCTGCAGGCGCTGCAGCGCATAGAGCAGCAGCGCGCCTGCGCCGTTGAAGGCCAGCAGGCTGAGCGCGTAGCGCTGCCAGGGCATGCCCTCGTCGGGCCGCACGCCGGCCAGGCGGTAGAGCGGCGCCTCGATGCGCTGCAGCACGCGCGGCAGGCGGCCTGAGCAGACCGCGGCGAGCGCGCGCGACAAGGGCCATGCCAGCAGCGCCAGCACGGCGAGATAGGAGGCCAGCAGGCCCCAGGAGGAGGCATCCATCTCAGAACTCCTCGGCGCAGATCAGCGCGAACACCAGGTAGGCGAAAAGCAGCACCGCGACCACGCCGGCCAGGCCGTAGAGCATGTCGATACTCATTGCGCCTGCTCCCGTTGCTGCAGCTGCTTCGGCCATGCGCTGCGGTGCAGCCATAGCGCGAGTTCGGCCGTCAAGACCCACAGCGCCGCGATCGCGGCGATCCAGAGCCAGTCCATGGAATCACTCCCGTTGTCAAACATGGCGGCGATTCTGGAAATTCGGGTGCAAAGACGGTGCAGAGAGTGCGCGGCGGGGTGTATAGAAAGCGTAAAGACCGCCGTGTGCTGCGCTTGGCAGAGCGTGCGGCGCGGGCCTGGCGCAAGCACGCCCGCATGGAGGTCCGCGCCACTATCGTGTGGAGACCTCGCCCGAATTCATCCAGCTCGAGGCCCGTCTCGCCGGGGCGCACGGAAGGCGCGCTGATAGAGTCCCGCGCCATGACGACTTCCGCACGCCCACGATCTTCCAAGTCCGCCGCCGCCGCCGAACCCGCGCTGGCGCTCTACCAGCAGATCAAGGAGCACATCGTGCGCCGCATCCAGGACGGCTCCTGGCGCGCGGGCGACCGGCTGCCGTCCGAGAACGAGCTGGTGCAGCAGTTCGGCATGTCGCGCATGACCGTGAACCGCGCGCTGCGCGAGCTGTCGGAGCAGGGCCGCATCGTGCGCGTGGCGGGCGTGGGCAGCTTCGTGGCCGAGGACAAGCCGCAGTCCACCCTGCTGCAGATCGCCAACCTGGCCAGCGAGATCCGCCAGCGCGGCCACGACTACCGCTGCGAGGTGCTGACGGTGGAGCGCGTCGCCGCGCCCCTGGACATCGCCGCCGCGCTGGACCTGCGCACGGGCGAATCGGTGTTCCACGCCGTCTGCGTCCACCGCGAGGACGGCGTGCCGGTGCAGCTCGAAGACCGCTACGTCAACCCGCGCATGGCGCCGCAGTTCGGCGCACAGGACTTCACCCAGCTGCAGCCTTCCGAATACCTGGTGCGCAACGTGCCCTTCGACCAGATGGAGCATGTCGTCGATGCCGTGCTGCCCACGGCCGAGCAGGCCCGCCTGCTGGACATGGCGCCCGCGGACCCCTGCCTGCTGCTCACGCGCCGCACCTGGACGCGGGGCGTGCCCGTCACCCTGGTGCGCTGCCTGCATCCGGGCGCGCGCTACCGGCTGGGCAGCCGCATCCGCGCCGACGGGCATGCGGTGGTGGGGTAGCCGGACGATGAAAATCGCTGTCAACCTGTCTATACAAGTTGCCGGCTTCATGATCCAATAGATTCATCGGGTGGCTTGCATGTCGCCTCGTTTTTCTTGGAATGACTTGTATATACAGGATTGAAGAATGACCGCATCGACCCTTCTCACGCTGCTGCCCGGCCAGGTCTCGCTGGCCCAGCTGCGCACCATCGCCGCCGGCGGCATGCGGCTGGCGCTCGATGGATCCGCCCTGGCCGGCATGCAGGCCGCCCAGGCGGCGGTGGACCGCATCGTCCAGGAAGACCAGGTGGTCTATGGCATCAACACCGGCTTCGGCAAGCTCGCCAGCACCAAAATCGCCCACGACCGGCTGGCCGAGCTGCAGCGCAACCTGGTGCTCTCGCACAGCGTGGGCACGGGCGATGTGCTGCCCGACGAGGTGGTGCGCATGGTGCTGGCCACCAAGGCCGTGAGCCTGGCGCGCGGCCATTCGGGCGTGCGCCCGGCGCTGGTGGACGCGCTGCTGGCGCTGGCCAATGCCGACGTGCTGCCGGTCATTCCCGCCAAGGGCTCGGTGGGCGCCTCGGGCGACCTGGCGCCGCTGGCGCACCTGGCCTGCGTGCTGATCGGGGAGGGCGCTGCTAAAGTCGGCGGCAAGGTGGTTTCCGGCCGCGAGGCCATGGCCGCCATCGGGCTGGAGCCCTTCGTGCTCGGCCCCAAGGAGGGCCTGGCACTGCTCAACGGCACGCAGGTGTCCACCGCACTGGCGCTGGCGGGCCTGTTCGCGGCCGAGAGCGTGTTCGCCGCCGGCCTGGTCGCAGGCTGCCTCACGCTCGAAGCCGTCAAGGGCTCGGTCAAGCCCTTCGATGCGCGCATCCACGAAGCGCGCGGCCAAGCCGGCCAGATCGCCGTGGCTGCGGCGGTGCGCGCGCTGCTGGAAGGCAGCGCCATCGACCCGTCCCATCCGAACTGCGGCCGCGTGCAGGACCCGTATTCCATCCGCTGCGTGCCCCAGGTCATGGGCGCCTGCCTGGACAACCTGGCCCATGCTGCCCGCGTGCTGCGCATCGAGGCCAATGCCGCGTCGGACAACCCGCTGGTCTTCACCGACACGGGAGAGGTGATCTCCGGCGGCAATTTCCACGCCGAGCCGGTCGCCTTCGCGGCGGACATCATCGCGCTGGCGCTCGCCGAGATCGGCGCCATCTCGGAGCGCCGCCTCGCGCTGCTGCTCGACACCGGCCTCTCGGGCCTGCCGGCCTTCCTGATCCGCGACAGCGGCGTCAACTCCGGCTTCATGATCGCCCAGGTCACCGCCGCGGCCCTGGCCGCCGAGAACCAGTGCCTCGCCAACCCCAGCAGCGTGACCAGCCTGCCCACCTCGGCCAACCAGGAAGACCATGTCTCCATGGCCACCTACGCCGCGCGGCGCCTGCTGGACATGGCGCGCAACACGGCGGTGATCGTCGGCATCGAGGCCATGGCCGCAGCCCAGGGCATGGAGTTTGACCGCAGCCTGAAGTCCTCGCCGCTCATCGAGGCGCAGTTTGCCGCCATCCGCGAGCGCGTGGCCTTCCTGGAACAGGACCGCTATCTCGCGCCCGACATCGAGGCCGTGCGTCTCTGGGCCAGCACATCGGCATGGCCCGCGCCGCTCGCGGCCTGCCTGCCCAGCTTCCAGTAAGCCCCCGACCCCGCACACGAACGCCCGAGGAACGATGCCATGAACGCCAACGACGCCATCCTGTCCGCTGCCACCGCAGCCACCCACGCAGACCCCCGCAACGATCCCACGCGCGTGATCCGCGCTCCGCGCGGCAGCCAGCTGCACTGCAAGAACTGGCTGGCCGAGGCCGCCTGGCGCATGCTGCAGAACAACCTGGACCCGGATGTGGCCGAGAACCCGCAGTCGCTGGTGGTCTATGGCGGCATCGGCCGCGCCGCGCGCAACTGGGAATGCTTCGACCAGATCCTGGCGTCGTTGAAGGCGTTGGAAGCCGACGAATCCCTGCTGATCCAGTCCGGCAAGCCCGTGGGCGTCTTCAAGACGCACGAGAACGCGCCGCGCGTGCTGCTGGCCAACTCCAACCTGGTGCCCAAATGGGGCACCTGGGAGCATTTCAACGAGCTGGACCGCAAGGGCCTCTTCATGTACGGCCAGATGACGGCCGGCAGCTGGATCTACATCGGCAGCCAGGGCATCGTGCAGGGCACCTTCGAGACCTTCGTCGAGGCCGGCCGCCAGCACTACGGCAACGACCTCTCGGGCAAGTGGATCCTCACGGCCGGCCTGGGCGGCATGGGCGGCGCCCAGCCGCTGGCCGCGACGCTGGCCGGCGCGTGTTCGCTGACCATCGAATGCAAGCAGAGCAGCATCGACTTCCGCCTGCGCACCCGCTACGTGGACCAGCAGGCGAAGGACATCGACGACGCGCTGGCGCTCATCGCCCACCACACGGCCCGGGGCGAGGCGGTGTCGATCGCGCTGCTGGGCAATGCGGCGGATGTCCTGCCCGAACTGGTCAGGCGCGCCAAAGCGGGCGGCCCCAAGCCCGACATCGTGACCGACCAGACCTCCGCGCACGACCTCATCAACGGCTATCTGCCCGTGGGCTGGAGCGTGGAGCAATGGCAGGCCGCAGCCGCCGACCCGGCCCAGCACGCCCGCCTGAGAAAGGCCGCGGCCCAGGGCTGCGCCGTGCATGTGCAGGCCATGCTCGACTTCCAGGCCATGGGCATTCCCACGGTGGACTACGGCAACAACATCCGCCAGGTGGCCTTGGACGAGGGCGTGAAGAACGCCTTCGATTTCCCCGGCTTCGTGCCGGCCTACATCCGCCCACTGTTCTGCGAAGGCAAGGGCCCGTTCCGCTGGGTGGCGCTCTCGGGCGACCCGGAAGACATCTACAAGACCGACGCCAAGATCAAGGAGCTGTTCCCCGAGAACCGGCACACCCACCGCTGGCTGGACATGGCGCGCGAGCGCATCGCCTTCCAGGGCCTGCCCGCGCGCATCTGCTGGCTGGGCCTGGGCGAGCGCCACAAGGCGGCGCTGGCCTTCAATGAGATGGTGAGAAGCGGCGAGCTGAAGGCGCCCATCGTGATCGGCCGCGACCATCTGGACACCGGCTCCGTCGCCAGCCCCAACCGCGAGACCGAGGCGATGAAGGACGGCACCGACGCGGTGAGCGACTGGCCGCTGCTCAACGCACTGCTCAACACCGCGGGCGGCGCCACCTGGGTCAGCCTGCACCACGGCGGCGGCGTGGGCATGGGCTATTCGCAGCATGCGGGCGTGGTCATCGTGGCCGACGGCACGGATGAAGCCGCCGCGCGCCTGGCCCGCGTACTGTGGAACGACCCGGCCACCGGCGTGATGCGCCATGCCGACGCGGGCTATGACATCGCCATCGCTACCGCCAAGCGGCAGGGACTGAACCTGCCGATGCTGCGCTGACCGCACGCGATGCGATGAGATGCGATGAGATGAGCCCATCCGCCATGCACCGCTTCGATCTGGCCGCCACGCCCGCCATGGCGTGGAAGAACGGCGGCGGCACGACCCGCGAGATCGCCTGCTGGCCGCCCGGCGCGGGCCTGGACGGCTTCGGCTGGCGCGTGAGCGTGGCGGCGGTGGAGCAGGGCGGGCCGTTCTCGGTCTTTCCGGGGGTGGACCGGCACATCCTCTGGCTGACCGGCGGGGGCCTGCATCTGCGCAGCCAGGACGGCGCCATCGACCGGCTGCTGCAGGCGCCGCGCCAGCCCTTCGCCTTCGCGGGCGAAGCCGCGCTGGACTGCACGCTGCCGGGCGGCCCGTCGCAGGACTTCAACCTCATGCTGCGGCGCGGTGCATGGCGCGGCGGCATCGAGCTGCTGGGCCATGCCGTGCAGCCCGGCAGTTCACCGGCCGGCCTGTGCATGGTGCTCGAGGGCCGCTGGCGGCTGGGCGATGCAGGCTTCTCGTCCGGCCAGGGCCTGTGGTGGAGCGAACCCGGCCCGGCCGGCGCCCTGGAGCCGGAGCCGGGCGCGCTGCTGGCCTGGGTGGAACTGGAGCCCGTGGCGCTGCCATCCGGTATCGGAAAAGCCTGTAGCGCTTGAATATCAAGCGCGTGCAGCTATTGAATGCATAGCAAATGAAGAGGGTGCGATGACGCAGCAGATTCCCCTTCCGGGTCCCAGCGCCGACGGCGTCTGGACCGATCTGCGCCTGGTGGACGGCCTCGCGCAGCCCGATGTGCCGGTGCTTGCCGGCGCTGCTGCCAGCCTCGTGGTGCAGCAGGGGCGCATCGCCTGGCTGGGCCCGTGCGCCGCGCTGCCGGCCGCCTTCGCGGGACTGCCGCGCCAGGCGGGCCAGGGCCGGCTCGCCACGCCGGGGCTCATCGACTGCCACACCCATCTGGTCTATGGCGGCCACCGCTCCCACGAATTCGCCCTGCGGCTGGCCGGCGCCAGCTACGAAGAGGTGGCGAAGGCCGGCGGCGGCATCGTCTCGTCGGTCCGGGCCACGCGCGCCGCGACGGAGGACGAACTGGTCGCCCAGGCCCTGCCCCGGCTGCAGGCCCTGCTGGACGAGGGCGTCTGCGCCGTCGAGATCAAGTCGGGCTACGGCCTGGCGCTTGCGCACGAGCGCAAGCAGCTGCGCGCGGCGCGCCGCCTGGGCGAAATCGCTGGCGTCACCGTGCGCAGCACCTTCCTGGGCGCGCATGCGCTGCCGCCCGAATACGCCGGGCGCAGCCAGGACTACATCGACCTCGTCTGCCGCGAGATGCTGCCCGCGCTGGCCGAAGAGGGCCTGGTGGATGCGGTGGACGTGTTCTGCGAGCGCATCGCCTTCAGCCTGGCCGAAACCGAGCAGGTCTTCCGCGCCGCGCAGGCGCTGGGCCTGCCCGTGAAGCTGCATGCGGAGCAGCTCTCCGACATGGGCGGCGCCCGGCTGGCGGCCCGCTACGGCGCGCTGTCGTGCGACCACATCGAACACCTGTCCGCAGACGGCATCGCTGCGATGAAGGCGGCCGGCACCGTGGCCGTGCTGCTGCCCGGCGCCTACTACACGTTGCGCGACACCCATCTGCCGCCGATCCAGGCGCTGCGCGACGCCGGCGTGCCCATGGCCGTATCCACCGACCACAACCCCGGCACCTCGCCCGCGCTGAGCCTGCGGCTCATGGCCAACATGGCCTGCATGCTGTTCCGGCTGACCGTGCCCGAGGCCCTGGCCGGCATCACCACCCACGCGGCCCGCGCGCTGGGCCTGCAGGATTCGCACGGCCTCATCGCCGCCGGCCGCGCGGCAGACTTCGTGCTGTGGCCGGTGGCCGATGCGGCCGAGATCGCCTACTGGTTCGGCGACCGGCCGCGCTGCACCGTCGTGCGCCAGGGCCGCATCGCGTCCGGGCCCGCCGCCTGATTCCTATGGGAGACCGCATGCATCCTCCTTCTCGTCCTCCGTCCACCGAACCGCCGGGGCAGGGCGGCGGCAGCCTGTTCGCCGCCGACGCGCTGCTGCCCGGCGGCTGGGCGCGCGACGTGCTGCTGCGCTGGGACGCGGCGGGCACGCTGCAATCGGTGCAGGCCGGAGCCCAGGCCGGCTCCGCGCCCCGGGCTCCCGGGCCGCTGATCCCCGGCATGCCCAACCTGCATTCGCATGCCTTCCAGCGGGCCTTCGCCGGGTTGACCGAATACCGCGCCAGCGGGGCGGCGGACAGCTTCTGGAGCTGGCGCAACCTGATGTACCGCTTCGCCGCGCGCATCACGCCCGAATCGCTGGAAGCCATCGCCACCTGGCTCTACGTGGAGATGCTGGAGGCGGGCTACACCGCGGTCTGCGAATTCCACTACGTCCATCACGGCCAGGACGGCAAGCCCTATGCCGACGACGCCACGCTGGCCCATGCGCTGCTGCGAGCGGCCCGCGCCGCGGGCATCGGCATCACGCTGCTGCCGGTGCTCTACCAAACCAGCGGCTTCGGCGCCCAGCCGCCCCGCGCCGATCAGGCCCGCTTCATCCGCAGCACAGACGGAATGCTCTCTTTATTGGAGCGCCTGGTGCCCGCGCTGCAAGGGCCAGCGGCCCGCCTGGGCCTGGCGCCGCATTCGCTCCGCGCCGTGCCGCCCGACAGCCTGCGCGCAGCCATCTCGGGCCTGTCGGCGCTGGATGCCATGGCACCCATCCACATCCACATCGCCGAGCAGACGCAGGAAGTGGCCGACTGCCAGGCCTGGAGCGGCCAGCGTCCGGTCGAATGGCTGCTGTACCACGCGCCGGTCGATGCGCGTTGGTGCCTGGTGCATGCCACCCATATGACGCCCGCCGAATACGCGGCGGCCGCCGCTACCGGCGCCGTGGCGGGCCTGTGCCCCAGCACCGAGGCCAATCTGGGCGACGGACTGTTCGACGTGCCGCGCTGGCTGCGCCACGGCGGGCGCTGGGGCGTGGGCTCCGACAGCCATGCCTGCGTGAACGCGGCCGAGGAACTGATGCTGCTGGAATACGGCCAGCGCCTTTCGACCCAGCAGCGCAACGTGCTGGCCGGCGCCGGACAGCCCGACGTGGCCACCGCCATGACGCTGCAGGCCGTGCAGGGCGGCGCGCAGGCCACGGGCCGCCCCGTCGCGGGCCTGGCCGTGGGCCAGCAGGCCGACTGGGTGGCGCTGGACGCCGGCCACGTCGCGCTGGACGGCCTGCCGGCCGCCCGGCAGCTGGGCGCCCATGTGTTCGCCAGCCACCGCACATCGGCCGTGCAGGGCGTGTGGGTGGGCGGCCGCCAGCGCGTGCAGGCCGGGCGCCATGCCCTGCACGATGCGGCGGCGCGCGCCTTCGTGCAGGCCCGTGCCGGCATGATCCGGCCGGGCGATTGAGCCTCCCGCCGCCGTCCTTCCCGAATCTCGACTGCCTGCCATGACCTCGCAACCCGCCTTCACCTTCCTCCAGGGCTCCGTGCCGCTGCTGGTGTCCATGCCGCATGTGGGCACGCATGTGCCGCCGGCCATCGCCGAACGCTTCACCGACGAGGCCCGTCAGGTGCCCGATACCGACTGGCATCTGGAGCGCCTCTACGGCTTCGCGCGCGCCATGGGCGCCTCGGTGCTGGCAGCCACGCATTCGCGCTACGTCATCGATTTGAACCGCCCGCCCGATGGCGCCAGCCTCTACCCCGGCCGGAGCGTGACCGGCCTGTGCCCTGTCGATACCTTCGACGACACACCCATCTACCGGCCCGGCGCCGAGCCGGACGATGCCGAGGTCGCCGCCCGCCGCGAGGCCCTGTGGCGCCCCTACCACGGGCAGCTGCAGCGCGAGCTGGATCGCATCCGGCAGGCGCACGGCGCCGCCCTGCTGTGGGATGCGCACTCCATCCGCTCGGTGCTGCCGCGCTTCTTCGAGGGCCGGCTGCCCGACCTGAACCTGGGCACGGCCGACGGCGCCAGCTGCGCGCCCGAACTGGCCCGGGAACTGCTGGCGATCGGCCAGGCCGGCGGCTGTTCGGCGGTGCTGAACGGCCGTTTCAAGGGCGGCTACATCACGCGCCAGTACGGCCGCCCCGGCGAAGGCGTGCATGCGGTGCAGCTGGAGATGGCGCAGTCCTGCTACATGCAGGAAGCCTTGCCGTTCGACTATCTGCCGGAACGGGCCGCAGACGTGCAGCCCTGCCTGCGGCGCCTGCTGGAAGCTGCGCTGGCCTTCGTGCGTGCGCAGGCGGGGCGCTGACCGGCAGGGGCGTTGGAGTCATGCCGTTTCAGCGGCCCGGCATCGCAAAAAGTCATCCGTTCGACAGGCTGACGACATGTAACAGGGTTTAACATGCGGCCATGCCTGACGTGCAGCCCGTTTTCCCCCCTTCTGCGGAACGTACCGAATCCACGCCGGTTCCCCCCGCCGCGCCGCGGCCTGGCTGGGAGGAAACGTTTTCCATGCCCGTTTTCCGGCCCGGCACACGGGTGCGCCTGGGCAATGCCTGGGAAACGGTGAGCCACATCATCCTGCGCCGCCAGGAACTGCTGGTGCATCTGGTGGGGCGCGAAGGCGCCTTCGACCCCTCGCGCATCCAGCTGGAGCCCACGGTGTTCTACACCCGGCGGTGCCCCGAGAAGCGGGCGGTGCTGCCCGCCGCCGCGCGACCGGCCTAGGCCGGCCGCTGGGCCATCGCCTCGCCCAGCCGCGTGGGGCGCAGCGCTTCCCAGCCGGGCTCGAACTGCACGGCGCCGCGCTGGAACAGCAGCACGACGGTCGAACCCAGCATGAAGCGGCCCATTTCCTCGCCCTGGTCCAGGGTGATGGGCTGGGTGGAATAGTCCCAGCTGCGCAGCTTGCCCGTGCGCGGCGGGTTGACCTGTCCGTGCCAGACCGTCGCCATGCTGCCGACGATGGTGGCGCCCACCAGCACCAGCGCCATCGGCCCCAGCGGCGTCTGGAAATGGCACACCACGCGCTCGTTGCGGGCGAATAGGCCGGGCACGCCGCGTGCCGTCAGCGGGTTGACCGAGAACAGCGAGCCCGGCACATGCACCATGCGCAGCAGCCGGCCGGGGCAGGGCATGTGGATGCGGTGGTAGTCGCGCGGGCTCAGGTAGATGGTGGCGAAGCTGCCGTCCCGGTAAGGCTCGGCCAGCGCCGCGTCGCCGCCCAGCAGGGCGGTGGTGGAATAGCGGTGGCCCTTGGCCTGGAAGATCTGGTCGTGCTCGATGGCGCCCAGCTGGCTCACCGCGCCGTCCACCGGGCAGATCACGGCGGCGGGCGCCAGCGGGCGCGCGCCGGGCCGCAGAGCCCGGGTGAAGAAGTCGTTGAAGGTGGCGTAGCTGGCGATGTCGGGATCGGCCGCCTCGCTCATGTCCACGCCGTAGCGCGCCACGAAGCGGCGGATGGCCGACGTGGTCAGACTGCCTGCGCGGGCCGATGCGAACCGGCCGGCGACCATGGTGAGCAGTTGCTTGGGCAGCAGATATTGGGGAAGGACGGCGAGGCGGTCGGACACGTGGGGGAGATCCTTGTTGGAAGGCGGGGCCGGCGATTCTAGGCCGGCGCGCCGCGCACGGCCGGTGCCGCCGATTGGCGCAAACAAGCATAGCGCGGTACAATCGACAGGCTAATGCACAGCGACCTGCCTGTCCATTGACGCCGTCTCCCCGGCCTCCACGCCTGCTGCGCCCCGGGTGCAGCGACTCCCCAGCATGCCAAGCCCGCGCTGTCGAGCCTCTGAGAGAAGGCCCGAACGCCGTGGTGTTCCCATGGCCTTGGCACTGCAGTTGCGCCCGCCCACCGTGCAGGTGCGTGCGCCCCAGAATATTTGTTGTTTGGAATCGACTTAAGAAACATGGCAAAAGAAGAACTGATCGAAATGCAGGGCTCCGTGACGGAAGTTTTGCCTGACTCGCGTTTTCGCGTCACGCTGGACAACGGCCACCAGCTCATCGCCTACACCGGCGGCAAGATGCGCAAGCACCACATCCGCATCCTGGCCGGCGACAAGGTCTCGCTCGAAATGTCGCCCTACGACCTGACCAAGGGCCGCATCACCTTCCGCCACCTGGCCGGCCGCGGCCCGGGCCCGAGCAGCAGCCGCTGATTGAATTAAGACGAAGAATCGGTGCCAATTTGCCCGGGCGGGCAGGGCGGACCGGTTAGAATGCCAGTTGTCGGAGCGTAGCGCAGCCTGGTAGCGCATCTGCTTTGGGAGCAGAGGGTCGCGAGTTCGAATCCCGCCGCTCCGACCATTGATATCAAGGGGTTAGGTCCTAAAGGCCTAGCCCCTTTTGTCTGACTAGACCCTATCCGCCATGGCATCTAGATACGGCAAGGAGCAAAAAGAGGGCCTAGCCCGCTTCATCGACACCATCGCTGCATCGTCCTTCATCGGTGGCGTTGTCGGGCTGACGGGGCACAGTCCATTGACCTCCTGGGAAGTGATCACCCTTTTCGCCACCTGTCCTATACTGCTGGTGCTGTCCTGGATATTGAGGAAACCATCATGATCATCACCGCACTCATCGTTTTCGTGATTGCTGCTGCTGGCGTGACCTGGTATGTCACCAGCCACTGAGCTGGCGCAGCGCATGGTGCAGGGGCGCTTCGGCGCCCTTCGTCGTTTCTGGCCCTCTTGAAACGTTTTTGGCGAACATGTCCGATCATTGCCGGGAGCCTGCGGGTCAGGCCCCTCGCCCCCTGCCGCTGGAGCCCGGCCGCATCGACGCCGTGGATGCGCTGCGCGGCGTCGCCATGCTCTGGATGACGGCCTTCCACTTCTGCTTCGACCTGAGCCATTTCGGCTACTGGCCGCAGAATTTCCTCTCCGACCCCTTCTGGACGCTGCAGCGCGTCATGATCGTCAGCCTGTTCCTGACCTGCGCCGGCCTGGGGCAGGCGCTGGCCTCGGCGCAGGGGCTGGGCTGGTGGCGCTTCGGCCGCCGCTGGCTGCAGGTGGCGGCAGCGGCGCTGCTGGTCACTGCGGGGTCGATGCTGATGTTCCCGCGCAGCTTCATCTATTTCGGCGTGCTGCACGGCATGGCGGTGATGCTGCTGATCGCCCGTTTCAGCGCGCCGGCTGGCCGCTGGCTCTGGCCGCTGGGCCTGGCGGCCCTGCTGCTGCCCCCGGCTGCCGCCTGGGTGCTGGGCGGGCCGCTGCAGGGCTGGGCCGATCTCTTCGACAGCCGCGCGCTCAACTGGCTGGGGCTCATCACGCGCAAGCCCTTCACCGAAGACTATGTGCCGGTGCTGCCCTGGCTGGGCGTGATGTGGTGGGGCATGGCGGCGGGCCGGTGGCTGCTGGGCCGCCGCCCGGCCTGGCTGGCGCGGCCTCTGCCTGCCGGGCTGGGCTGGCTGGCCGTGCTCGGGCGGCACAGCCTGAGCTGGTATCTGCTGCACCAGCCGGTGATGATCGGCGCGCTGATGGCCTTCGGCGCACTCAGCGGCCGCTGATGATGCTCAGCGCCTGACTTGCAGCGCGCCGGGGTTGACGATGTTGGTCGGCGTGCCGCGGATGTAGTTCACTACGTTGTCGAAGGCCGCACCGAAGTAGAGCTCGTAGCTGTCCTGCTCGACATAGCCGATGTGCGGCGTGCAGATGCAGTTCTCCAGCCGCAGCAGGGCGTGGCCCTGCAGGATGGGCTCGCTCTCGAACACGTCCACCGCCGCCATGCCGGGGCGGCCCCGGTTGAGCGCGGCGATGAGCGCGTCCGGCTGGATGAGTTCGGCACGCGAGGTGTTCACGATGAGCGAGGTCGGCTTCATGGCCGACAGGTCTTCCAGCGTGACGATGTTGCGCGTCTCGTCGTTCAGGCGCAGGTGCAGCGAGACCACGTCGCACTGCGCGAAGAATTCCTCGCGCGTGGTGGCCACCTGCAGCCCGTCGCTCAATGCCTGTGCGCGCGAAGCCTCGCGGCCCCACACGCGCACGTTCATGCCGAAGGCGCGGCCGTAGCCCGCCACGATCTGGCCGATGCGGCCGTAGCCCCAGATGCCCAGGGTCTTGCCGCGCAGCACCGTGCCGATGCCGAAGTTGGGCGGCATGGACGCCGCCCGCAGGCCCGACTGCTGCCAGGCGCCGTGCTTCAGGTTGGAGATGTACTGCGGCAACCGGCGCATGGCGGCCATGATGAGCGCCCAGGTGAGTTCGGCCGGAGCGACCGGCGAGCCCACGCCTTCGGCCACGGCGATGCCGCGTTCGGTGCAGGCCTGCACGTCGATGTGGCTGCCGACCTTGCCAGTCTGCGCGATGAGCTTCAGGCGCGGCAGCTTCTCGACCAGCTGGCGCGTGATCTGCGTGCGCTCGCGCACCAGCACGATGATGTCGGCGTCCTTCAGGCGCACAGAGAGCTGGCCCAGTCCCTTGACGGTGTTGGTATAGACCTTGGCGGAATAGGGGTCCAGGCGGGAGGCGCAGTGCAGCTTGCGCACCGCGTCCTGGTAGTCGTCGAGTATGACTATGTTCATGTTGTCCGTTGCGTCCGCACCAAGTGCGGTCCGTCTGGCCGGCTCGCCGGAGCGCTGCCGGCTGCAGCTGTCGAAAAATGGGGGAATCGGCGTACCCGTAGGTAGATGCGCCGCATTGGGCAGGCATTGTCCTTCATCGGCGTTCAACGCCCCTGGCGCAGGCCGCTTGCCGCGGCCTGCGGGGACACACCGTTACAAAACAATCGTGTCCTGATGGTGTCTGGCCGCGCGCCGAAGTTCCTGGTCACCTGGGCGACGCCGCATTGGTGCCAGTCCCAATACGCCCGGGCGCCGGCCTGCATAGGCTCGGCATTCAAGAAAGGGCTATCCATGCGACCTCATTACCGATTCTGGCCGCGCCGTCTGCCGCATGCGCTGCAGGTGCCTGCGACTTCGCTCTGGGACAACCTGGCGACCAACGCCCGCCGCTATCCGGACAAGGCCGCGCTGGTCTTCTTCGGGGCGCGGATGAGCTACCGCGAACTGGCCGATGCCGCCGAACGCCTGGCCGCGCGGCTGCATGCGCTGGGCGTGGGCAAGGGCGACCGAGTGATGCTCTGCATGCAGAACTGCCCGCAGCTGGTGGTGGCGCATTTCGCCATCCTGCGGGCCAATGCGGTGGTGGTGCCCGTCAACCCGATGAACCGGGCGGAAGAGCTCAAGCACTACATCACCGACCCCGACAGCCGGGTGGCCATCACCACGGCCGACCTCGCCGCGGGCATCTGCCAGGCCAGTGCCGCCGTGCCGCCCGCATCGGGCCTGCGCCATGTGATCGTCACGCATTTCACCGATGCCTTCGACCCCGAAGCCGGGGGCGCCGACGCCATGCCCGCCCACTGGCGAGACTGGCTGTGCGGCCGGCACCCCCTGCCGGCGCTGGCGGGCGGCGAGGTCCACGCCTGGACCGATGCCCTGGACTTCAGCGGGCCCGCCCCGGCCCACGAGGCGGCGGCTGGGGACCTGGCCGTGCTGCCCTACACCAGCGGCACCACCGGCCTGCCCAAGGGCTGCATGCATCCGCACCGCAGCATCATGCACAACGCCGTCGCCGGCAGCCTGTGGGGCACGGTCACGCCCGAAAGCGTGGTGCTGGCGGTGGTGCCCATGTTCCACATCACGGGCATGGTCAGCATGATGCACACCTGCATCTACGCAGGCGGCACGCTGGTCATCATGCCGCGCTGGGACCGCGACGTGGCGGGCCGGCTGATCTCGCACTACCGCGTCACCAGCTGGACCAACATCCCCACCATGGTCATCGACCTGCTGGGCAGCCCGCGCTTCGCGGAATACGACCTGTCCAGCCTGCTCTACATCGGCGGCGGCGGCGCGGCCATGCCGCAGGCCGTGGCCCAGCGCCTGTTCGAGCAGTACGGGCTGCGCTATTCGGAGGGCTACGGCCTCACGGAAACCGCGGCGCCCTCGCACTCCAACCCGCCCGACCATCCCAAGCAGCAGTGCCTGGGCATCCCGTTCATGAGCACCGATGCCCGCGTGGTGGACCCGGACACGCTGCGCGAGCTGCCGGTGGGCGAGCAGGGCGAGATCGTCATCCACGGCCCCGAGGTGTTCGAAGGCTACTGGAAGCGGCCCGATGCCACCGAGGCCGCGTTCATCGACCTGGACGGCAAGCGATTCTTCCGTTCCGGCGACCTGGGCCACATGGACGAAGAGGGCTACTTCTTCCTGACCGACCGGCTCAAGCGCATGATCAACGCCAGCGGCTTCAAGGTCTGGCCCGCCGAGGTGGAGGCGCTGATGTTCCGCCACCCCGCCGTCCAGGAGGCCTGCGTGATCTCCGCGCGCGACGCCTATCGCGGCGAAACCGTCAAGGCGGTGGTGGTGCTGCGCAGCGAGCAGCGCGGGCAGGTGTCCGAGGCCGACATCGTGGCCTGGTGCCACGACAATATGGCCGTCTACAAGGCGCCGCGCATCGTGCAGTTCGTCGATGCCCTGCCCAAGAGCGGCAGCGGGAAGGTGATGTGGCGGGCGCTGCAGGAGGCCGAGCCGGCCTGACCCGGGGCGCCGGGCAGCGCGGCGGCCGACTACCGGCGGCCGGCTCAGGCGCCGTGGGCCGCCAGATCGCCCAGTTCCCGGTCCAGCAGGGCCGGGTCGTCCATCTGCAGCTCGATCAGGCGGCGCAGATGGGTCACGCTGTCCAGGTCGATCACGCGGCACAGCACGCCGACCTGCGTGCCGTCCGGGCCGGCGTCCAGATGCGCGAGTTCGGCCGACATCGAGATGTGCGCATCGGCCGGACCCAGCTGGATGGCCAGCAGGCAGGGCATGCCCACGGCCAGCGCCTGGCCGGCGGGCACGCGCAGCAGCGCGCCCTTGAGGGACAAATCCAGCACCTGGGCGGCGACGGTGCCGTGGCCGGTGGTGAACTGGGCAGGCGCGTCGAAGGCGATGCGGATGAAGTGGCGGCGCTCTGAGGCCATGGCGGAACTCCTGGTGGGTGCCCCCGGATGCTAGCGCAGGCTTTCCGGCGCGGGCGTGATTTTCGTCGCGCTGCAGGCCCCTCGCGCCGCCGCCGTGCCTTAAGCTTGCCGCCCTATGAGCCAAGTCACCTTCTCCCCGCCCTACGTCACGATCGGCACGCTCGCCCAGCAATTGCAATCCGCCGGGCATGCCGTCGTCCGGCCGCAGGACGTGGCGGCCTGGGCGGGCGTGGAGCTGGCCGATCTGCTGGCCCTTGGCGCCGGCTGGAGCGATCTGCCGCCCGACGAGTTCCTGAAGGACGGCGGCCGCTACCGCCGCCGCCGGCACGCCAGCTTCGTGGCCGAGCCCGGCACGGCGGGCCAGGCACCCACGCTGCGTTCGGTGCCGCACCGTGCCCACTGGCAGCCCCTGGAATACAACGCGCTGCACGGCGGCATGGAGCGCTGGTTCGCGCCCATGACTGGCGATGTGCTGCAGGCACCGGCCTGGCAGCGGCTGATGGCGGCACTGGCCGGGCTGGCGCAGGCGGCTCTCGCGTCCGCGCCAGAGCCCTGGTTCATGGAGGCGCACCAGTTCCGCATCGACACCGCCGGCGGCATCGGCCGGCCCACGCCGGAAGGCGCGCACCGCGACGGCGTGGATCTGGTGGCTGTTTTCCTGGTCGCGCGCGAGGGCGTCAAGGGCGGCGAGACGCGCATCTTCGAGGCCTCGGGGCCCTTCGGCCAGCGCTTCACGCTGACCGAGCCCTGGTCGGTGCTGCTGCTGGACGATGCCCGCATGATCCATGAGACCACTCCCATCCAGCCCTTGGCAGAGGGCGGCTGGCGCGATACGCTGGTCGTCACCTGCCGGCGCGGCGGCTTCCAGCAGGCCGCCTCCGGCGTGTAGGAAATCTCCGCAATGTGACCGACATCAAGGGGCGTGCGCTGCGGTACTGCCACACTGTCCGCATGAACCCGGCCTTGCGGGGCCGTCCATCCACCCTTGAGGAGCAAATCTCATGTTCAAGCACATTCTGATTCCCGTCGATGGTTCGAACACCGCGCTGAACGCTGTGGGCAAGGCTGCCGGCCTGGCCCAGGCGTTCGGCAGCAAGGTGACGGCGCTGTACGTGGTGGACCCGTATCCCTTCACCGGCGTGGGTGCCGATTTCGCCTACGGCCAGTCGCAGTACCTGACCGCCGCCACCGCCGAAGCCAACACCGCGCTGGATGCCGCCAAGGCCGTGCTGGAAAAGGCCGGCGTGCAGGTGGAGACCTCCATCGGCGAAGGCCATGCCGTCCACGACGGCATCGCCCATGCCGCGGAAACCCTCGGCGCCGACCTGATCGTGATGGGCTCGCACGGCCGCCGCGGCCTGGAAAAGCTGATGCTGGGCAGCGTCACGCAGCGCGTGCTGGGCGTGGCCCACGTGCCGGTGCTGGTGGTGCGCGACTGACAGGCCCGTGGCAGCAGCGGCTTCGCGCCGCTGCGCGGCGCAAGGCGGCCCCATCGTGGGTCGCTTTCTTTTTCATGGGCTGGGTACCCCGCCTGGCTACATCTCGGTCTTCGATCCCATTTCCACCACCGCGTTGTTCGGCAGCTTCAGGAAGTCGGCTGCCGAACTGGCGCTGTGGTGCATCTGCGCGAAGAGCTTCTGCCGCCAGACGGCCATGGCGGCGCCCAGCGTGGGCACGACGGTCTCGCGCGCCAGGAAGTAGCTGGTGCGCATGGGGTCCAGCAGGCTGTCCAGTTCCCGGGCCTGCTGCAGGGCGCCGGGAATGTCCGGCTCGTCCATGAAGCCGAAGCAGATCCGCACGCTCCAGGCGCCCGCGATGAGCGGCTGCACCTCCACCTGCTCCCGCAGCGGGATGTGGGGCACTTCGCCGGCCTGGACGTGGACGAACAGGTTGTGTTCATGCAGCACCTTGTTGTGCTTGAGGTTGTGCAGCATCGCGCCGGGCACCACGCCGGTCTGGGCCGTGAGGAAGACGGCGGTGCCGTCCACGCGGGTGGTCCCGGTGGCGAGGATGGATTGCAGGAAGGGCAGCAACTCGATCGCCTCGGCGTTCTGGCGCTGGCGCAGCAGGCCGCGGCCATCGTGCCAGGTGGACATCACCAGGTACAGCACGCCGGCCATGAGCAGGGGGAACCAGCCGCCTTCGGCGATCTTCAGCGAGTTGGAAGTGAAGAAGGCGAGATCCACGCAGAGGAAGGCGCCGGTGGCCGCGATGCACAGCGGCAGGGGCAGCTTCCAGCCGTGCCGGATGACGAAGAAGGTCAAGGTCGTGGTGATGACCATGACCAGGCTGACCGAGATGCCGTAGGCGGCAGCCAGGGCATTGGAGGTGCGGAAGGCGACGACGGCCAGCGCCACGCCGGCGAGCAGCGTCCAGTTCACCATGGGCACATAGATCTGCCCCGACTCGTTCTCCGAGGTGTGGCGCACCGACAGGCGCGGCAGGTAGCCCAGCTGGATGGTCTGCTTGGCTGCGGAGAACGCGCCCGAGATCAGTGCCTGCGAGGCGATGACGGTGGCGGCCGTGGCCAGCAGCACCATCGGCAGCGTGGCCCAGCCCGGCATCATGAGGAAGAACGGATTGGCGGCGGCGGAGGGCGTGGTGAGCACCAGGGCCCCCTGGCCGAGATAGTTCAGCGTGAGGCAGGGCATGACCAGCAGGAACCACGCGAGCCGGATGGGGCGTGCGCCGAAGTGGCCCATGTCGGCGTAGAGCGCCTCCGCGCCGGTCACGCACAGGAAGACCGCGCCCAGCGTGATGAAGGCGATGCCGTAGTGGTCCAGGCAGAACGCCAGCGCGTGATGGGGCAGCAGCGCGGCCAGCACCTCGGGGCGCGCCGCGATGTGGGGAATGCCTGCCAGCCCCAGGCAGGTGAACCACACCAGCATGGCGATGCCGAAAAAGCGACCGAGCCGCGCCGTGCCCCAGCGCTGGGCGAGAAAGAGCGCCAGCAGCACCACCAGCGAGATCGGCAGGATGTAGGGCGTGGCGCGGGTGGTGACGACCTCCAGCCCTTCGACCGCGGAAAGCACCGAGATCGCCGGCGTGATGACTCCGTCGCCGAAGAACAGCGCGACCCCGAAGACGCCGAGCGTCATGAGCGCCCGCTTCAGGCGGGGCTGGTCCTGCACCGCCTGCGTCGCCAGGGCCAGCAGCGCCATCAGGCCCCCTTCGCCGTGGTTGTCGGCCCGCATGATCAGGGCCACGTATTTGACCGAGACGATCACCGTCAGGGTCCAGAAGAACAGGGAGAGGATGCCGATCACGTTGGCCGGCGTGATCTCCAGGCGTCCGGAGGCGAACACCTCCTTGAAGGCATAGAGCGGCGAGGTGCCGATGTCTCCATAAACCACCCCGATCGCTGCGATGGTGAGTGCCGTGAGCGACGTGGGCGTCTTTGCGTCTGACATGGGAATGCGTCCAAGATATCCGAAAGCGCAAACTTGTTTGCGCGCAGGGCCGCATCAGAACACATTTCGATACGCCATGGCAGAGTCGCCGTGGCGCCGGCGCGCCACCGGTACTGGCGGGCTGGCGGGCTTATTCGAGCTTGGCGCCGGAGGCTTCGACGATGCCCTTCCACTTCGCATAGTCGGTCTTGAGCAGGTTGCCGAACTGCGCCACCGACATGGCCTCGGGCTCTGCGCCCTGGGCCTGGATGGCGGCCTTCACGTCGGGCTGGGCCAGCAGCTTGTTGACTTCGGCATGGATGCGGTTGACCACCCCGTCCGGCGTCCGGGCCGGCGCGAAGAGGCCGTACCAAGTGCTCACGTCGAAGCCCGCATAGCCCGATTCGGCCACCGTCGGCACATCGGGCAGGCTGGAGCTGCGCTTGGCCGAGGTGACGGCCAGCGGGCGCAGCTTGCCCGACTTGATCTGGCCCATGGCCGAGGGCACGGACGACACCAGCAGATCCACGTTGCCCGACAGCGCATCCATCAGCGCCGGGCTGGAGCCCTTGTAAGGCACATGCACCAGCTTGACGCCTGCCGCCTTCTCGAACAGATCGCCCGCCAGGTGGATAGAGGTGCCGTTGCCCGGCGAGCCGTAGGTGATGCTGCCGGGCTTGGCCTTGGCCGCTGCGACCACGTCGGCCAGCGTCTTGAATCGCGAGCTGGCGCTGGTCGCGATCAGCACCGGCGTATAGGCGACGTGTGCGATGGGCGTGAGATCGCGCGTAGGGTCCCAGGGCAGGTTCTTGTAGAGCCAGGGGCCGATGACCAGGTTGTCCTTCTGCCCCATCACGATCTCGTAGCCGTTCGGCGCGGCCTTCGCCGCTTCGGTGATGCCCAGCGTGCCGCCCGCGCCGGCACGGTTGTCGGCCACCACCGTCCAGTGGGCGGTTTCGCCCAGCTTGGTGGCCAGCAGCCGCGCCAGGATGTCCGTGCCACCGCCGGGCGGGAAGGGCACGATCATGCGGATGGGCTTGGCAGGATAGTCGGCGGGCGCCGCGGCGCCTTGCGCGTGGGCGCCGCCCGAGGCGACCCATAAGGCCAGGGAGGCGAAGGACAGCAGCTTGCGGATCGAGGTCATGGGCGAGGGTCTCCGTTGTTTGGCGGTTGAAGAGCAGCCAGGCGCCGATTGTGCCTGCAGCGCAGGAATCACGGTCGCAGGCAGCTATTGAAACGATAGCTGAACGAACCCTTTGGGGGCGTGGGTACGGGCAGGGCGTCGATCCACAAGTGGCCGCCAAGTCGGCCCACGCTGCTTCTCCGGTCCGAAATCGTCAGGGGCCGTGCGGCAGACCGCCTCCGAGCAGAGATGCGCCGCGCCCAGGGGATTTGTGCAGCGTTGCCTTAGCATCGTCCCACCCATCATGACAACGGATGACCTGAGCGCATGAGAGTCTGCATAGCCGGCAAGAACAAGATCGCTGTCGAATCGCTTCGGTTCATCACGCAGCAATACCCTGAACATGAATTCCTGGCGATCGCCAATAGAACGGATTCAGGGGAGGATGGATTCCAGCCTTCCTTCAAGAAGGCCGCGAATCAACTGGGCATCGAATTGATCGGGCTCGAGAGGCTGCTGCAGTCCGGCGCCGACGTGTTCGTGTCGCTTGAATTCGACCGGATCATCAAGGCCGAGCACATCGAATGCTGCAGGTGCTACAACATCCATTTTTCATTGCTGCCCGCCTATCGCGGGGTATATACCTCCGCATGGCCCATTCTCCTGGGTGAATCCCACACCGGAGTGTCGTTGCACGAGATCGATGGCGGGATCGATACCGGGCCCGTGATAGACCAGTTCCGCTTCGAGATCTCGGCGGACGAGACGGCCGAGTCCCTCTACGAAAAATACCAGAGCCACGCATTCCTGCTGCTGAAGAAGAACGCAGCGGCTTTGCTGGACGGTACGGCCGTGGGTGTGCCGCAAAGCGGGGGCGGAAGCTATTTCTCCAAGGAATCCATCGACTATTCGAACCTGGACATCCATTGCGATATGGACGCAGTGGAGCTTTCCAGGCAATTGCGCGCGTTTTATTTTCCCGCCTTCCAGGTGCCCGTGCTCCATGGCTTCAGGGTGATGAGCCCTCGGGTCACGGACCATCGCAGCAGCCACCCTCCGGGCTTCGTCGTGGAAAAGAGCGATACCCGGATCTGCTTTGCCACGAGAACATTCGACGTGGTATGCGATCTTTTCCCTGAGGTGGGTGGGTGAGCAGTGCGCTGCGGCCAGGGACCGCGTCCATGAGCGCAAACGCCCATCGCTGAGACTGCTGGTGTTTGCTAGTGCTGCAAACGGGTGCAGCTTCCCGTCGATAGCCAGCCCCGTACATCGAGGTGCAGCCCGCACAGCATTCGATGCACAAATAGCCAGCGGGGCGTCCTTTGAATGGACGCCCCGCACATGCTTTTCTCCCTCCGCGAAACCTGTCACGAACCTGGAGCTTCTGCTGACGTCACCGTGCTTCTTTGGCACTTTGGTGGCCGTCGGCCCCTGCGTTCGCTGTCTTTTTAGTCGTAGTAGTTTCTGCAGACAGGACGTAATGTATCAAAAAAGCATGGATTGATTGTAAAAAAAGCAAGCTGACTGTCTTTTTTCTCCCAGATTGTGGTGTTTATGGGAGCGTGGACCTCAGAAAGGGTAGCGTTCTCAGCCTTCGCGTACGTCGGCCACGGGCGCCTGGCCGAAGTCGGGGCGGTCCAGCCAGGCCAGCACGCGGCGGGCGGCCTCTTCGGGCGAGGTCAGCATGCCCTGGCTCTTGAGCGCCGCGAAATTGCCCGCATCGGGGAAGCGCGCGGCATCGGCTCCGCGCAGCTGGGTCTGCATGTCGGTATCGATCACGCCCGGGGCCAGCGAGCACACGCGGGCGCCGTGGGGCCGGGCGGCCTCATCCAGCGCCAGGCAGCGGGTGAAGTGGTCCATGCCGGCCTTGGCCGCGCAGTAGGCCGATTGCGACGCCATGGGACGCCTGCCCAGGCCGGACGAAATATTGAGTACCTTGCGCGGCAGCTGCCAGCCGCTGGTGGCGCCCAGGAAGGCGCCGGTCAGCAGCATGGGGGCTTCCAGCCCTACGCGCAGTGCCTGGGAGAGTGCGGCGGGGTCGCTGTCTGCCAGCGGCGCGATGGGCGGAATGACGCCCGCGTTGTTGATGAGCGTGGCGCTGGCGAAGCCGCCGGGGTCCTGCCCCTCCAGCCATTGCCGCAGGCGCGCAGCGGCGGCGGGTGCGTCGCCCAGATCCTGCGTCCATTGCTCCAGCATGGCACCGGGCGGCGCCTGCAAGGTGACGCTGGCGGTGCGGGCGATGCCGATCAGCACATGGCCGGGCCGCTGCAGCAACTGCTGCGCCATGGCCAGGCCCATGCCCCGGGAGGAGCCGGAGAGGATGACAAGATGCCGGCGCGGCTGCGTATGCGCCGCGTCGGTCGATGGGAGGGCGTTGGAAGAAGACATTCCGAGATGCTACCGGCTGCGCTCTGCCGGCCGGCAGGGCGCATGCATCGGCCGAGTGAGCAGTGGCTGTAGCCATTGCCTTCACTTGGCATGCAGCTATTCTTTCAATAGCAAATGCCGAACGGCGAATGCCGGGACCGCGTTCAGAACGCCGGATCGGACCGGAACTCGCATGGTGCGCCATGCATGGGGTGCGCGAAGCCCATGGCGCAGGCATGCAGCAGCAGACGGTGCGCTGCGGCCAGTGCGCTGCCATCGGCATAGAGCGCGTCGCCCAGGATGGGGTGGCCGATGGCGGCCAGATGCACGCGAAGCTGGTGGGTGCGGCCGGTGACGGGTTCCAGCTCGACGCGGCAGGTGCCGGCCGCCGCGTCCCGCTTCAGCACGCGCCAGCGCGTGAGGCTGGGCTTGCCCCGGACGGCATCGACGATGCGCAGCGGGCGCCGTTCCCAGTCGGCGGCGATGGGCAGGTCTATGGACTGCCAGCCGCCGTCTTCCCGCGTTGCCGGAGCTGCCGGCGCTACCGGCGGCATGCCCTGCACCACTGCCTGGTAGCGCTTGCGGACCTGGCGCTGTTCGAAGGCCAGGCTCAGGCGGCGCTGGGCTTCGGCATGGCGGGCCATCAGCACCAGGCCGGAGGTGGCCTGGTCCAGCCGGTGGACGATGAGTGCGCCGGGCCAGTGCCGCTGCGCGCGGGCGCTCAGGCAGTCCTGCTTGTCGGGGCCGCGGCCGGGCACGCAGAGCAGGCCGGCGGGCTTTTCCAGCACCAGCAGATCGTCGTCCGCATGCAGGCAGGCGGGCTGCGGCGGCCAGTCCGCGGCCGCGCCGTCAGTCGCTGCCATGGACCAGGCGGTGGACGGTGGCACAAAGCTCTTCCACGTCGTTGGGCTTGTGGATCAGCGCTTTCGCGCCTTCGGCCAGCGCGGCCAGCTCGATCTCTGCCGTGATGTAGCCGGAAGCCAGCGCCACCGGCAGGCTCGGGCGGATGCGCCGCGCTTCGCGCACCAGATCCACGCCGCAGTAGCCGGGCATGTTGTAGTCGGTCACCACCAGGTCGTAGGCGTCCGGATCGGCGCGCAGCGCTGCCGTGGCCTCGTGCGGATCGGTGAAGCCGCTGACGCGGTATCCGCGCCGGCGCAGCAGCCGCTGCACCAGGAAGACCAGGGCCTGGTCGTCGTCCACGTACATCACATGGCGCAGGCGTTCCTGCGGCTGCCCGTCCTGGCCCTGAGAATGATCCTGTTCCTGTTGCCCGCCTGCCTTCGCAGCCGGAGTGGCGCGGGCTGCGGGTGCCGGAGCCTGCGGTGGTACAGGGGACGCGGGCGGGATCGCCAGAGCCAGCGGTGGCGGAGGTGGCGGCAGCAGGCTTGCCATGGCAGCGGCCGAGGGCAGCGGCCTATCGGCCTCGCCCTGCGGCGCGGGCGATGCCTCGTCGCCGGAGGCATGGGCCGCGCCGGGAAAGTACAGCGTGAAGCTGCTGCCCTCGCCCGGCACGCTATAGACGTCCACGGCGCCGCCATGGGTGCGCATCACGCCGTGGACCACGGCCAAACCCAGGCCCGTGCCCTGGCCGACCGGCTTGGTGGTGAAGAAGGGCTCGAAGATGCGCTGCTGCGTGGCGGCATCCATGCCGGGGCCGTTGTCGCTCACCCGCAGGCAGACGTATTCGCCCGGCGGCAGCGACAGCCGCTCGCACAGTCGGGCATCGGGCTGCACGCAGCTGGCTTGCAGCAGCACGGTGCCGCGCTGGTCGCCCAGCGCATGGATGGCGTTGGTGCAGAGGTTGAGCAGGGCCTGTTCGACCTGCGTGGGGTCGGCCAGCATGTCGGGCATGCCGGGGTCGATGCGCACCTGCAGGTCCACGGCGGGCGGCACCGTCACGCGCAGCAGGCGCACGGTGTCGTTCAGCGTTTCCTGCACCGGCACGGCGATGCGCTTGGCCGGTTCGTTGCGGCTGAAGGTGAGGATCTGCCGCACCAGGTCGCGCGCGCGGCGGCCGGCTTTTTCGATCTCCAGCAGGCTCTCCAGCAGGGGCGATTCGGTGCCCGCGTCGGCCTTTGCCAGTTCCACGTTGCCCAGGATGGCGCTCAGGATGTTGTTGAAGTCGTGCGCGATGCCGCCGGCCATGGTGCCCACGGCCTGCATCTTGTGCGATTCGCGCAGCTGCGCCTCCAGCTCGTTGCGGTGCGCCTCGGCCTTCTTGCGGCCGGTGAGGTCGCGCGCGAACAGGGTGGCACTGGTGCCTTCGCCCTGGTTCTCGAAAGACAGGCTCACCTCCACGGCCAGCTCGCGCCCCGTGGCGGTGCGTGCCGTCACCTCGCCCAGCACGGCCTGGGTGGTGACCTGCGCCATGGCCATGGCCTGGGCGGCGTCGGGCAGGAAGCGTTCCAGCGGGCTGCCCAGCGCATCGGCCTGGGCGCACAGGAAGAGCGCCGAGGCCGTGGGGTTGAACACCGTGATGCGGTGGTGGTGGTCCACGCAGATGATGGCGTCCAGCGCGGAATTGATCACCGCCTCCAGCCGCCTTTCGCTGGCCAGGATCTGCGCATTGCGCTCCTTCAGCGTGGCCGCGCTGTCCTGCAGCGCACGGCGCTCGGCCAGCAGCGGGCCCTGGTCGATCACGGCGCAGAGGAACTGCAGCGCCGTAGGGTCGTCGTCCTGCTTGGCCTCGATGCGGGCGATGTGGAGGTCGCCGTTGATGCGCCCCTGCTGGCCGGTGAAAAACACCACCTCCGTCACTTCGGCGGTGCCGGCCACGCGGGCTGTCTCGAAGGCCTCGCGCACGCGAGGCGCGTCGGCCGCGCAGACGAAGGGCATCAGCGAGGTGAGCGGCCGATCGGCCTCGGTGGGCTGGAACGAGCGGTGGGCCATGGAATTGGCCTGCACCACGATGTCGTGCTCGTCCAGCACCATCAGCGCCAGGGGCACGCTGGCGAACAGCGTCTCGAAGCGCTCCGAGGCGCTTTCGGCCGCCGCCTGGCTGAAGCTCAGCACCTTGTTCTGCGCCTCCAGCTCAGCCTGCGATGCGCGCAGCTCGGCGATCAGCTGGCCCACCTCGTCCCCGGCACGGCCGGGCCGGCGCCGCTCGGGCAGGCCGGGCGGCAGCGCGCCGCCGCCGTCCGTGGAAGATGAGTCCTGCAGATGGCGGAAGAGGGAGGACAGGTCGGGGCGCGTCATGGAGGCTCGGCGGGCGAGGCAGGCAGCCCGGCATGGCTGCGGGCAAGCTGCCGAGTGTACGTGGGACAGCGCTAGCAGGCCTCTATGGCAGAGGCCGCGCGCGCCCTGGGACATCAAACCAATGTCAACGCTTGACGGAAATCAGCTCGACTTCGAAATTCAGCGTGGCATTGGGCGGAATCACATTGCCCGCACCGCGTGCGCCATAGGCGATGGCCGGCGGGCAGGTCAGCTTCGCCTTGCCACCCGGCTTCATGCGCTGCACGCCTTCGGTCCAGCAGGGAATCACGCGGTTCAGAGGGAATTCAGCGGGCTCGCCGCGCTTGTACGAGCTGTCGAATTCCTTGCCGTCGGGGAAGGTGCCCTTGTAATGCACCTTGACGGTGTCGGTGGCCTTGGGGGAGTCGCCGGTACCTTCCTTGACGGATTGGTAGATCAGGCCGGAGGAGGTGGTGACAGGGGCTGTTGCGGGTGTCTGCGCGATGGCGAGCGGGGCGAGGGCGAGGGAGGCAAGCAGGGCGATGAGGTGGCGCATTGAGGAAACTCCGGAACGGGGCAAAGGGCTGATGTTAGGGCTTGGCGCATGGGAGCTGCCGGAATGCTCCCGCCTAGAAATATGTGTATGTATAGAAGAAGGCGACGTGCCGCTTAAGGTCGACTCAGGAATGCACTGAACCATGACATCACGAGAAAGCCAAGGACGCCTGAAGTCGCGACATAGCCCAAGGACGCGGCAAACCTTGCCCAGCCTGACCAACCAGGCACGTTCCCGAGGGTATGCACGCCCGGTATGAAGATGAATGGCGCAAGGAGCAGGGCCAACGCCGTCGCCGGAGCATCGACAAAGAACACCATGAGGAGCGGTATCCATAGCGGAACGAGCAGCGCGAAAACCTGAAAGCAGCGGCCTTGTCGAGTGGTATGCGATAAACCCCAGCCATCCGCGCTGGCACTCAGGCTGGTGATAGCGGTGCGCCAGGTACCTGGAACGAAAGTCATGCCACAGTTCGGACAACGCTCGACGCCGGCCAGAAAATTTGCGCGGCAGTTGAAGCAGGTAGGCATTGCGTTCTAATGGGTGTGATAGTCAATGGGCGAAAAGCACAGCGCGTAAGCCATCCGGTTGATTCAATGGTTGGGTGTCGCATTCCGAATGACTGCAGTGATTATTGCTCAGTCGATGGGCCAGGCATTCCGTCGCATTGGTGGCGACTATATGACTGACGTTCAATCCCGTTGGGGTTCGGATTCTGAAAACAATGGGCCGCTTGTGCCTTCCAAGTACTTTGGATATTCATCGCTGATATCCAGTTCGCGACTCGCGTAGAACAAGTGGAATTGAGGACGAAATTCGGCTGGAAGTGAACCTCCCAAGGATCTTGCCAGAAGTGAAGTGCGAACGACGGTGAGGCCGAGTCGATTGGTGCCGAACATCGTCTCACCGCAAGCGCGGCAGAAGTATCGCTTCATCTGCTTTGTAGGGTGCTGATATTCGCCAATTTGATCTCTGCCTTTCACAACTTGCACGGCCTCGTTCTTCCAAGCGGTTGCGGCCAGCACGGGCAGACCATAAAATTCTCGGCATGAGGCGCAATGGCAATAGGCGCAAGCTGCAGGACTACCGGATATCTGTAGTTCAACATCTCCGCAGTTGCAATTCAGTAGGAGTTTGGTGTTCTGCTGCATGGAATGATTTTTTGTTTGCTAAGCCTACAACCCTTGGTGAGCAACGCCAGAGTGAGAAGAGCGACGGGTTTATAAGCGTTGCTTGATTAACTTGGCCGGCTTAGAATCTATTGCTGATACGTTCTATCGATCCTGCCGTTCAATTTTTGCCCAGCGACGTCTTGCATGCCAGTAAGTCAGGTATAGGGCTAGCGGTACTGCTGATATGTAAAAGAAAAATAAGGGAAGAAAGATTACAGCTGATGCAGAGCCCGATAGCGTGCCTGTGGCGAGCCAAATAAAGTGGCAGGTTCGATTCTGCAGCCAACTGTACGTCATGGTAGCGAGGCATAACCAGGCAAGCAATGGCACGAGGAAGAAGTAAGAGCCCATGCTTGAAGGTATGGCGCCCGCGCCCACAGTGGATCCAAACGGCGTCAGCGCTATAAGGAAGGAACTGAGCACCGCTATGCTGGAAAGACACCACGAAAGCAGAGCCCATGCAAAACGCTGGCCAGAAACTGGTTGGGTGGGGGCTTTGTCGTCCATTTTTCAGTGGGAGAGATGAGGTGGCGGTGCCAATGTGGCGCTGGCCAGCCATGGGATGCGGCCGTATAAGCATGGCTTTCGTACGGCCCATTCGGAGCGCTTGTTTGGAAAAATTTTTCTAAGTAGGCCCCGAGAGCGAATGGGGCAACTGCTGCCGGCAGCACGGCGGTAGATTCGATATACGGCAGCAAGAATCAAGCGATGACGAGGCTTGGTATCAAATACTTGAGAATGGGTTTTCCTTTGAATGCGTAAGTATATTGGTTGCGGCAATAAAAGCATGGCGCCAAAATGCGGCTTGGCGGAGGAGTCCTATGTCTCTGGAGCTCCACGGAAATTTCATGAAGGTGACCTGCAATCTTCTAATGGCTGCGTGGGGAATTGGCGCCGGATGCTATGGAACGCACATTGCAGTGGCGCTGTAAAAAGGATAGCGGTGGCAATTGATGTAAAAGCGCTTGAGTCGGAAAAGACTGCAAGCTGGCACGCCTCAGGCTAGAATTTACTTGTCTTCTTCATGGCTAAATTCCTTCGGAATTTTGAGCCTCCTCAAAATTCGGGGCGATTCAGTACCCGGGAGGCTGTCCAACTGACTGAAGGGTTCGCCGGCAATATGCTCGCGACTGACGTAGGAAACCATTGAACCACGACATCACGAGAAAGCCAAGGACGCCTGAAGTCGCGACATAGCCCAAGGACGCGGCAAAACTTGCCCAGCCTGACCAACCAGGCTCGTTCCCGATGGTGTGCACGCCAGGAATGAAGACGAACGGTGCAAGGAGCAGAGCCAACGCCGTCGCCGGAGCATCGACAAAGAACACAATGAGTAGCGGTACCCAGAGCGGCACGAGAAGCGCGACAACCTGAAACCAGCGGCCCTGCCGAGTGGTACGCGATAAACCCCAGCTTCTGCGCTGGCACTCAGGCCGGTGACAGCGGTGCGCCAGGTTCCGGGCACGAAAGTCATGTCACAGCTCGGACAACGCTCTACGCCAGCCAGAACATTGGCGCGGCAGTTGAAGCAGGTAGGCATCGCTGCGTCGCAAGCTGGTGTATTCCCAGAGTCAGGCTGATCAACTATGGAACCACGGTTCCATTAGCCTTGCGGCAAGCTTCTCTATCCAACTTGATCTCCCCAACAACATCCAACTTGCAGCTGACCTTTTCGTTTGATCTGTCGGGGGCAGGCTTTCCCAAATTTCCCACTCGCTTTGCGCGCTCTATGAATGCCCAAAGACTGTCTTCACACAGGTACCGCGGTGCCTCTTGCAGATCATTGAGGTACACGCATTGCCCAGGTGGCGACGCAATACCATCTGAAGACGCCTTTAGTACGCTCCTTATTGTTCCGTCGCGGAGTTCTACTCCGTAATTTATCAGATAAAGTGATTGAGGTGAGGTATTAAACGCCGAGCCAATTAATCCACCCATTATTCCTGCGCCGAGCTGACTGAGCGCGGAGTAGTTGTTTCTTTCGAATGATCTTTCGACGTAGGCAGCCTGTGCTATTGAAGAGCCCAACTGCGATCCAGCGTTCGATCCGCTTGTTGATCTATCTAGTATTTGGTGACTGCGAAGTATCCCTGTGCTACCAGTCGGGATGACTTTGAGCATCGGATACATTGTCTTGAATTTTGCCTGATCGGATTCCAGCAACTGGTCAAATATCGCCTCATCCACAAAAAGTCCATCGGGTCCTAAAGCCCGAGCTTCGGTTAGGCTGCGCATTTTTCGGGCGGCCTCCTCATGAATCGATTCAATATTGCTTTTTGCCTGTAATACCTCGGTTTCAGACGCGAATTTTTCATAAATGCGCAGCCGTACTAGCTCTAGTTCTCTAGCGGAGAAAGGATCGAACTCAGAGAACGTTTTCGAAAGAGATCTACGGCTGAATGATTCGGTCGCTGCGCGCTGAATTTGAGGGTGCGCGACCAGCAGGTCATATGCAGCTAGCCTCGTGGCAGATTCAGGAGCTTCAAATGCATCTTCAAGCGAGCGATACGCCTTATCCCAACTGCCTTCACTGATATATGGTTTGGCGGAGTCAATAAAATTCTTTTGTGCGTCGGCTGACGATGCGCAGCCTGCCAACAGAATTAGAGCCACCGGGATGCAGCGGAATACAAGAGAAGCGATTGGCATGGATAGACATCTTTTCGATGTTGAATAAAAACATGACGGCACCTTGGGAAGCTGTTAGAAAGCAAGGTATGCCGGGCGGTCTCAAACCTGAATTACAACACCACTGTTTGAGATTAAGTTTTGCGATGCCAAACTGATAATCCAGCAAAGAATGCACTCCACGCCAAAGCCAGAATTGATTCACCACTTGCGATGGGTTTGATCGACCATCATGGCCAACCGGGTGACTCCCACACCGCACTACTCCGATAACTCTTCCGGCAGCTTGCCTGCCGCTTGTATCGTGTGGCGACGCGGTGACGCAGATTCCATGTCGGCACGGACCACCGCAGAGTCCACTACAGATGCCGGATATACGACTGCAGGTGCTTTACCCTCTGGTCCCCAATCGGTCAAGCTCTTGCTGTTGTGGGGGAGTCCATATACGACCATTTAGGCCTCACCTGAATGTGATGGCCCTTGAGTAGATATGTGTGAATCGTCTATGGCTGAAGATCCGCTGGCTGCAGTAGGTTGGCTGCTATTACTTTCTCATCAAAGGCTTTCACCAGTTTCTTCACAGCTTCTCTCAGTTCGTTCACGAACTTGAAGTCCAGTTGAACGTAGCCATTCTTGGTCGCAATTGCTGGATTTTTTGCGATGAAATCTGCCGGTAAAAATCCGTCCGTGTGCACTAAGAAGTGCCGTACTTCCAAATATGGGAGTGCTGCTTCAATAAGTGCAGGATCGACTCCGAGCGCTAGCTTGCTCGACACCTTTTGAAGCAACTTCAGAGTGCTTTGCTCCGCTTCGAGGCTTTGAAAAACGGAATCGGAAACAAGTCCTGCAACTGCATTCCAATTGCCTGCAGCTAAGATCAATTTGGCATCGAATTTACAAGAATGCTCACCGATTATTCGCCCTGCATCGAACCCGTTCTCCGCTGCTTTTTTCAGCACCGTTCGGAGGTAGTGAGTAACTTCTTCGTAGGCGTCCTTTACGTAGCCTGCATATAGTGTCGCGCGGAGGTGATTGATGACTTGCATTCGACTGCCGTCTGCGTTCTTTCGTCGTGCAATATGCGTATGCTTCTGTGGATCAACGTTCTTTAGCACTAGTTTGGACTCATTATCTGTGAGGTCTCCGTTGACTACGCCTGCACGCAATACGTCAATCAAGTCAAGATCATCATCGAAGTAGATCAGCTTCTGCGCGAACGCGTGATATGCCTTGGTTTTCACTATCTTTTCCCTCTTGGTGAATATTTCTGCAATTGCATGGTTTTTAAGTGCACGCCTGGCGAGAACTTGGGCTTGTGAGGCCTAAATAGATTTAGACGACAGTCATTGTGCCGTCTGCAGTCTGCTAAACAAAGTTTTTTCCGCTGCACCAGACGTCGAGCAGCGGGATTCCCCGTTTAGGCAAACCTAAAAATTTCCGGATGGCGAAGCAGCCTCAAGGGGCATTGCACCCGAAATGTATCGCGGATGGATACCTGCTTCCACTACTCATACCGGGAATCACAGCAGGCTTGCCTTTCAAGGCCTGATAGACATCCGCATCTGGCCCCCAAAAGCACAAAGGCCTGGTCACCCAGGCCTTTGTCTTTCAAATCGCAGCGCGCTTCAAGGCGCCGCATGCTGCGGCGGCAGTCTTACGAAGCCAACTCACCCACCGGCACGCAACTGCAGAACAGATTCCGGTCCCCATACACGTTATCCACCCGCCCCACGGGCGACCAGTACTTGGCCTGCCGCAGCGCGGCCACAGGGAAGGCTGCGGTTTCGCGGCTATAGGCGCGGCCCCAATCCACGCCCAGCAGGCTTTCCGCCGTATGCGGGGCGTTCTTCAGCGGGTTGTCGTTCTGCGGCCAGGTGCCGGATTCGATCTGGCGGATCTCTTCGCGGATGGCGATCATGGCGTCGATGAAGCGGTCCAGTTCGGCCAGGGTTTCGCTTTCCGTCGGTTCCACCATCAGCGTGTTGGGCACGGGGAAGGACAGCGTGGGCGCGTGGAAGCCGTAGTCGATCAGGCGCTTGGCCACGTCTTCGGCCATGACGCCGCTGGTTTCCTTGAACGCCCGCAGGTCCAGGATGCACTCGTGCGCGACGTGGCCGTTGGCGCTGGCGTACAGCGTGGGGTAGTGGTCCTTCAGGCGCGCGCTGATGTAGTTGGCGCTCAAGATGGCGGTTTCGGTCGCGGCCTTGAGGCCGTCGGCGCCCATCATGCGGATGTACATCCAGCTGATGGGCAGCACGGCGGCGTTGCCCAGAGGCGCGGCGCTGACGGCGCCGTTGCCGCCGGGCACGCCGGCCGTGGCATGGCCCGGCAGGTAAGGCACCAGGTCTTCGACCACGCAGACGGGGCCGACGCCGGGGCCGCCGCCGCCGTGCGGGATGCAGAAGGTCTTGTGCAGGTTCAGGTGGCTCACGTCGCCGCCGAATTCGCCGGGCGCGGCCACGCCGACCAGGGCGTTCATGTTGGCGCCGTCCACGTACACACGGCCGCCGTGCTGGTGGACCAACTGGCAGAGTTCCTTGACCTGCGTCTCGAACACGCCGTGGGTGCTGGGGTAGGTGATCATCACGCAGGCCAGCTTGTCGGCGTGCTGCTCGCACTTGGCCTTGAGGTCAGCCAGGTCCACGTTGCCGCTGGCGTCGCAGGCCGTGACGACCACCTGCATGCCCGCCATCTGGGCGCTGGCAGGGTTGGTGCCGTGGGCGCTGCTGGGGATCAGGCAGATGTTGCGGTGGCCCTGGCCGCGCGCCTTGTGCCAGCCACGGATGGCCAGCAGGCCGGCGTATTCGCCCTGGCTGCCGGCGTTGGGCTGCAGGCTGATGCCGGCATAGCCCGTGGCCTGGCAGAGCCAGGCGCGCAGCTGCTCGTCCAGCTCGGCGTAGCCCTGCAGCTGGTCGGCAGGGGCGAAGGGGTGGACCTGCGCGAATTCGGGCCAGGTGATGGGGATCATCTCGCTGGTCGCGTTGAGCTTCATGGTGCAGGAGCCCAGCGGGATCATGCTGCGGTCCAGCGCCAGGTCTTTATCGGAGAGCTGGCGGATGTAGCGCAGCATGCCGGTTTCGCTGTGGTGGGTGTTGAACACCGGGTGCGTGAGGAAGCTGCTGGCCCGCTGCAGCGCGGCGGGGATCAGCGGCTCCACGCCGGCTTCGGCGTAGTCGGCGAAGGTGGGCAGGGTCTGGCCATCCTGGGCGAAGATCTTCCACAGCAGCTCGACGTCGGCGCGGGTGGTGGTCTCGTCCAGCGAGATGCAGAGGTATTCCTTGAAATAGATCCGCAGGTTGGCGCCCATGGAGATGGCGCGTGCAGCTATCTTTTCCGTAGCGGCGCCGGTGTGCAGAGACAGGGTGTCGAACGTTGCCTGCTCGCGCAGCGGCGCGCCCAGGGCCTTCAGGCCGCGCGCCAGGATGGCGGTGTAGGCGGCCACGCGGCGGGCGATGCGGGTCAGGCCTTCGGGGCCGTGATAGACGGCGTACATGCTGGCGATGACGGCCGGCAGCACCTGGGCCGTGCAGATGTTGGAGGTGGCCTTCTCGCGGCGGATGTGCTGCTCGCGCGTCTGCAGCGCCAGGCGGTAGGCGGGCTTGCCGTGCACGTCCACGCTCACGCCCACCAGACGGCCGGGCAGGCTGCGCTTGTATTCGTCGCGGCAGGCCATGAAGGCGGCGTGCGGGCCGCCGGCGCCCATGGGCATGCCGAAGCGCTGGGTGGTGCCCACGACGATGTCGGCGCCCCATTCGCCGGGCGGGGTGATGAGGGTCAAGGCCAGCAGGTCGGCGGCGGCGATGAAGGCGGCGCCGCGGGCGTGGGCCTTCTCGGCGTCGGCCGCCAGGGCGTCGATGCGGCCGCTGGTGGCGGGGTACTGGGCCAGCACGGCGAAATAGTCGCCGTCCAGCGCGTCGTTCCATTCGGCCAGCGAGTTGGCCAGCACCACTTCGATGTCCAGGGGCTCGGCGCGGGTCTGGATCACCTCGATGGTCTGCGGGTGCGCGTCGCCGGCCACGATGAAGCGATTGCTCTTGGACTTGACCGAGCGCTTGGCCAGCGTCATGGCTTCGGCAGCGGCGGTGGCCTCGTCCAGCATGGAGGCGTTGGCGATGGGCATGGCCGTCAAATCGCACACCATGGTCTGGAAGTTGACCAGCGCCTCCATGCGGCCCTGGCTGATTTCG
Organism: uncultured Acidovorax sp.; assembly: GCA_913774625.1. Classification (GTDB taxonomy): domain Bacteria; phylum Pseudomonadota; class Gammaproteobacteria; order Burkholderiales; family Burkholderiaceae_C; genus Paracidovorax. The sequence goes on from CAJYHL010000016.1 coordinate 45,365, forward strand.
GCCTGGTAGGGCGTGTAGGCGGTGTACCAGGCGGGGTTCTCCAGGATGTTGCGCAGGATGACGCCGGGCGTGTGCGTGCCGTAGTAGCCCTGGCCGATGAAGCTTTTCAGCAGCTGGTTCTTGCCCGCGATGGCCTTCAGCTCGGCCAGTGCGCCGGCTTCGGTCGTGGCGGCCGGCAGGTCCATGGGCTGGCTGCGGGCGATGGAACGGGGCACGATGCCGTCGATGAGCGCGCGGCGCGAGGCCTCGCCGATCACGGAGAGCATGTGGGCTTCGTCCGCCGCATCGATGCCGATGTGGCGGGGCTGGAATTCGGTGGCGTTCTCCAGGGCGGAGAGCGGGGGCAGGGCGGTGGTCATCGGCGGCGGTCGGTCAGGGCGGGGCAAGGACGCTGCCGGGCTCGGTGCGGGGCCGGGCGCGGCAGCTGCGGCTGGTGAGTCAGGCTCAGGCGTTCTGGGCGAACGCGGTGTAGGCGGTTTCGTCCATCAGGCCGTCCAGCTGGGCGGCGTCGGACACGCGTACTTTGAAGAACCAGCCGGCGCCCAGCGGGTCGCTGTTGGCGAGCGACGGGTCGGCGCGCAGGGCCTCGTTCACTTCGACGATCTCGCCCGACACGGGCATGTAGACGTCGGCCGCGGCCTTGACGGACTCGACCACGCCGGCGACTTCGCCCTGAGCGAAGGTCGCGCCGACTTCGGGCAGGTCCACGAACACCACGTCGCCCAGCGCGTCCTGCGCATGCTGGGTGATGCCGACGATGGCGGCGTCCGCCTGGGCCGTGTCGATCCACTCGTGGTCTTTGGAAAACTTGACGCTCATGGGGAAACTCCAGAAAAAAGAGGAAGGAAGACGATGTTTGAAACGATGGCGCCGATGCCAGCCGCGACTGTAGCCGCGCGGCAGCCGGGCACGGGCCGATCCGCGTTCGTTCAGCCGCGGTGGTAGCGATTGGGGGTGAAGGGCATGGCCGCCACTTCCATCGGCACGGCCTTGCCGCGCACGATGGCGTTCACGCGCGTGCCCAGCGCCGCGAAGGCGGGCGCCACATAGCCCATGGCGACGGGCTTGTCCACCGTCGGGCCCAGCAGGCCGCTGGTCACTTCGCCGATGGGCTGGCCGTCCGGCGATTGCAGTGGCGTGTGCTCGCGCACCGGCACCCGCTCCAGCGCGACCAGGCCCACGCGCTTGCGGGCCAGCAGGGCGGGGTCGTCGATCTGGGCCAGCACTTTGCCCGCGCCAGGAAAGCCGCCGGCGCGCGCGCCGCCCGTGCGGCGCACCTTCTGGATGGCCCAGTTCAGCGCGGCCTCGGGCGGGGTGGTGGTGGCGTCGATGTCGTTGCCGTAGAGGCACAGGCCCGCTTCCAGCCGCAGCGAATTGCGTGCGCCCAGGCCGATGGGCTTGACCTCGGGCTGGGCCAGCAGGGCGCGGGCCAGCGTTTCGGCCTGCGATGCGTGTACGGAGATCTCGAAGCCGTCTTCGCCCGTGTAGCCGCTGCGGGTCACGTAGCAGTCGCAGCCGGCGATGGAGACGGCCGTGCCGGTCATGAAGACCAGCTGCAGCACCTCGGGCGCCAGGCGGCCCAGCGCCTCTGCGGCCTGCGGGCCCTGCAGCGCCAGCAGGGCCTGGTCGGGCAGGGGCTGGACCTGGCACAGATGGCCGATGCGCTGCTGGATGTGGGCGATGTCGCCCAGCTTGCAGGCGCCGTTGACGATGACGAAGAGGTCCTCGCCCCGGTTCACGAACATCAGGTCATCGATGATGCCGCCGTCGTCGTTCAGCAGCAGGCCGTAGCGCTGGCGGCCGATGCCCAGGCCGATGACGTCCACCGGCACCAGGGTTTCGAAGGCGGCGGCGGCGTCGGGGCCGACCAGGCGCAGCTGGCCCATGTGCGAGACGTCGAAGAGGCCCGCGGCGTTGCGCGTGTGGTGGTGCTCGGCCATCAGGCCGGCGGGGTACTGCACGGGCATGGAGTAGCCCGCGAAGGGCACCATGCGCGCGCCCAGTTCCAGGTGCAGTGCGTTGAGCGGGGTGGTCAGCAGGGGAGCGGCGGACGCGGCGGCGGACGAGGACATGGCGGAAATCTCCACAAGGGGCAGTCATTGACGCGGCCCGCCCCGGGCGAGGCGGTGCCGCTGCATGTGCCCCGCTGTCCGCTTTACCTGAGAGATTCACCGTGCCGCGCGGCCATCGATGGGATTCGATGCGGCCTCGGGGCGGGGCTTGCTCCTTCGGTGGGCCGCTGTCCGCATGGCGCGGGCGGCAGCCTCTCTCCAGCAAGGGAAACGCCCGCATCCCTGCGGGCGTTCCTGTCAGTCCTTTTGCCTGAGCGTTCGGGCGGTGGTAGGTGCCCTGCGCCTTCGGCGGCTGCCGCGTTGCGCGGCGGCTCTCTCCTGACGAGTGGGCGGAGTATAGGCCACGGGGCGGCCAGTGAAAGCGCGGCTCGTACACGATTTGTTGCATCTGGCGCTGCATCCAAACGCCGGCCTCGTGGGTAGAGCCTGGGCAGACCCGTGCAAAGCACAGGCTGCCATCGATTCCATCCCCTGTTGTTTCACTCGATTCCAAGGAGCACTCCATGCGCAACATCCGCCTCTCCCGTATCGCCACCCTGGCTGGCACCGTGTCCGCCGCCGCTTTGCTGGCCGCCTGCGGCTCGATGGGCATGTCAGCATCCTCGTCCGGCATGGCGTTCTCGCAGGCCAGCCTGCCCGCATCCATTCAGGTGCCGGCCGGCAACAAGGTGGCCTGGGAAACGGTGGGCAAGGGCGACATCACTTACGAATGCAAGGACAAGGCCAATATGCCCGGCCAGGTCGAATGGACCTTCGTGGGCCCGGACGCCAAGCTGATGGACCGCAGCGGCAAGCAGGTCGGCAAGTACTACGGCCCGCCCGCCACCTGGGAAGCGAACGACGGCTCCAAGCTGACGGCCACGCAGCTGGCCGTGGCGCCTTCCACCGCCGGCGCGCTGCCCTACCAGCTGGTCAAGGCCAACCCCGCCATGGGCAGCGGCGCGCTGACCGGCGTCACCTACATCCAGCGCGTGAACCTCACCGGCGGCGTGGCGCCGGCCAACATGGCCTGCACCATGGCCAACAAGGGCCAGAAGACCACCGTGCCCTACCAGGCCGACTACATCTTCTACAAGGCGGCCTGACGGCCGAAAAGGCCGCAGGACAGGGCGGCGGGAGGCACGGCATGCACTACGATGCAGCGCATCCCCCCAACCCTGGCCTGGACCCGCCTTGACCGCTGCAGCCGACCCTTTCGACTACGACGCCGCCCTGGGTGCTTGCGCCCGGGGAGACCGGCAGGCCCTGCAGCGCATCTACGAGCGCGAAGGCCGCTACCTGCTGGGCGTGGCCCTGCGCATCGTGCGCGAGCGCGCCCAGGCCGAGGATGTGCTGCACGACGCCTTCCTCAGCATCTGGCAGCGCGCCGGCAGCTTCGACGCCGCGCGCGGCGCGGGCCGGGGCTGGATCTACAGCGTGGTGCGGCATGCCGCGCTGAACGTGGTGCGCGGCAGCGCCCGCGACGTGCGCCTGGACGATGAGGCCGTGGAGGCCATCGACGACCAGGCGGCGCTGCAGAGCTACAAGAGCCGCATCGACCCCTATGAACTCGGTGCCGACCTGGGCCGGCTCGACACCTGCCTGGGCCGTCTGGAGCCGGCGCGGCGCGACTGCATCGTGCTGGCCTATGTGGACGGCTGCTCGCACGGCGAGATCGCCGAGCGCACGCAGACGCCGCTGGGCACCGTGAAGGCCTGGATCCAGCGCGGTATGCGCGCGCTGCGGGAGTGCATGGCATGACGAGCCCATCGACACCGGATTTCTCCTCCCCGGCTTCCCCGCCGGAAGACCTCGACGCCCTGGCCGGCGCCTATGTGCTGGGCACGCTGCCCATCGCAGGCCGCCGCTCGGTCGAAGCGCGCCTGCCGCACGACGCGGCGCTGCGCGAGGCCGTGGAAAGCTGGGAGGCGCGTCTGCATCCGCTGGTGGTGCTGGCGCCCGCCGTGGAGCCGTCGCCTGCGCTCTGGCCGCGCATCGAGCGCAGCCTGGGCTGGGCGAACGCCGCAGCCACCCCCGACGCCTCGGTCGGCCAGCGGCGCGCGGCAGTGCCCTCGGCGCTGGTGTCGTGGTGGAACGATCTGCGCCTGTGGCGCGGGCTGGCGGCGGGCGGATTCGCTGCCGCCGCCGTGCTGGCTGCGGTGCTGTTGGCCGGGCCCGGCCTGCGCGGCACGCCGGGTGCGCCGCAATACATGGTGGTGCTGGTGGCGCCGGGCGGCACGTCGCCCGGCTGGGTGGTGCAGGCCTCGTCGCGCTCGGGCCAGCTGCAGCTCAAGCCGCTGGGCGATACCCCCGTGCCGCCCGGCAAGTCGCTGCAGTTCTGGACCAAGGCCGACCAGTGGGCGGGCCCGAAGTCGCTGGGCCTGGTGCGGCCGGGCGAGGCGGTGCAAGTGCCCATCGACCGCCTGCCGCCGCTGCAGCCCAACCAGCTCTTCGAGCTGACGCTGGAGCCCGAGGCCGGCTCGCCCATCGATCGGCCGACCGGGCCGATCGTGTTCATCGGGCGCGCGGTGAAGATGCTCTGAGTTGCGAGGGGCGACAAGGCAGCGTTTCTGTCCCGTGCTGGAGTCGTAGCGCATTCGTGCCGGCGCTATCCCTGCGCTCGACCCTCTAGCGACTCCTGGGGGATCGTGAACATGTTCTTAGAACGTGTTCACGATCTCGCAGGGGATTGCGTTGGAGCGCAATCGGGATGAGTGGATGCTTCGGATGCGCCGCATGGACTCATGTCCATGCAAGCAGCCGGGGCGTCCAATCGGCCGATTTCGCTCCAACCCGAAGGGCAGCGGTGTGGGTGGGCGGTCTGCGGCGTTGCGGCGCTTGTGCAAGCCCAAGCTATCCACTGCGCACAGCGCCTTGCATCCCATCCCGCCGACGTAGCTGCGCGACCCCTGGGAGATCGTAAACACGTTCTTAAGCTGCAGGCTGAAGCGGAATGCCCGTCACCGTCGCCGGCATGGGCGCGCGCGTGGCCCGGCGAAACGTCGATGGTGGCACACCGGTGTGTTCCTTGAAGAATCGCGAGAAGTTGCTGGGCGCAGAGAAGCCCAGATCCAAGGCCACGTCGGTCATTGGCGCGCCCAGCGCCACACGACGCATGGCTTCTTCCACCCTCACCGCGCTCCAGAACACTTGCGGCGTGGTATTGAGCTGGTCACGGAACAGAGCGAAGAAATGTGCGCGCGAGAGACCCACCATGCCTGCGATCTCGTCCACCGTCGCCTTGGTGGAGACATGCTGGCGCATGTGAGCGATGGCCGTGCGCAGCCGTGCATCTAGCGATGCGCCCACGCCGGTGCGTGGCCGGCGCGCGTGACCGCCCGCCACGCCGGTCGCCGCCAGCAGAAGGCCTTCGACCTGATCATCGATGTCGGTCTGCGAGCTGTGCGGAGACAGGATCAGGTCCAGCACCTGCCAGCAGGCCCGGCGCAACTCTCCGTCGATGTGCAGCCTTGGAGCGTTGAAGCGAAAGCCGTGGCTGGTCGCGGCCGCGCGGCCTTGCAGCCAATCGTCCCTGACCATAAAGGCCAGGAAAAGGGCTGCTTCGCCCTGCTCATGCAGCACCAGGTCGTGCGACTCGAAAGCATTTACGCCCAGCGCGGTGTTCTCGCCATATTCCACGTGTTCTGTGCCTACGCGCGCGGTAGCGCGCGCACCGCCGAGCCAGAAAGCCAGCTGTAAGTCTGAGTGCGCGTGGGGAACCAGGTCGGCGCGGAGTTCCAGCACGACCGCCGTGCCGAACGTTCCTTCGTGTAATGCGTAAGCCTCCGCCATGTCGTACTCCGGGACTCGATGGTGGAATTTTCACGCTGGCGAGTGACTGCCTCGGTGCTGTCCAGGGTATCTCCTTAGCAAGGGACCAGACTGTTCGATAAGGCGCGAGACGAACGGATAAGCGAGAGCCGAGCTCCGATCCTAAAGTTGACTCCGGAGCGCGCCGCATCGCCCTGACAGGCTGGTGCGCCGACCTTGCAACTCTCTGGAGAAAGAAACCATGCGCCTTGCCGCCTATCTTGTGGATGCGGTTCCCCGCGTCGGATGTGCCGACCCCAGCGGGAAAACGCTGTCCGCACTCGATGTCTCCCCCAGCGACGCAGCCCGTGGCGTCCTGCCGCTTATCCAAGCCAAGGCGCAGGGGCTGCCTCTGCCGGCTTCCACGGGTGAGACCCACGCAGTGGCAGATGTGCGGTTGCTCGCCCCGCTGCCCAGGCCGCTACGCAACGTGTGGTGCGTGGGCCGTAACTACCACGCGCATGCCAAGGAGTTGTCGGCGTCCGTGTTCAAGGACAACGACGCCAACCCCGAGTCGTGGCCCATCGTGTTCACCAAGGTGCCCGAATGCGTGGTCGGCCCGCACGACGCCGTGCAGTTGCCGGCCGGCGTGTCCGAGCAGATTGACTACGAGGCCGAACTGGCCGTGGTGATCGGCCGCGGCGGCAAGAACATCGCCCGTGCCGATGCGCTGCAGCATGTCTTCGGCTACACGATCGTCAACGACGTGACCGCGCGCGACGTGCAGATGCGCCACCAGCAGTGGGACATGGGCAAGTCGTTCGACACGTTCTGCCCGATGGGCCCCTGGATCGTGACGGCCGACGAACTGGACGGCACGCTCACCCGCGTGCGCTGCTGGGTCAACGGCGAACTGCGCCAGGACGGCTCCACGGAGCAAATGATCTTCGATATCCCGACGCTGATCGAAACCGTCTCCCGCGGCATCACGCTGTACCCGGGTGATGTGATCGCTACGGGCACCCCGGCCGGAGTGGGCATGGGCCTATCGCCGCCGCGCTATCTCCGAACGGGCGACCGCGTCCGTGTCGAGATCGACGGCATCGGCTCCATCGAGAACGCATTTGTCTGACCGGAGGTCCCATGGCGACACACATCATCGAAGGCATGACCGTGGAGGTGGCGGGCGAGGGCGAGGCGGTGCTCTGCATCCACGGCCTGGGCGGCTCCTCCAACGTCTGGACGCCCATCGCCCAGGCGCTGCAGCCGTTGCGTCGCGTCGCTCCGGACCTGCCGGGCAGCGCGCGGTCCGGACTGCCGGACGGGACGCTGAGCGTCGGATGGCTGGCCGAGCGCATGGCCGCACTGCTGACGGCGCTGGAGCTGGATGCCGTGCACGTGGTGGCCCATTCGCTGGGCAGCATCGTCGCGCAGCACCTGGCCACGGCGCACCCGGGGAGGGTGCGCTCGCTGGCGCTGTTCGGCCCCCTGGTAGCGCCGCCCGACGCGGGCCGGGCCGGCATCCGCGCGCGCGCCGAACTGGCGCGGCAGGGCGCCGCTGCGATGCAGGACATCGCGGACGCGATCGTGCAGGGCGCGACCAGCGCGGAAACAAAGGCCGGCAACCCTGCGGCGCTGGCCGCCATCCGCGAACTCGTCATGCGCCAGCCGCCCGAGGGCTACGCCCGCAACTGCGAGGCGCTGGCCGGAGCGCAGTCCGCCCCCATCGAGCAGTTGCGTATGCCCGTGCTGCTGGTGACGGGCGACCAAGACGGCGTGGCGCCGCCGGCGCGCGTCGAGGAAATGGCGCAGCGCATCGCGGGCGCCGAGGTGGCCGTGCTGCCCGGCTGTGGCCACTGGACGACGCTGGAGCAGCCCGGGCGCTGCATCCAGGAGCTGCAGCGCTTCCACGCACGCCTGCCGCGCTGAACGGCATCCGGACCGGCGGTACCCCCTTCCGGCATCGGGGCGCGGCCGCGCGCCTTCCCCGGAAATCCCCCACATGGCAGAAGGAGAGAGACATGACCCGATATGCATTCACGAACGTCCGCATCTTCGACGGCACCGGCGCCGATCCCTATCCCGGCGACGTGCTGGTCGATGGCGGCAGGATCGTGCAGGTGGCGCGCGCCCCCGGCACGGTGGACACCACGGGCGCGCGGGTGTTCGAGGGGCGGGGCCGCTTCCTCATGCCCGGCATGACCGAGGCCCACACCCATTTCTCGTGGAACGACCAGCCCTCGCTCGCGGCCATCCAGTTCATGCCGCCCGAGGAGCACATGCTCTGGTGCGTGCGCGTCGCCAAGCGCTACCTGGAGATGGGCTGGACCTCGGCCATCGGCGCGGCCGCCGCCAAGCCCCGGCTCGACGTGGTACTGCGCAACGCCATCGATGCCGGCGAATTCCCCGGGCCGCGCTACCTGGCAGGCTCGCAGGAGATCACCACCATCGGGGCCCTGGGCGACAACACCTTGCCCCACATGCCATTCGAGGAACTGAGCTTCGGCAGCGTATGCAGCGGCCCCGAGGAGATCCGCCGCTGCGCGCGCACCTTCGTCAAGTACGGGGTCGATCACCTGAAGATCAATCTGTCGGGCGAGTACATCGCGGGCCTTCCGGCGGAGATGTCGCCGTTCTCCGAGGAGGAGGTGGCGATGCTGGCGACAGAGGCCCACCGCTACGGCAAGCGCGTCGCGGCGCATGCGCGCTCCAGCGAATCGGTGAAGCTCTGCGTGCGCCACGGCATCGAGATGGTCTACCACGCGAGCTTCGCCGACGAAGAGGCGCTGGACATGCTCGAAGCTGCCAAGGACCGGCATTTCGTCGCCCCCGGCATCGGCTGGCTGGTGCGCACCACCTACCATGCCTCCGAGTACGGCATCACCGAAGCCGTGGCCACGCAGATGGGCTACAAGCGCGAACTGGAGGTGGCATCGGACACCCTGCGCAAGATGCACCGGCGCGGCATCCGCATCCTGCCTGGTGGGGACTATGGCTTCGCCTGGATGCCGCACGGCACGAACGCCAACGACCTGCAGTACTTCGTGGACTACATCGGCATGACCCCCAAGGAGGCGCTGCTGGCGGCCACCGCCCTGGGCGGCGAGATCATGATGCGCCCCCACGAGCTGGGCAAGCTGCAGGCAGGCTACATCGCCGACATCGTGCTGGTGGATGGCGACCCGCTGGCGGACCTGTCGGTTCTCACCGATCCGGCCCGCGTGCAGCTGGTGATGAAGGAGGGCGCGATCTTCAAGGAGTGCTCCACGCCTGCGCCCCCGCAAGCGGCCCTGCACCTGGAGGGCGGCGACCATCCGCTGCGCGAGGAGGGCGTGAAGGAGGCGCTGGCCGAGATGTCCTGAGCTGCTGGCAGATGCCGCCGCGCCGGCGCCGCGATCCGCGCGCCTTCAGCCCAGCAGCAGCGCGTCGTCCGCCAGCTTCTCGCCGCGCACCTTCTCGAACATCTGCAGCAGATCGGGCACGTCCAGGCGGCTGCGCTCCTCGCCCGACACGTCCAGCACCACCTGGCCCTGGTGCAGCATCACCGTGCGCTGGCCCACGTCCAGCGCCTGGCGCATGCTGTGCGTGACCATCATGGTGGTGAGCTGGTTCTCTGCCACGATGCGCGCCGTGAGCTGCAGCACGAAGTCGGCCGTGCGCGGATCGAGCGCGGCGGTGTGCTCGTCCAGCAGCAGGATGCGCGAGGGCTGCAGCGCCGCCATCAGCAGGCTCACGGCCTGGCGCTGGCCGCCCGAGAGCAGGCCGATGCGGTCGGTGAGGCGCTTCTCCAGCCCCAGGCCCAGCGTGGCCAGGCGTTCGCGGAAGGTCTCGCGCTGCTGCGCCTTCACCGCGCCGCGCAGGCCGCGCAGCGTGCCGCGCTGCTGGGCGAGCGCCATGTTCTCTTCGATGGTCAGGTCTTCGCAGGTGCCGGCCATCGGGTCCTGGAAGACGCGCGCCACGCGCTGGGCGCGCGCCCAGACGGGCTGGCGGGTGACGTCATCGCCGTCGATGGCGATGTGGCCCGTGTCCACCGACAGGTCGCCCGAAATGGCGTTCAGGAAGGTGGATTTGCCGGCCCCGTTGGAGCCGATGACGGTGACGAACTGCCCGGCCGGGATGTCCAGCGACATGCCGCGCAGTGCGCGCGTCTCGATGGGCGTGCCGGGGTTGAAGGTGATGTGCAGGTCTTGTGCGCTCAGCATGGTGCGGTCTCCTTCTCAGCGCTGTTTCGACGCGAGCTTGCGTTTGATCTGGGGGATCACCAACGCGACCGTCACCAGCACGGCGGTGACCAGATTCAGGTCCTGCGCCTTCAGCCCGATGAAGTCACTGTTGAGCGCCAGCGCGATGAAGAAGCGATAGACGATGGCGCCGATGATGACGGCGAGCGTCGCCCATACCATGCGGCGCGAGGGCAGGATGCTCTCGCCCACGATCACGGCCGCCAGGCCGATCACGATGGTGCCGATGCCCATGGAAATGTCCGAGCCGCCCTGGGTCTGCGCGAAGAGGGCGCCGGCGAGGGCCACCAGCGCGTTCGACACGGCCATGCCCAGCAGCACCATGGCGCCGGTGTTCACGCCCTGGGCGCGGGCCATGCGGGCATTGGAGCCGGTGGCGCGGATGGCCAGGCCCCGCTCGGTGGCGAAGAACCAGTCCATGGCCAGCTTGGCGATGATCACGATCACCAGCAGCAGGGCGGGGCGGGCGACGTAGTCGGCCATGCCTTCGGGCTGCAGCAGCGTGAAGAGGGTGGGGTCGTTGATCAGCGGCACGTTGGGGCCACCCATGATGCGCAGGTTGATGGAGTAGAGGGCGATCATCATCAGGATGCTGGCCAGCAGATCCATGATCTTGAGTTTGACGTTGAGCAAGCCGGTGATGAGGCCCGCGCCCGCGCCGGCCGCCGTGGCCGCGAGCGTCGCCACATAGGGGTTGGTGCCCGTGGAGATGAGCACCGCGCAGACCGCGCCGCCCAGCGGGAAGCTGCCGTCCACCGTCAGGTCGGGAAAGCGCAGCAGCCGGAACGAGATGAAGACACCCAGCGCGACCAGGCTGAAGATCAGCCCGATCTCGACGGCGCCGAGCAGGGAGAAGAGGGACATGGCAGAGGGCCTTGCAAAAGCAAAGCAGGAGCCGAAGCTCCTGCGGTCATGGGGGTGCTTGCGGCACGTGCCGCAAGCGCAGCCGTGAACCTTACTTCACGATATGGGCGGCGGACTTGATGAACGCGTCGGAGAGCTTCACGCCCTGCTTTTCAGCGGCGCCGGGGTTCACCGTCAGCTCCAGCTTGGTGCTGATCTCGGGCTTGATGTCGCCGGGCTTTTCGCCCTTGAGCACGCGCACCACCATGCGGCCGGTCTGCTCGCCCAGGTCGCGGTAGTTGATGCCGAAGGAAGCGATCGCGCCGCGCTTGACGCTGTCGGCATCGGCCGCCACCAGGGGCAGCTTGGCTTCCTGGCCGACCTTGACCAGCGATTCGTAGGCCGAGACCACGTTGTTGTCGGTGCTGGTGTAGATCACGTCGGCCTTGCCGATCAGGCTGCGCGCGGCGCTGCCCACATCGACCGAGCGGGGCGCGGCGGCCTCGACCAGGGTCATGCCCATCTTGGGCAGCAGGGCCTTGAGTTCCTTGACCACCACGGCGGAGTTGGCCTCGCCGGGGTTGTAGACCACGCCCACGCGCTTGGCATTGGGCACGACCTGCTTGACCAGTTCCATCTGCTTGTCCAGTGCCAGCAGGTCGGAGACGCCCGTCACGTTGGTCTTGCTGGGCTCCCAGTCCTTGACCAGCTTGGCGGCGACCGGGTCGGTCACGGCCGAGAAGATCACCGGCACCGTCCTGGTGGCGGCGACCACGGCCTGGGCCGAGGGCGTGGCGATGGCGACGATGGCGTCGGGCTGGTCGCCCACGAACTTGCGCGCGATCTGCGCGGCCGTGCCGGTGTTGCCCTGGGCGCTCTGGTACTGCCACTTGAGCGTCTTGCCCTCTTCGTAGCCGGCGGCGGCCAGGCTGGCCTTCACGCCGTCGCGGATGGCGTCCAGCGCCGGGTGTTCGACGATGGCCGTCACGGCCACGGACTTCTGCTGGGCCTGCGCCAGCGGAGCGGCGGCCGCCAGGGCCAGGGCGATGGCGCCGAGGGGCGCCCAGGACGATTGCTTCATGGTGTCTGTCTGCTTTCGGGGTCAGGGGAGAAGCGCCGTGCTTCCATGGCGAAAGAGGCCGCCAGCGCAGGTGTTACCTGCGCCAGCAGCTATCTTTTCAGTAGCGTTGCGGCAGGGGCTATTGTCGCCTTACATGCCGGAGTAGTTCGGGCCGCCGCCGCCTTCGGGGGTGACCCAGACGATGTTCTGCGTCGGGTCCTTGATGTCGCAGGTCTTGCAGTGCACGCAGTTCTGCGCGTTGATCTGCAGGCGCTGGGCCGCGCCGCCCTGGGCTTCGTCGGGCACGAATTCATACACGCCCGCCGGGCAGTAGCGGGCCTCGGGGCCGGCGTACTTGGCGAGGTTGATGTCCACCGGCACGCTGGCGTCCTTGAGCGTCAGGTGGGCGGGCTGGTTCTCGGCGTGGTTGGTGTTGCTGATGAACACGCTGGAGAGCCGGTCGAAGGTGAGCTTGCCGTCGGGCTTGGGATAGACGATGGGCTTGCACTCGGCCGCGGGCTTCAGGTAGGCGTGGTCGGGCTTGTCGCGGTGCAGCGTCCAGGGGATGTTGCCCTTGAGCACGAACTGCTCGATGCCGTTCATCAGCGTGGCCGTGACCAGGCCCTTCTTGAACCAGGCCTTGAAGTTGCGCGCCTTGTTGAGTTCGGCGTAGAGCCAGCTCTTCTCGAAGGCTTCCGGATAGGCGCCCAGCTCGTCGTGCTGGCGGCCGGCCTGGATGGCGTCGTAGGCGGCCTCGGCGGCCAGCATGCCGGTCTTGATGGCGGCGTGGCTGCCCTTGATGCGGCTCACGTTCAGGAAGCCCGCGTCGCAGCCCACCAGGGCGCCGCCCGGGAACACGAACTTGGGCAGCGACAGCAGGCCGCCGGCCGTGATGGCGCGCGCGCCGTAGCCGATGCGCTTGGCCGGCTTGATGCCCTTGGCTTCGTCGCCTTCCAGGTAGTAGCGGATGTTGGGGTGGGTCTTCCAGCGCTGGAATTCCTCGAACGGGCTTAGATAGGGGTTGGAATAGTCCAGCCCGGTGATGAAGCCCAGGGTGACCTTGTTGTCTTCCGCGTGGTAGAGGAAGGCGCCGCCGTAGGTGTCGGCGTCCATGGGCCAGCCGGCGGTGTGCATCACGAAGCCGGGCTGGTGCACCTTGGGGTCGATCTCCCAGAGCTCCTTCACGCCGATGCCGTAGGTCTGCGGATCGCGCCCTTCGTCGAGCTTGTAGCGGGCGATGAGCTGCTTGCCCAGGTGGCCGCGCGCGCCCTCCGCGAAGATCGTGTACTTGGCGTGCAGCTCCATGCCCAACTGGAAGTCGGCGGTGGGCTCCCCGTCCTTGCCCACGCCCATGTTGCCGGTGGCCACGCCCTTGACGGATCCGTCCTCGTTGTAGAGCACTTCGGCCGCCGGGAAGCCCGGGAAGATCTCCACGCCCAGCTCCTCGGCTTGCTGCGCCAGCCAGCGGACCACGTTGCCCAGGCTGACGATGTAGTTGCCGTGGTTCTGGAAGCACTGCGGCAGCAGGAAGTTGGGCGTGCGCCAGGACGACTTCTCGCCCAGGAAGATCATGGCGTCGTCGGTGACGGGCTGGTTCAGGGGAGCGCCCTTGTCCTTCCAGTCGGGAATCAGCTCGGTCAGCGCCTTCGGGTCCATGATGGCGCCCGAGAGAATGTGCGCGCCGGGCTCGGAGCCCTTTTCCAGCACCACCACGGACAGCTCCTGCCCCTTCTCGGCGGCCAGCTGCTTCAGGCGGATGGCGGTGGACAGACCCCCGGGGCCGCCGCCGACCACGACCACGTCGTATTCCATGGCTTCGCGCGGGCCGTACGTGCTGAGAATTTCGTCTTTCGTCATGGGTTGTCTCTTGGTGATTTGATAATCGTCGAGGGGCAGCGAGGGTTCAGGCCATGCCTGACTGGGTCTGCGCCGATTGTATGCATGGGAGCGCAACAATCGAACGATCGTTCTTTTTTTGAGGGAGATACCGAAAATGGCTTACAGCATCGACCTCTCCGGCCGGGTGGCCTTCATCACCGGGGCCTCCAGCGGCCTGGGGGCGCAGGCCGCGCGCACGCTGGCCCGGGCCGGCGCGGGCGTGGTGCTGGCCAGCCGCGACCTGGAGAAGCTCAAGGAGCTGCGCGCGCGCATCGAGGGCGAGGGCGGCGACGCCCACGTGGTGGCGCTGGACGTGACCGACCACGACTCCATCCGCGCGGCCGTGGCCCATGCCGAGACCGAGATGGGCTCCATCGACATCCTGGTCAACAACTCGGGTGTCTCCACCTCGCAGCGCATCGAGGACGTCACGCCCGAGGACTTCGACTACGTCTTCGCCACCAATGCGCGCGGCGCCTTCTTCGTCGCGCAGGAAGTCGGCCGCCGCATGCTGGCGCGCTCGCGCGGCGCGGCGCCGGGCAGCTTCACCGGCGGGCGCATCATCAACATCGCCTCCATGGCCGGCCTCAAGGTCATTCCGCAGATCGGCGCCTACAGCATGAGCAAGGCGGCGGTGCTGCACATGACGCGCGCCATGGCGCTCGAATGGGGCCGCCACGGCATCAACGTGAACGCCATCTGCCCGGGCTACATCGCCACCGACCTGAACCAGCACCACTGGCAGACCGAGCAGGGCCGCAAGTTGCTGGACATGCTGCCGCGCAAGCGCCTGGGCGAGCCGCACGACCTGGACGCGCTCATCGTCATGCTGGCCAGCGACCAGAGCCATTTCGTCAACGGCGCGGTGATCGCGGCCGACGACGGCTTCGCGCTCTGATGCTCGCCGGCATCCTGGCTGGGCTCGCCGCCGGCGCGCTCTGGGGGCTGGTGTTCGTCGCGCCTCACGCGGCGCAGGGCTTCGCGGCCACCGACCTGGCGGCCGGCCGCTTCGTCTCCTATGGCGCCATGGCCCTGGGCATGCTGCTCTGGGGCCTGCGCGGCCAGCCGCGGCGGCCCACGCTGCGCCAGGCGGGCGCGGCGCTCTGGCTGTCCGTGCTGGGCTTCACGGGCTACTACTTCCTGCTGGTGCAGGCCATACGGCATGCGGGCGCAGAGATGCCGGCACTCATCATCGGCACCATTCCGGTCTGGGTGATGCTGCTGGGCAAGCCCCAGGGGCTGCGCTGGGCCGCCCTGCTGCCGGGGCTGCTGCTGACCGTGGCCGGCCTGGCGCTGATGGCCGATGTGCCGCAGGCGGGCGGCGCCCCGGCGGCTGCCGCCTATTGGCAGGGCATAGGCCTGTCGCTGGCGGCGCTGGTGTGCTGGACGGCCTTCGCGCTGCTCAATTCGGCCTGGCTGCAGCGCCATCCCGAGGTGAGCGCGGCTGACTGGGCCAACTGGCTGGGCGTCGCCACCGGCCTCGGCGGGCTGCTGCTGTGGCTGGCGCTGGGCTCGCCGCTGCCGGAGCTGGCGCAGCGCCCGGGCTTCGGCGTCTTCGTGCTGGTCTGCCTGGTGGTGGGCATCGGTGCCAGTTGGCTGGCGACGGTGCTGTGGAGCATCGCCAGCCAGCGGCTGTCGGCCAGCCTTTGCGGCCAGCTGATCGTGAGCGAGACGCTGTTCGCGCTGCTCTATGCCTTCGCCTGGGAGGGCCGCTGGCCCACGGCGGCGCAGTGGGCGGCGGGCGTGCTGTTCACGCTGGGCATTCTCGCGTCCATCCGGGCGCACCGCTGATCGCTGAGGCGGCGGGGCCCGCCGCCTCAGCGAACGACCCGGAAGCGGGCGGCGTGCGCGGCCAGCCAGCCCTGGGCCAGTTCGGCCGCGCCGGGCGAATGGATTTCCTGGTCCGGGTGGAAGTCGCGCCGCAGATAGCGCAGCAGCGCGGGCGTGGTGCGCCAGACCAGTCCATCGCGGCCAAAGAACAGGTCCAGCGCCTGCAGCCAGGTCGATGGGCGCCAGAGCGTGCCGTCGTGGTGCAGGTTCAGTACCGTCTGGCGCAGGGAGTCGCGCGCGAAGTTCAGCCACACGATCAGGAACCAGCGCACGCGCCAGCGGTGGTCGCCGCCCGCGGCCTGGTAGAGCGCGAAGGCGACGGAGCGATGCTCGGTCTCTTCGGCGGCGTGCCAGCGCCAGACCAGCTGCATCTCGGGTTCGGCGCCTTCCAGCCAGCGGTCGTGGCGCAGCGTGCCGTCGGCCAGCAGGGCGGTGAAGTGTTCGAAGGCGCAGGTCGCGGCCAGGGCATGCAGCGGGTGCGGCGCCTTCTTCTGCAGCAGGGCGATGCGGTCCCGCGCCCAGTGCTGCCAGCGGTTGGGCAGGCCCTGCTTTTCCAGCTGTGCGTTGTAGAGGCCGTGGATGTGGCGGTGCGTGGCCTCCTGCCCGACGAAGCCGCGCATCTGCTCGTGCAGCTCCTCGCGCAGCGCGGCGTGCTCCGGGCCTTGCGGCAGCAGCGCCATGGCGTTGCGCACTGAGTCGATGAAGAACTGCTCGCCCACCGGAAAGCTCATCGACAGGGCGTTGAAGAACTGCGTGTGGAAGGCCTTGCCGCCGTGCCAGTGGCGGCCGAAGCCGCGTTCCAGGTTCACGGCCAGCTTGCGGATGGGCAGCGGGCTGGCGTGGCGGGTGTCCGGCTCTGGTGTGGATTCGGTATGGCCTGCGGTGCTTGCGTTCATTGCGATCTCCTTGCGTGGGCCCGTGAAGCCTTGCGGGCAGGGCCGTTTCTGAGCATTATTCAGATTTGCGCCGCCATCCGCTACTCGCCTAAAGCTCAGATTTCCAAAGTCCCATCCATGAAGAAGTCCGACGCTCCCAAACCCACGCCGGCCCTGCGCCGCCAGCCCACGCAGGAGCGCGCCCTGCAGACCATCGAGACGATCTTCGGCGCCACGGCTCAGATTGTGGAACAGCAGGGCGAGGCGGCCGTGACCACCAACCGCATCGCCGAGGTGGCCGGCTTTTCCATCGGCACGCTCTACCAGTACTTCCCGTCGAAGGAGGCCATCCTGCTGGCCATGGTGGAGCGCGAGCGCAAGCGCGTGCAGAAGCAGATCCAGGAGCTGCTGGACGCGGCCGTGGCCGAGCGGCGCGAGGTGCGTGCCGTGCTGCGCGAGATGGTGGGCCTGCTGGTGGCCGCCTTCGGCACCGGGCGGTCGCTGGCCGGGCGGCAGATGGTGCGGCTGGGCTGGCGCATCGACCACCACGACAGCATCACGGCGGCGCTGCGCGAGGGCGCCGAGCGCAATGCGCTGGCGCTGTCGCGGCTGGTGGAGGAGGGCGGCGACGCCTCGGTGCGCCTGCCCACGCCGGCCATGATGTTCGTGGCCACCCGTGCGGTGATGGGCGCGATCCGCAGCGCCGCGCTGGAGAATTCGCCGCTGCTGGGCTCGCCCGCGTTCGAGGACGAGCTGGTGCGCATGGTCTGGGGCCTGCTGCGGGCCGATGGCGAGGTGCCACGTGCCGCGCGCTGAATGCGCCCGGCTGCGCTTCAGGTCACCGGCGCCGGGTTGAACAGCACCAGGGCATTGGCCAGCTTCCAGTGCTCGGCCCAAGTCTTTTTGCGGCCGCTGGCCACGTCCAGCATCAGGCGGAACATCTCCCAGCCCAGCTCCTCGATGGTGGCGTCGCCATCGGCGATGCGGCCGGCGTTCACGTCCATCAGGTCGTGCCAGCGCCGCGCCAGGTCGCTGCGCGTGGCGACCTTGATGACCGGCACCTCGGCCAGGCCGTAGGGCGTGCCCCGGCCGGTGGTGAAGACGTGCAGGTTCATGCCGGCCGCCAGCTGCAGCGTGCCGCAGATGAAGTCGCTGGCCGGCGTGGCGGCATAGAGCAGGCCCTTGCGCTGCGCCTTCTCGCCCGGCGGCACGACGCCGGCGATGGGCGCGCTGCCGCTCTTGACGATGGAGCCCATGGCTTTTTCGACGATGTTGGAGAGGCCCCCCTTCTTGTTGCCTGGCGTGGTGTTGGCGCTGCGGTCCACGCGGCCCTGGCTCAGGTAGGCGTCGTACCAGGCCATCTCGCGGATCATGGCTTCGGCCACCTCGGGCGTGGCCGCGCGGGCGGTGAGCTGGTCGATGCCGTCGCGCACTTCGGTCACCTCGCTGAACATCACCGTAGCCCCGGCGCGCACCAGCAGGTCGGTGCAAAAGCCCACGGCCGGGTTGGCGGTCACGCCGCTGAAGGCGTCGCTGCCGCCGCACTGCACGCCCACCACCAGCTCGCTGGCGGGCACGGTCTCGCGGCGGCGGCGGTTCAGGCGCTCCAGGTGCGCCTCGGCCTGGCGCATCACCGACTCGACCATGGACATGAAGCCCACATGGGCCTCGTCCTGCAGGCAGACCACGTCCAGCGGCGCTTCTTCGAGCGTGCGCTCGTCCAGCAGCGGAATGGCGCCGGGCGGCAGCAGGCGCTCGGGCTGGAGCTTCTCGCAGCCCAGGCTGACGACCATCACCTCGCCGCCGAAATTGGGGTTGAGGCTGATGTTGCGCAGCGTGCGGATGGGGATCACCGCGTCGGGCGCGTCGATGGCCACGCCGCAGCCGTAGGTGTGGGCCAGGGCCACCACGTCGTCGACGTGCGGATATTTCGGCAGCAGCTCGGCCTTGATGCGCTGCACGGCGAATTCGGTCACGCCGGCCACGCATTGCACGGTTTCGGTGATGGCCAGGATGTTGCGCGTGCCCACCGAGCCGTCGGCGTTGCGGTAGCCCTCGAAGGTGTAGCCCTCGAGCGGCGGCAGGGTCGGCTGCTTCACGGTGGCGATGGGCAGCCCTTCGAGCGATCGCGCATCGGGCATGTGCAGCAGCTTCTCGTGCACCCAGCTGCCAGCCGCGATGGCCTTGATGGCGTAGCCGATGGGCACGTCGTAGCGCCGCACCGCGCCGCCCTCGGGAATGTCTTCCAGCGCCACCTTGTGGGCCTGGGGCACGTGCTCGCGCAGCACCAGGCCGCTGGACAGCACGGTGCCGGCGGGCAGGCCGCCGTCGTTGGCGACGATGGCGACGTTGTCGGCCGCGTGCATCTGGATGTGCAGCGGGGGGCGGGCAGGGGGCTGGGGCGTGGGGGCGGTCATGCGGACAGAGCGAAAGAGCGGCAGAAAGAGCTGCGGAATGGGGAATGATAACGTTGTCATATTGTCGGCCGACGCCGGGTTTGCCCTGTGGGAGGGCGCCCGGCGGCGCGGCCCGATCTGCTAACGTCGCTGGCCTGCCGCTGCCATCCGCAGGCCGCCGCGCCACGCCTTATGACCGCACCTGCCCCCGAACCTGCTGCCGCCGCTGCTTCCCCCCGGCCCGCCACGCTGCACGACGTCGCCCGTGCGGCGGGCGTGTCGCTCATCACCGCCTCGCGCGCTCTGGGCAATCCGGCCATCGTGTCGGAGGCCACGCGCGCCCGGGTGCAGGCGGCGGTGGATGCCACGGGCTACATCCCCAACCTGCTGGCGGGCGGGCTCAAGTCGCGGCGCAGCCGCATGGTGGCGGGCATCCTGCCGGCGCTGTCGGTGTCGCAGTTCTTGCCCACGGTGCAGTCGCTGACCATGGCGCTGCACGAGGCCGGCTACCAGCTGATCCTGGGCCAGACCTTCTACGACGCAGGGCGCGAGGACGAGGTGCTGGCCGCCATGGCCAGCCGCCAGCCCGACGGCATCGTGATGATGGGCCTGGTGCAGTCCGGGCGTTCGCGCGAGCGGCTGCAGCGCCTGCGCGTGCCGGTGGTGGAAACCTGGGACATGAGCGAGGAGCCGGTGGACATGGTGATCGGCTTTTCGCACCATGCGGTGGGTGCGGCGGTGGCGGGCTACTTCCGCGCCCGCGGATTCGAGCGCGTGGGCATCGCCACCGGCAGCGACCACCGCGCCCTGCAGCGCCGCGACGGTTTCGTGGCCGCCTGGGGGCAGGAGGTGTCCACCGCCATCGTGCCCGCGCCCAGTTCGCTGGCGCTGGGCCGCCAGGCCCTGGGCGATCTGCTGGCCCGCGAGCCCGGGCTGCGGGCCGTGGCCTGCAGCTCCGACATGCTGGCCCACGGCGTGCTGGTGGAAGCCGCCGCGCGCGGCCTGCGCGTGCCGCAGGACCTGGCTGTCGCTGGCTTCGGCAATGCCGAGTTCGGCGAGCACATGCTGCCCTCCATCACCACCGTGCATGTCGATGGGCCGGAAATGGGGCGCCTGGCCGCGCAGCTCATCGTGCAGCGCTGCCAGGGGCAGGCGTCCGGCCGCACCTCCTTCGACCTGGGCTTCCGGCTGATCGAGCGGCAATCCACGGCGCCGTAGTGAATCCGCCGCAAGCCCGGGAAAATCGGGCGCCTGCAGCTATCGTTTGAATAGCGTCAGCAGGCCGGTGCCGCCGCCGCGCCGGCCGGGTCAGCCCGCCTGCTTCTCGCGCGGCACGCGGCCCATCAGGTAGAACTCGGGATTGGGCTGCATGCCCGCGAAGCTCGCCATGCGGTTGGAGAGGCCGAAGAACGCGGTGATCGCGGCGATGTCCCAGATGTCCTCGTCGTCGAAGCCGTGGGCGTGCAATGCGGCGAAGTCGTCATCGCCGATCTCGTGGCTGCGCTGGCAGACCTTCATGGCGAAGTCCAGCATGGCGCGCTGGCGCGGGGTGATGTCGGCCTTGCGGTGGTTCACCGCGACCTGATCGGCCACGAAGGGCTTCTTCTCGTAGATGCGCAGCAGCGCCCCGTGCGCCACCACGCAGTAAAGGCACTGGTTGGCCGCGCTCGTGGCGGTGACGATCATTTCGCGGTCGCCTTTGGTGAGGGCGCCTTCCTCCTTGAGCATCAGCGCGTCGTGGTACGCGAAGAAGGCCCGCCACTCGGCAGGCCGCCGCGCGAAGGCGAGGAACACATTGGGGATGAAGCCGGCCTTGTCCTGCACTTCCAGGATGCGGGTGCGGATGTCGTCGGGCAGGGTGTTCAGGTCTGGCAAGGGGTAGCGGCTCATGGGGTGATGTCTCCTGTCTTGTCGTGGGTTGCATGCGGGCCGGGCATGGCCTGCCGGGACGGTAGCACGCGCGTCGGCTGCGATCCCGCGCGGGATCGTCGACACGTTCTCAGGGATGCCAGTGGCTCGCCCGCGTGGCCGAAGTGGCCGGGTTCGCGGCGCTGCCGGCCAGCGCGTAGGAAAGCCGTGTGGCCGTGGCCATGACGGTCTGCGCCAGCGCCTGCAGGCGTTCCTCCGTCAGGCGCGAGGCCGGCCCGGAGATGCACACCGACCCCATCAGCCGCCAGTGCATGCCGAAGACGGGCGCCGACACGGTGGCCACGCCTTGCTCGCGCTCGCTGATCGACCAGTGGTAGCCGCGCTGGCGGATGGCTTCGTACTGCGCACCGGGCTCCCCCGAGAACGCGAGGATGACGCGCCCCGGCGAGCCCTTGTCGAGCGGCAGGCCTTCGCCCATACGGGCGTGGTGGCGCAATGCCTGAGGACCCTCCACGCGCACGATGCAGGTGCGCAGATCGCCCTCGCGCACGTAGAAGGCCGCGCTCTCGCCGGTGAGCTGCGTCAGCTCGCGCAGCTCCGGCTCCATGACGTTCTGCACGTCGAAGCCGGCCTGGTAGCGGGCTCCCAGCCAGCCGGTGGCCGGGCCCAGCCGCCAGTCGCCGTCTTCACGCTGCACCAGATAGCCCGACTGCGCCAGCGTGCGCGCCAGCCGCAGCACGGTGGTCTTGTGCAGGCCGCAGCGCCGGCTGAGTTCGGCCAGCGGCAGGTGCGATTCGCCGAGGCCGAAGGCGTCCAGCAGCTGCAGCGCGCGGGTCACGGCGATCACTCCGCCGTCCGCGGCTTTGGCGCCCTTCTCATCGGCGGAAGCGGGCAGGCCGCTGGAAGAGGGCTGGGATGGGCGGTTGCTCATGGTGGAATATGTTTCACTGTACGCAACTGCATTGTATGGGTTGAAACGTTTCCTTAGAGTTGCGCCCAATGCCTGGAACAAGGCTGGGCAGTTCGACAACACGGAGACAAACCATGCAAGAAGCCATTTCGCCGAGCCGCCGCATCCTGGGCGCCCACCTTTGCGTCGCCCTGCTGGGCCTGGGAGGCTGGGGCCTCGCCGCCGGCACCGCCCATGCCCAGGCCGCCTATCCCGCCAAGCCCATCCGCCTCATCGTTCCCTTCCCGCCCGGCGGCGGTACCGACATGATCGCCCGCGCGGTCGCGCAGAAGCTGACCGAGCAGCACAAGTGGAACGTGGTGGTGGACAACCGCCCCGGCGCCGGCGGCAACCTGGGCGTGGACGCAGCCGCCAAGTCCGCGCCGGACGGCTACACGCTGGTGATGGGCCAGACCAGCAACCTGGCCATCAATCCGTCGCTCTACGCCAAGCTGCCCTACGACCCGCTCAAGGACCTGGTGCCCGTGGCCCTGGTGTCGTCCGCGCCCATCGTGATGGCAGCTCCCGCCAACACGCCCTTCAAGACCTTCGCCGACGTGGTGGCCGCTGCCAAGGGCAAGCCCGACGCCCTCACGCTGGGCTATTCCGGCAACGGCACGGTGGCCCACCTGTCCGGCGAGCTGGCCGAGAAGGCCGCCGGCATCCAGCTGCGCCACGTGCCCTACAAGGGCGCATCGCAGGCCATGACCGACCTGGTGGGCGGGCAGATCGACCTGTACATGTCCGCCGTGCCCACGCTGCTGGGCCAGGTGCGCAACGGCAAGCTCAAGGCCATCGCCATCACCTCGCTCAAGCGTTCGGCCCAGCTGCCCGACACGCCCACGCTGGCCGAATCCGGCTACAAGAACTTCGAGGCCGCTTCCTGGTACGGCATCCTGGCCCCGGCCGGCACGCCCGCGCCCATCGTGCAGACGCTGAACAAGGCCATCAACCAGGCGCTGGCCCAGCCTGACGTGGCCGAAAAGCTCAAGTCCGAAGGCGGCGAGGTGCTGGGCGGCACGCCGGAGAAGTTCAGCACGCTGCTCAAGGCCGAGGTGCCGCGCTGGGCCCGGATCGTCAAGGAGTCCGGCGCCAGCCTGGACTGATCCGGCGGCCAGACCTTCGCGCTGACGTATGACGACGCCCGCCATGGACTGCGACGACCGTCCCGACACGCCCGTGCGCTTTGCCGTGCCCTTTTCCGCCGGCACCGCGGCGCCGCGAACGGCGCTGCCAGCGGGCGCCTGCGACTGCCATGTCCACCTCTATGACGGCCGCTTTCCGGCCGACCCCGCCGCCCGCCTGCGGCCACCGGATGCGGGCGTGGATGAGCTGCGGGCGCTGCAGCGGCGCATCGGCACCTCGCGCGTGGTGCTGGTCACGCCGTCCACCTACGGCACCGACAACCGCTGCCTGCTCGAAGGGCTGGCAGCGCTGGGTGCCCAGGCGCGCGGCGTGGCGGTGATCGGCGGCCACGAAAGCGATGCCGAACTGCTGCGCCTGCACGAGGCCGGCGTGCGCGGCGTGCGGCTCAACCTGTCCCTGGGCGTTTCGGGCACGGTGGATTCCATCGTGCCGCTGGCCCGCCGCATCGCGCCGCTCGGCTGGCACCTGCAGCTGCTGATGGCGCCGGACCTGCTGGCCGCGCAAGGCCCCGTGCTGCGGCGGCTGCCGGTGCCGCTGGTGTTCGACCATTTCGGCCGCATCCCGCCCGCGCTCGCCGGCCGCCACCCGGCCCATGCGCTGCTGCTGGAGCTGCTGCAGGACGGGCGTGCCTGGATGAAGCTGTCCGGCGGCTACATCGTGAGCGAACGCCACGCCGTGGACGACCCGGCGCTGGACGCGCTGGCGGCCGGCTATCTGCGCGCAGCGCCGGAGCGCGTGCTCTGGGGCAGCGACTGGCCCCACGCCACGGCCACGGCGGGCGTGCAGCCGCTGCCCGACGACGCGCTGCAGGTGGATCGCCTGGCCGACTGGGCGCGCCAGGCCGGCGATGCCGCCGCCACGCTGCAGCGCGTGCTGGTGGACAACCCGGCCGCGCTCTACGGCTTCGCGCCCGTGCCGGCCACGTCCTGAATTCCCGTTCCAGACAAACAGAAAGAAAGAGAGACAAGCCATGACCATGACCGACCCCCTTCATCCAGCGACATCCGCATGCGCTGCCCCCGGCATCGGCCGCCGCGGCCTGATGGCTTCTGCGGGCGCTCTGCTGCTGGGTTCCCTGGCGGCAGTGCCCGCGTTCGCGCAGCCTGACTGGCCTGCCGGTAAAACCATCACCTGGGTCGTTCCGTACCCGCCCGGCGGCAGCACCGATGTGCTGGGCCGCACCGTGGCCCAGCGCCTGGGCGCTGCCCTGGGCACCACCGTGATCGTGGACAACCGCGCCGGCGCCACCGGCACCATCGGCGCCGCCTACGTGGCCAAGGCCGCGCCTGACGGCACCACGCTGCTGGGCACCTCGATCGGCCCGCAGGCCATCGCGCCGCACCTGATGGGCAAGCTGCCCTACGACCCCATCGCCGCTTTCGAGCCGGTGGTGACCATCGGCACCATTCCGCACATCCTGGTGGTGGGCGTGGACCAGCCTTTCCAGACCGTGGCCGACCTCGTGGCGGCGGCCAAGGCCCGGCCCGGCCAGCTGGCGTTCGCCTCCGGCGGCAACGGCACCATCCTGCAGATGCAGGGCGAACTGCTGCAGCAGCAGACGGGCGCGCGCTTCATCCACGTGCCCTACAAGGGCGATACGCCTGCCCTGCAGGACACGCTGGCAGGGCAGGTGCAGTTCATGTTCGCCCCGGTGGCCGCCGCGCTGCCCCATGTGCAGGCCGGCAAGCTGCGCGCGCTGGCGGTCACCTCGGCCCAGCGGCTCAAGGCTCTGCCCGGCGTGCCCACCATGGGCGAGCTCGGCATGAAGGACTTCGTCGTCGAGCAGTGGCAGGCCGTTTTCGCGCCTGCCAAAACGCCTGCGGCCGTGGTCCAGCGCCTGAACCAGGAGATCAACAAGGCCCTCAAGGACCCGGCCGTGGCGGCCCTGGCCGACAAGCTGGGCGTGACCCTGGTCGGCGGCACGCCCCAGCAGCTGGGCGAGCGGCAGAAGGCTGATTCCGCCAAGTGGGCCAAGGTCATCAAGGACGGAAACATCAAGGCGGAATAACGAGCGGACGAACGCTCGTCCCTTTTCTTTTTTTCAACCCAGCCAGCATCACCATGAGCCAACTTCCCGAAATCATCCGTGACATCGAACGCGTGGCGGCGGACGTCGTCGCCCGTGCCTCGACCTACCAGGCCGCCATCCTGGCCGACGTGGCCGGCCGCCGCGGCACCATGCATGCCCGCGTGTCCCCCGTGCACCAGTCCATGAAAGTGGCTGGCCCGGCCTTCACCGTCGAGGTGCGCCCCGGCGACAACCTCATGATCCACGCCGCCATCGCGCTGGCCCAGCCCGGCGATGTGCTGGTGATCGACGGCAAGGGCGACCAGACCGCCGCGCTGATGGGCACGCTGATGCTCAGCGCCTGCAAGAAGCGCGGCCTGGCCGGCGTGATCGTGGACGGCTCGATCCGCGACAAGCTGGAGATCCTGGAGCTGGACTTCCCCGTGTTCAGCGCCGGCTTCAACCCGGCCGGCCCGACCAAGTACGTGCCCGGCCGCATCAACCACCCCATTTCCGCCGGCGGCGCCGTGGTGAACCCGGGCGACCTGGTGGTGGGCGATGCCGACGGCGTGGTCGTGATCGAACGCGCCAAGGCCCCCGCCATGATGGCCCTGGCCGACAAGAAGGTGGCCGACGAGGCTGCCCGCATCGAGGCTATCGCCCGCGGCGACACGGCATCGAAGTGGCTGCCCGCCGCGCTGCGCGCCGCCGGCGTGCTGAAGGAAGGGGAAGAACTGTGAGCGCCGGCGCCATCATCGTCACCGGCGCCGACCTGGCCCGGCAGGCGCTGGACCTGCTCGCCGGCTACGACGTCGTCTATGCCGGCAAGGCACCGACCGAAGAGGACCTGGTCGCGCTCGCGAAGCAGCACGACCCGGTGGCCATCATCGTGCGCTACGGCAAGGTGGGCGCAGCCGTGATGGACGCGGCGCCCTCGCTCAAGGTCATCTCCAAGCACGGCAGCGGCACGGACACCATCGACAAGGTGGCGGCCAAGGCGCGCGGCATCGAGGTGGTGGCCGCCGTGGGCGCCAATGCCGCGGCGGTGGCCGAGCAGGCCCTGGCGCTGCTGCTGGCCTGCGCCAAGTCGGTGGTGGAACTGGATGCGCGCATGCACGCCGGCCACTGGGACAAGGCCACGCACAAGAGCCTGGAGCTGGGCGGCCGCACCGTGGGCCTGGTCGGCCTGGGCTCCATCGGCCTGCGCTTCGCGAAGATGGCCGATGCGCTCGGCATGCGGGTGATCGGCTTCGACCCGTTCGCGAAGAACCTGCCGGACTACGTGCAGAGCGTTCCGCTCGACGCCATCTGGCGCGAGTCGGACGCGATCTCGCTGCACTGCCCGCTGACCGACGAGAACCGCGGCATGCTGAACGCCGCCACGCTGGCGCAGTGCAAGCGCGGCGTGATCGTGGTGAACACCGCGCGCGGCGGCCTGATCGACGAGGCGGCGCTGCTGGAGGCCGTGCGCTCCCGCCAGGTGATGGCGGCGGGCCTGGACAGCTTCGCCGTGGAGCCCATGGCGCCCGGCCACCCGTTCCAGGGCGAGCCGCATTTCATCCTGAGCCCGCACATCGGCGGCGTAACCAGCGATGCCTACGTGAACATGGGCGTGGGCGCGGCCCGCAACCTGCTGGCCGTGCTGCAGAGCGCGCCCCAGGCTGCGTAAGCACCGTGGGTGCGGCCGCCCCCGGCCGCACCCACGGCGCCGATCGCGATGCCTTTCTTTCTTTCGACACGACGAGGCCGCCCCGAGCCGGCCCATGGCAGGAGACAAGACATGCCCCGAACCTTCTTCGCACGGCGCTGGCCTGCAGCGCTCATGCAATCCACCCTCCAGGCCGCGTTCTGGATGGCGGCCTCCGCCGGCATCGCGCAGGCGGGTGGATACCCCGACAAGCCGGTCAAGCTGGTGGTGGGCTTCGCTGCAGGCGGCCCCACCGACGTGGTGGCGCGCGCCTTCGCCGACCAGGCCAGCCGTGCGCTGGGCCAGCCCTTCGTGGTGGACAACCGGCCCGGCGCCAACACCATCCTGGCCGCGCAGGCCGTGGCCAGCGCGCCGGCCGACGGCTACACGCTGCTCTTCGGCGCCACCAACCACACGATGATCCCGGGCCTCTACAGCGGCCGGGTGAAGTTCGATGCGGTGAAGTCCTTCAAGCCGCTGTGCACCGTGGCCACCAGCCCCACGGCGCTGGTGGTGGGGCAGGGCCTGCCGGTGAAGACGCTGGCCGGCTACATGGCGCGCGCCCGCCAGGAGCCGGGCCGCATCACCGCGGGCACGGCGGGCGTGGGCAGCTCCGGGCATTTCGCCACCGAAATGTTCGCGCGCGCCAACGGGCTGAAGCTGAACCACGTGCCCTACAAGGGTGCCGCGCCCGTGGTCACCGACCTGATGGGCGGGCAGCTCGACAGTTCCTTCGTCACCCTGGGCTCGGTGCTGCCGCAGATCAGGAACGGCAGGCTGGCGGCGCTGGCCGTGGCGTCGCCCAAGCGGTCGCCCTTGCTGCCCGACGTGCCCACGTTCGCCGAGGCCGGCGGCGGCAGCTATTCCGCCGATGCGTGGTATGGCGTGCTGGCGCCCGCAGGCCTGCCCGAGCCCATCGCCCAGCAACTGGAGAAGGTGGCGCGCGAATTCGCCGGCAGCGCCGCGGCGGCTGAGAAACTGCGCGGCCTGGGGCTGGAAGCGGATTCCACCTGCGGCAAGGCCTTCGCCGCGCAGGTGGAGCGCGAAGTCGCCACCTATACGCAGATCGCACGCGATCTGGACCTGAAGGTGGAGTGATGAAGCCAACCCCCTGAGGCGCTTCGCGCCTTCCCCCTTCTCTCGCCTCGCTGCGCGATGCGGGAAGGGGGACGTAGCCAGTGCGGCGGGCCGGCCCTTGCACGGCTGCCGCCGGCTTCGGTCCGTGCCCGTTTGCGCCCAGCGTGAGCCGAGCCCAGGCCCCGGGGGATCTCGTTGATTGACGATGACCACTACTACTTAGGAGACACCATGCACCGTTTCATCAAACCTCTCGTCGCCGCCGTCGCCCTGGCTGCTGGCCTGGCCCATGCCGCCTTTCCGGAGCGGCCCATCACCATCGTCGTGCCCTATGCGCCGGGCGGCGCCGCGGACGCCGTGGCGCGCGTGATCGCCACGCGCATGGGCGCCAAGCTGGGCGGCACCGTGATCGTGGACAACAAGGCCGGCGCCAGCGGCACCATCGGCGAGAGCTTCGTCGCCAAGGCGCCGGCCGACGGCTACACCATGCTCTACGACGCCACGCCGTATTCCATCAACCCGCACCTGTTCCCCAAGATGCCGTATGCGGCCAGTGCGCTGCAGCCGCTGTCGCTGGTGCTGCTGGCGCCCAACGTGCTGATCGTGAAGGCCGACTCGCCGCTCAAGAACGTGGGCGATCTGATCGCCCGGGCCAAGGCGCAGCCGGGCAAGATCAATTTCGCCTCGGGCGGCAGCGGCACGGTGCAGCGCCTGGCGGCGGAGCTGTTCCGTCAGCGGCTCGGACTGGACATGGTGCATGTGCCCTACAAGAGCGGCGGCCCGGCGATCGCCGACGTGATGGGCGGGCAGGTGGACTTCATGTTCGGCACGGTGGCAGCCACCTATCCGCTGGTGACGGGCGGCAAGCTGCGGGCGCTGGCCGTGTCGGCGCCGGAGCGTTCCAGGCGCCTGCCTGAAGTGCCCACCGTGGCCGAGGCCGCCATCCCCGGCTACGAAGCCTACGAGTGGAACGGCATGTTCCTGCCCGCCGGCACGCCCGCGCCCATCGCCGAGCAGCTGCAGCAGGCGCTGGCCGAGGTGCTCAAGGAAGACGAGGTGCGCCAGCGCCTGACCGACCTGGGAGCCCAGCCCATCGGCTCCACGCCGGCCGAGTTCGCAGCCTTCCTGAAGAAGGAAGACGCCAAGTGGGGCGAGGTGGTGCGCAAGGGCAACATCAAGCTGGACTAGATTTGGAGCAACCCCCTGAGGCGCGTTGCGCCTTCCCCCTTCTCTCGCCTCGCTGCGCGAGGCGGGAAGGGGGACGACGCCGGCGCGGCGGGGTGGCCCTTGCGCGGCGTCTGCTGGCCTGGGCCGCGCCTGTGCAGGGGCCGCGCCCAGGGCTAGGCCCGCGGCGGCCCGACGCTGAAACACGATGAACCTGCCCAAACTTTCTGAACCCGTGCCCCATTCAGTGGGCGTGAAACGGCCGTCGCGCTTGCTGCCTGCACTGGCCTGCGACAGCCACATGCACGTCTTCGATCCGCGCTTCGCGCCGTCGCCGCACTGGCAGCGCACGCCGCCCGACGCGCCGGTGGCGGCCTACCGGCGGCTGCAGCGGCGCCTGGGCACGTCGCGAGCGGTGGTGGTCACGCCGTCCACCTACGGCACCGACAACGCCTGCACGCTCGACGCGCTGGACCAGCTGGGCGAGGGCGCGCGCGGCGTGGCTGTGGTGGACGCCTCAGTGAGCGATGGCGAACTGGCCCGGCTGGCCGCGCGCCGCGTGCGCGGGCTGCGGGTGAATTTCGTCTCGCCCCAGTCCTGGGGCACGACCACGCCGGAGATGCTGGCCACGCTCGCGGGCAAGGTGGCGCGCCATGCGGACTGCGGCGGCTGGCACATCCAGGTGCTCGCGCACCCGGAGCAGATCGTGGCGCTGGCGCCCGTGCTGCAGTCGCTGCCGGTGCCTCTGGTCATCGACCATCTGGGGCGCATCGACCCGGCCGAGGGGCCTGCCGCCCCGGCCTATGGCGCGCTGCGCCGGCTGCTGGACGGCGGCAACACCTGGGTCAAGCTCTCGGGCGCCTACATGCGCTCCACGGTACGCGGCCCCGGCTATGCGGATACGCTGCCCCTGGGCCGCGCCCTGGTGCAGGCCGCGCCGCAGCGCCTGGTGTGGGGCAGCGACTGGCCGCACACCACCGAGGCGCCCGGCACGGTGGACGATGCCGGCCTGGTGGATCTGCTGCTGGCCTGGGCCGGATCGGACGCCGTCATGGACCGCATCCTGGTGGACAACCCGGCCCGGCTATACGGCTTTGCGCCGGCCCGCTGAAGAGAGACGACGAGCGAGAAGAAAGAAGGAAGGAAGATCGCGCCATGTATCTGCTGCACACCCCGCTGGTCCGTGAACTGGACATCTTTTCCACCATACCCGAGGGCCTGCGCCGCCCGCAGCGCAGCGAATGGGCCGACGCCAACCGCGGCGGCAGCGTCACCGATTCATTCCTGGAAGGCCCGGTATTCGACGCTGCCGGCAATCTCTACGTGACCGACATTCCCTGGGGGCGCATCTTCCGCATCGACCCGCAGGGTGCCTG
Source organism: uncultured Acidovorax sp. (assembly GCA_913774625.1). Classification (GTDB taxonomy): domain Bacteria; phylum Pseudomonadota; class Gammaproteobacteria; order Burkholderiales; family Burkholderiaceae_C; genus Paracidovorax. The sequence goes on from CAJYHL010000016.1 coordinate 75,565, forward strand.
GAGCCTGGTGGCCGAATACGACGGCGAGCCCAACGGCATGAAATTCCTTGATGCCGGCACGCTGCTCATCACCGACTACAAGAACGGGCTGATGCGGCTGGACGTGGCGACGGGCGCCGTGACGCCGTACCTGGAGCGCCGCAACAGCGAACGCTTCAAGGGCGTGAACGACCTGGTCTTCGATGCCGAGGGCAATCTGTACTTCACCGACCAGGGGCAGAGCGGCCTGCACGATCCGTCCGGGCGCCTCTACCGCCTGCGGCCCAACGGCCAGCTCGACCTGCTGCTGCACAACGTGCCCAGTCCCAACGGCGTGGCGCTCTCGCCCGACGGCCGCCTGCTCTACCTGGCCGTCACGCGCGGCAACTGCGTCTGGCGCGTGCCGCTGCTGCCCGACGGCAGCGTGGCCAAGGTGAGCCAGTTCTTCACCTCCTACGGCCCCAGCGGGCCGGACGGGCTGGCGGTGGACGCGCAGGGCCGCGTGCTGGTCGCCAATCCGGGCCTGGGCGTGGTGTGGGTGCTCAATGGCCGGGCCGAGCCGGAACTGGTGCTGCGCGGCATTCCCGGCAGCTCCACCACCAACCTGGCCTTCGGAGGCTCGGACCGGCGCACGCTGTACGTGACCGATTCCACGCATGGCCGCGTGCTGCGTACCACCCTGGAGGTGCCGGGCCTGCCGCTGCACCGCGGCCGGGAGGGCTGACCGGAGCCGTTCTTATTCCCGTGTCGGACCAGGAGCTGCAACCCCGTGCGGCATGCGCTGGTTTGGAAAAATCTATTTCCGGCATGCAATTTATTGGCTAGGCGGCAGCAGGTGTCTTCTCTAGCATTCAGGCCATCCCATCAGCCAGAGGAGTCTCCCCATGACGCAAGAAGCAAGCAAGTGCCCATTCCATGCCGCCGCAGCCAACGGCGGCACCATCAACAAGGACTGGTGGCCCAACCAGTTGCGCGTCGATCTGCTGAACCAGCATTCCTCCAAGTCCGACCCGCTGGGCGGCGCCTTCAATTACGCCGAAGAATTCAAGAAGCTGGACTACGAGGGCCTCAAGCGCGACCTGCGCGCCCTCATGACGGATTCGCAGGACTGGTGGCCGGCCGACTTCGGCCACTACGGCCCGCAGTTCGTGCGCATGGCCTGGCATGCCGCCGGCACCTACCGCACGGGCGACGGCCGCGGCGGCGCGGGCCGGGGCCAGCAGCGCTTCGCACCCCTCAACAGCTGGCCCGACAACGTCAACATCGACAAGTCGCGCCGCCTGCTCTGGCCCATCAAGCAGAAGTACGGCCAGAAGATCTCCTGGGCCGACCTGCTGGTGCTGACCGGCAACGTGGCGCTGGAGACCATGGGCTTCCGTACCTTCGGCTTCGCCGGCGGCCGCGAGGACAGCTGGGAACCCGACCAGGACGTGTACTGGGGCAGCGAGAAGACCTGGCTGGGCGGCGATGACCGCTACGGCAAGGGCAAGCCCGGCGACGGCACCCTGGTGGCCGAGCCCGCCATGCACGGCAAGGAAAAGGAGCGTGTGCTCGAGAACCCCCTGGCCGCCGTGCAGATGGGCCTGATCTACGTGAACCCCGAAGGTCCCGAGGGCAACCCCGATCCGGTGGCCGCCGCGCACGACATCCGCGAGACCTTCGCCCGCATGGCCATGAACGACGAGGAAACCGTCGCGCTGATCGCCGGGGGCCACACCTTCGGCAAGACCCACGGCGCCGGCCCGGCCGACCACGTGGGCCCCGAACCCGAAGCCGCAGGCCTGGAGCAGCAGGGCCTGGGCTGGGCCAGCAGCTTCGGCTCCGGCAAGGCCGGCGACGCCATCACCAGCGGCCTGGAAGTCACCTGGACCAGCACGCCCGCCCAGTGGGGCAACGAGTTCTTCGAGAACCTGTTCAAGTACGAGTGGGAGCTGACCAAGAGCCCGGCCGGCGCCCACCAGTGGCAGGCCAAGAACGCGCCCGCGACCATTCCCGATGCGCACGACCCGGGCAAGAAGCGCGTGCCGACCATGCTCACGACCGACCTGTCGCTGCGCTTCGACCCGGCTTACGAGAAGATCTCGCGCCGCTTCCTGGAGAACCCCCAGGCCTTCGCCGAAGCCTTCGCGCGGGCCTGGTTCAAGCTGACCCACCGCGACATGGGCCCGCGCGCCCGCTACCTGGGCCCCGAGGTGCCGAAGGAAGAGCTGATCTGGCAGGACCCGGTCCCGGCCGTCACCCATGACCTGATCGATGCCGCCGACGTGGCAGCCCTCAAGGAACGCGTGCTGGCTTCCGGCCTCACGGTGCAGGAGCTGGTCGGCACGGCCTGGGCCTCGGCATCGACCTTCCGCGGCTCCGACAAGCGCGGCGGCGCCAACGGCGCGCGCATCCGTCTGGCTCCGCAGAAGGACTGGGCCGTGAACCAGCCCGAGCAGCTGGCCCGCGTGCTGCAGGCGCTCGAAGGCATCCAGCGCGAGTTCAACAAGGGCGCCGAGGGCGACAAGCGCGTCTCGCTGGCCGATCTGATCGTGCTGGCCGGCGCGGCCGGCGTCGAGCAGGCCGCCAAGGCCGCCGGCGTGGCCGTGAGCGTGCCCTTCAACCCGGGCCGCACCGATGCCCGCCAGGACCAGACCGACGTGGAATCGTTCTCCGTGCTGGAGCCGGTGGCCGATGGCTTCCGCAACTACACCAAGGCCCGCTACAGCGTGCCTGCCGAGGTGCTGCTGCTGGACAAGGCCCAGCTCCTGACCCTGACGGCACCCGAGATGACGGTGCTGGTCGGCGGCCTGCGCGCCATCAACATCAACGTGGGCGGCAGCACGCACGGCGTGTTCACCGCCACCCCCGGCGCGCTGACCAACGACTTCTTCGCCAACCTGCTGGACATGTCCACCGAATGGAAGGCCGCGGGCGAGGTGTACGAAGGCCGTGACCGCAAGACCGGCGAGAAGAAGTGGACCGGCACGCGCGTCGATCTGGTCTTCGGCTCCAACTCGGTGCTGCGCGCCGTGGCGGAGGTCTATGCCAGCGCGGACGCCAAGGACAAGTTCGTGCGAGACTTCGTGGCCGCCTGGGCCAAGGTGATGGATCTGGACCGCTTCGACCTCGCCTGATGCATGCATGCGCGCACCGCTGGCCGGCCTGCCCGGCCGGTGCAGTGCCTGCCGCAAGAGCCCGCCTCCCGCAAGGGAGGGCGGGTTTTTCTTTTTGCTGAAAGCAATCAGGGTAAGCCCTAAACTTGACGCATTGCAAAGACGTGAGGGAGAAGGTATGCATTCAGACATCGTGATCGTGGGCGGCGGGGCAGGCGGGCTGGAACTCGCGGCCCGCCTGGGACGCCGGCTGGGGGCCCGCCAGGGCCGTGAACGCGTGCTGCTGGTGGACCGTTCGCCCTTCCACATCTGGAAGCCGACCCTGCACGAAGTCGCGGCCGGCACGCTGGACGCACACCAGGAAGGCCTGTCGTACCCCGTGCTGGCGCGGCGCAACCACTTCGGCTTCGCCATCGGCGATCTGACCGGCCTGGACACGGCGCACAAGACCTTCGAGCTGGCCGAGATCCGCAACGCCGAAGGCGATCTGCTGGTGCCGCGCCGTACCGTGAGCTACACGCGGCTGGTGCTGGCCATCGGCAGCGGCTCCAATGCCTTCGGCACGCCGGGCATCGAGCACGCTTACCTGCTGGAGAACGTGCGCGATGCGCAGCGCTTCCATGCCGACTGGCTGGGCGCCTGCGCGCGGGCCTCGTTCTCCGACAGCCGGGCGCTGTCCATCGCCATCGTCGGCGCCGGGGCCACCGGGGTGGAGCTGTCGGCCGAACTGCTCGAAGCCCACGCCGAGCTGCTGGAAAGCCTGGGCAGCAGCCAGCGCTTTCGGCTGGACATCTCGCTGGTGGAAGGTGGCGACCGCATCCTGGGCGGCCTGCCCGAGAAGATTTCCGCGCAGGCCGAAGTGGCGCTGCGCCGCAAGCAGGTGCAGGTGCTGACCGGCACCCGCGTGACCGAGATCCGGCGTGGCGCGCTGGTCACGCCCGCTGGCGAGATCCCGGCCGACCTGATCGTCTGGGCCGCAGGCATCAAGGCGGCCGACGGCAACGCCCGTCTGGGGCTGGAGGTGAACCGCCTCAACCAGTTCGTCGTGGACAACCGCCTGCGCACCTCGGCGCCCGATGTGCTGGCCCTGGGCGACTGCGCCGCCTGCCCCTGGGAAGAGGGCAAGACCGTGCCGGCCCGCGCCCAGGCCGCGCACCAGCAGGCCGACTATCTGGCGAACGTGCTGGGCGCGCTGCTGCGCGAGCAGGAGGTGACCGAGCCCTTCGTCTACAAGGACTTCGGCTCGCTGGTCTCGCTGGGGGACAACAAGGGCGTGGGCAACCTCATGGGCGGCCTGGGCGGGCGCAACTTCTTCGTCGAAGGCCTGATCGCCAAGTGGATGTACATCTCGCTGCACCTGAACCACCATCGCGCCATCCTGGGCACGGGCAAGACGGTGGTGCTGGCGCTGGCGCGGCTGCTGCAAAAGCGGGTTTCGGGGCGGCTTAAGCTGCATTGAGCGGGGCCGTCCCCGCTGGGGCACGGGCGGCCTGCCCGCGCGATGCCCACCGCTAGCCTTTCTCGATCTCTTCCAGGAAGCCTTCGTAGAAGTCGCGCAGCCGCTGCTGCCGCACTGCCGCCAGCCGCGCCCCTTCCGCCGTCTGGAAGCCCGAGGCCAGCTGGAACAGCTTGCGCTGGAAGTGGTCCAGCGTGAAGCGCCCATCGTCCAGCGGGCGCTGCTGCGCGCGGGCGTCGGCGGGGTCGTACAGCGCGCGGCCCATGCGCCCGGCCACGTAGAAGCAGCGCGCCGCGCCGATCAGGCCGATGGCGTCGAGCCGGTCCGCGTCCTGCAGGATGCGCGCTTCCAGGCTGCGTGGCGCGATGGCGGCGCTGTAGCTGTGCGCCTCGATGGCGTGCGCTGCGGCCTCCACGCGGCCGGCCTCCCAGCCCAGCCCCGCCAGCAGGCCCCGGGCCTTGTGCGCCGAAAGGCGGGAGGCCTGCGCGCGCAGGGGCGAATTTTTCTCGACGCCCACGCAGTCGTGCAGCAGCGTCGCGGCGAGCAGCAGTTCGAGATCGCCGCCTTCGGCAGCCGCTATGCGCTGCACGTTGCGCCATACGCGCAGCTGATGGGCGATGTCGTGCGCGCCGTCGCCCGCTGCCGCGCCTTCGGTGTCCAGCGCATGCGGCAGCAGCGCCCGGGCCAGCGTGGCATGGGGTGCGAAGGGCAGGGCGGGGTCGGTGG
>CAJYHL010000017.1 GCA_913774625.1 uncultured Acidovorax sp.
TGTATTCGCCCTCGGTGTTCTCGCGCACCACGAAGTAGTCGATGTCGCCGGGCTTCCTGCCGGCCAGCGGGCAGGGCACGCCCTCGAAGAGGCGCACGGGGCGCAGGTTGATGTACTGATCGAACTCGCGGCGGAACTTGAGCAGCGAGCCCCAGAGCGAGACATGGTCGGGCACGGTGGCAGGCCAGCCCACGGCGCCGAAGTAGATCGCGTCGAAGCCCTTGAGCTGGGCCTTCCAGTCGTCCGGCATCATCTGGCCGTGGGCTGCGTAGTAGTCGCAGTGGGCCCAGTCGAACTCGGTGGTCTGCAGGTCGATGCCGAAGCGCTCGGCCGCAGCGCGCAGCACGCGCAGGCCCTCGGGCATGACTTCCCTGCCGATGCCGTCGCCGGCGATGACCGCGATGCGGACGGTGGTGGTGGCGTGTGTCTTGGCTTGCATGGTGGCGTCTCCTATGGCGGTGGGCCGGCCGTGCGTGAGTGCGGGAGCCGGCGGCATGGACTGCATTGTTGTGCCGCATCCGCATTCATACAATGGGCTCTCCGTGGTCTCATTGTTCACAGATCGTGCATAAATTTCCCGCCTCGGAAGACCTGCGCGTCTTCACCGTGGTGGCGCGCAAGTCCAGCTTCGCCGATGCGGCCGTGGAACTGGGCGTGTCGCCGGCCTATGTCAGCAAGCGCATCCGGCTGCTGGAAGAGGACCTCGCCGTCAAGCTGCTGCATCGCACCACGCGCCGCGTCGCTGTGACGGAGGAGGGCGAGCGCGTCTTCCACTGGGCGCAGCGCATCCTGGACGACGTGGACCAGCTGATGCAGGAGGTGGCCGTCACGCGCCGCGAGCCGCGCGGCCTGCTGCGCGTGAGCTGCAGCTTCGGCTTCGGCCGGCGCGTGCTGGCGCCGGCGCTCTCCAGCCTGGTGGAGCGGCATCCCTCCCTGCAGGTGAGGCTGGAGGTGTTCGACCGGCTGGTGGATGTGGCGGGCGAGGGCTTCGATCTGGACGTGCGGGTGGGCGACGAGATCGCCCCCCATCTCATCGCCCGGCGGCTGGGCAGCAACCACCGCGTGCTCTGCGCGGCGCCGGCTTACCTGGAGCGCAAGGGTGTGCCGCGCACGGTGGCGGATCTGTCCGCCCACGATTGCCTGGTCATCAAGGAGCGCGACCATCCCTTCGGCGTGTGGCGGCTGCGCAGCGGATCGGCCGAGCACACGGTGAAGGTGCGCGGCCCGCTGTCGGCCAACAACGGCGAGATGGCGGTGCAGTGGGCCGTCGATGGGCGCGGCATCGTGCTGCGCTCGCTGTGGGACGTGGGCGACGAGCTGGCGTCGGGCCGCCTGGTGCGCGTGCTGCCAGAGTGGCGGCAGGAGGCCAACATCTGGGCGGTCTATCCGACACGGCTGGACCGTTCCGCCAAGGTGCGGGTCTGCGTGGAGTTCCTGGAGGAATATGTCGCGCAGTCCGTGCGCGGCGATTCCCAGGGGTTCTGAGACTAGGGAGAAGGAACGCAAACAGAAACAGCAAGGCCGGCGCCCTGTTTCCGGGGCGCCGGCCTTGCTGCGTTCGATGCGCCCGGCGGGGTGCCGGGTGCGGCCTCGCGACCTCGCGACCTCGCTTTAGCCGGCCAGGGCGGCCTTCACGGCGGCGGATACCTGGCCCATGTCGGCCTTGCCGGCCAGCTGCGCCTTGACTGCGCCCATCACCTTGCCCATGTCGCCGGGGCCGGAGGCGCCCAGCTCGGCCACGATAGCCTTGACGGCGGCGGCCACTTCCTCGGCCGACATGCGTTCGGGCAGGTAGGCCTGCAGCACGGCCATTTCGGACTTCTCCTTGTCGGCGAGGTCCTGGCGGCCAGCGCCCTCGAAGGCCGTGATGGAGTCCTTGCGCTGCTTGATGAGCTTGTCCACGATGGCGACGATGGCAGCGTCGTCCAGCGTCGCGCGCTCATCGACTTCCTTTTGCTTCATCGCGGCCTGCAGCAGGCGGATGGTGCCCAGGCGCTCGCTGTCCTTGGCGCGCATGGCGGTCTTCATGTCTTCGGTGATCTGTTCCTTGAGGCCCATGGTGGCTTTCCTTGTATTTTGATTTGATGGATCAGGCGGAGCGCAAGGGTTTGCACAAAGCCCTCCGGCGAGGCGCAGCGCCGCAGGCAGTAGTGTCGCTACGGCAAGGCGCTGCAACGAAGCCGGAGGGGCTTTTTGCAGACCCCAAAACGACAAAACCCGCGCTTGGCGTCCCTAGCGCGGGTTTTGTCTGCGGCCCGTCAGCAGCGCGGACGATGCCGGAGCTGTGCTTAGTACAGCTTCTTGGGCAGCTGCATGCTGCGCACGCGCTTGTAGTGGCGCTTGACGGCGGCAGCCTTCTTGCGCTTGCGCTCTGCGGTGGGCTTTTCGTAGAACTCGCGGGCGCGCAGGTCGGTCAGCAGGCCCAGCTTTTCGATGGTGCGCTTGAAGCGGCGCAGCGCCACGTCGAAGGGTTCGTTCTCTTTAACGCGAATGGTGGTCATTAGCTCAATTTTTTCCAAAGTGTGCCGGCAGAGGGTTTCCAGGAGATCGGGCCTGAAAGCCTTACGCGGCGAAATTCCCCGTCTGTAACTAGTATTGGCCGACGGGGTTTGCCAGCAAAGCCGGAGATTATAGCCGTGTTGCGGCTTGGGCGATAGGCCTGCGCAGCGCAAGCCATGGACGGGGCCGGCAAGGCGAAACCAGCGCCGGTCGCCAGTGCAGGCTTGCGTTTTGCTTTCGGGTGCAACAATTAACAATCGTCAGGCATCGTGTCGTCCAAGGGGCCAAGCCGTGTCTCTCTCCCGGCCCCTTCCTCCGCCCATTCCAATGGCTGCCACCACCAGGCTCCAGCATCGGGGTTCAAGCTTCATGTCCATCGTGCAACGTGTTTCCCGCTGGCTGGGCCGGCTCAGCGTGGGCCGCAAGCTCATGCTCATCTACCTGCTCGACCTGACGGCGGTCATCTACGTGTCGAGCATCCTCATCCACGAGAAATTCATCGCCATCGACTTCACCCGCAAGGAAATCGTGGGCACGGCCTATGCGTCGGTGGTGCGCGATGCCCTGCTCGATGCTTTCCTGCACGAGGAGGGCCGGCCGCCCACCCTGGTGGTGGAGCGGCTGGAAAGCGTGCGTGCGCAGTACGACGCGCAGCTCAAGACCGCCGAAGGCGCGCAGCGCTTCGAGGCCATGCTGCGCCAGCCGCATCCGGTTCCCGCCCCGGGCGCGGAGCTTGCTCCCATCGATTCCGGGAGGGCAGGGCTGCTGCGCGAAGGCCGCGAATTGCTGACGACCGTGGGCAACCAGTCCAACCTCATCCTCGATCCGGACCTGGACAGCTACTACGTGATGTCGCTGATCCTGCTGCGCTTTCCGGAACTGCTGCAGGTGACGCACGACATCGCGGGCTTCCTGAACCAGCCGGCGCGGGCGGGCGCATCGACGCACCGATCGGCGGAGCTGCTGACCCTGGCGGGCCGGCTGGACGCGGTCATGGTCGGCATCGATTCGGACTACAACCAGGCCTTCATCGCGGGCTCGCCCGCGCTGCGCGCGGCGCTGGCGCAGCAGCGGCAGGCGCTGGCCGCGTCGGGTGCCGGCTTCCAGGCCCTGCTGCAGTCCATCGCCCAGGGCGCCACGCAGGCGGCCCAGGCCGATCTGCCCGATCGCCAGCGGGAGCTGCTCGGCAATCTGCAGATCGCCTGGGAGCAGGGCACGCTGCAGCTCGAAGGCCTGCTGCGGACGCGCGTGGAGGACCTCTTCGCGCGCATGTGGCTGCACATGGGCACGGCGCTGCTGCTGCTGGGCTGCATCCTGAGCATCGTCACGATGGTGGCGCGGCAGATCGCCAAGCCGCTTCAGCAGCTCGCGCGCGTGGCCGACGAAGTGCGCCAGACCGGCGACCACAGCCTGCGCGCGCAGTGGAGCAGCCGCGACGAGATCGGCCGCCTGGTGACCGCCTTCAACAGCATGCTGGAACAGCTGGACCGCGAGCGCGTGCTGCAGCAGGAGCTGGCCGCCAGCGCCCGTGCCGCCGAGGCGCAACGCGAGCTGGTGGAGTCCTTTCCGATCCCGATGGTGGTCACCTCGGTGCCCGAGCACGAGGTCCTGCACGCCAACGAGCCGGCACTGCCCTGGCTCAACGGCACACTGCGCGACCCCTGGCGCGGCGGCCTCGATCCCAGCGTGCGGGCACGTTTCTTCCAGCGCATGGCGGACCAGGGCGTGGTCGATGAATTCGAGGTGCGCTGGAAGGGCAGCGCCGAACCGCTCTGGGCCGTGCTGTCGGCGCGGCGCCTGCGCTTCCAGGGACGCGACGCCATGCTGACGGCCTTCACGCCCATCAACGTGCTGAAGGTGATGGAGCAGCGCCTGGAGCTGTGGGCCAAGGTGTTCGAGGCCTCGTCCGAGGGCATCATCATCATGTCGGCCGACCAGCGCATCCTGAGCGTGAACCGGGCTTTCTGCCGCGGCACGCACTACGATTTCTACGAGCTGCTGGGCGAGGACCTGTCCTTCCTGCTGGAGGACGCGGGCGATCCGCCCCTGGGCTCTGTCATCGCCCACACCCTGCAGGACAAGGAGTCCTGGCAGGGCGAGGTCCGGCTTCGCCGCCGTTCGGGCGAGACCTATCCGGCCTGGCTGATGGTGTCGGCCGTGCGCGAAGGCGGCAAGGGCGGTGCCGTGGTCAACCACATCGGCATCGCCATCGACATCACCGACCGCAAGCGCAACGAGGAGCGCATCCAGTTCCTGGCGCACCACGACGTGCTGACCGAGCTGCCCAACCGTTCGCTGTGCGTGCAGCGGCTGCAGGCCGCGCTGTCGCAGGCCGCCGTCACTGGAGAGCGCGTGGGCGTGCTCTTCATCGACCTGGACCGCTTCAAGTCCATCAACGACACGCTGGGCCACCACGTCGGCGACGGCCTGCTGCGCTCGGTCGCCGCACGGCTGACGCAGGCCACGCGCCACTGCGACACGGTCAGCCGCCTGGGCGGCGACGAATTCGTGGTGGTCATGCGTGACGTCGAGGGCCCGCAGGACGTGCTGCAGGCCGTCGAGCGCCGGCTGATACCGCTGATCCGCCAGAGCCATCTGGTCGAAGGCAACGAACTCGATGTGTCGTGCAGCGTCGGCATCGCCGTCTTTCCCGACGATGGCGGCGATCTGGACGAGCTCATGCGCCGGGCCGATGCCGCCATGTACGAGGCCAAGACCGCAGGCCGCGACATGGCGCGCCTCTATTCGCTGGAAACCGACCAGCGCGTGCAGGCCCGGCAGGCGCTGGAGCAGCAGCTGCGCCACGCGATCGAGCGCGGCGAGCTGGTGCTGCACTACCAGCCGCGCGTGGACTCGCGCCATGGCCAGCTCACGGGCCTGGAAGCGCTGGTGCGCTGGAATCATCCGGTGCTGGGCCTGGTGCTGCCGGGCGAATTCATCTCCATCGCAGAAGAAGGGGGCCTGATCCGTACCCTCGGCGCCTGGGTGCTGGAGCAGGCCTGCCTGCAGTGGCAGCGCTGGCAGGCGTACTCCTGCGCATCGCCTGCGGGCGCGCCGGCTCCGTCGTCCCCGCTGGCGGGCCTGCCCGTGTCGGTCAACCTCTCGGCTGCGCAGCTGGCCGACCCGCAGCTGGTGCCAGAGATCCGCCAGCTGCTGGCCCGCAGCGGCATGCCGGCCCATGCGCTGGAGCTGGAACTGACCGAGTCGCAGCTGATGGAAAACGCCGGCATCGCCCAGCAGCAGCTGGAAGCGCTCAAGGCGCTGGGCGTGCAGCTGGCCATCGACGACTTCGGCACGGGCTATTCCAGCCTGGCCTACCTCAAGCGCTTCGATCTCGACAAGCTCAAGGTGGACCGCTCCTTCGTGCGCGACATGCTGACCAGCTCGGCCGACATGGCCATCACCCGCGCCATCATCGCGCTGGGCCACACCCTGGGCCTGGAGGTGACCGCCGAAGGAGTGGAGGACCTGCCCACGCTGCAGGCGCTGCGCGCGCTGGAGTGCGACGAGCTGCAGGGCTTCTACTTCAGCCGCGCGCTGCCGGTGGACGAGCTGGAGGCCTGGGCGCGGGCCTACGCCGGCCAGGCGGCGTGGCCGGAGCCTCAGCTGGCCCTGCCGCTGCCGGCGCCGCAGGCATCGCCGTGAACCGTTCGCGAGTCGGCCGGCGCTTCTGCGCGCTCGTGCAGACCATAGTCGCGCAGCACGGCCGCCACGCGCAGGCGGTAGCCGGCAAGCCAGCCCGTGCGGCCTGCGGTCTGCGCCTGGCGGTGGCTTTCGCGCTGGCGCCACTGCGCCACAGCGGCTTCGTCGCGCCAGAAGGAGAGCGACAGCAGTTTGCCCGGCTGGTTGAGGCTTTCGAAGCGTTCGATGGAGATGAAGCCATCCATGCCCTCCAGCTCGCTGCGCAGCGCCGCGGCCGTGTCCAGGTAGGGCCGCCGGGCTGTCGGGCTGGGGAGGGCCTCGAAGATGACGGCGATCATGCCGCAGCTCCGTCGGCGGCTCTCCCGGCCGCGTGCGCTTGCACCGGTTGCGGCAGAGAGGGCGACAGCGGCGGATGCGGCGGCAGGGCGGGGCGCTGGAACGTGCCCTCCACCACTTCGGTGAAAGTGCGCTGCTCGCGCAGGATGAAGCGCTGGCGCTGCGCACGCTCGAAGTTAGCGCGGCCCTCCGGGTCGGTCCGCAGCCGGGCCCGGTAGGCTTCGTAGGCAGCCAGGCTGTCGAAGGCGATGAGGCCCCAGGCCTCGTCGTTGGTGCCTTCATGGGGTACGAAGTAACCCAGCAGGTGGCCGCCGCAGCGCGGAATGATGCTGCCCCAGTGCGCGGCGTAGTCGCGGAATGCGTCGATCTGGAAGGGGTCGAGCTGGTAGCGGATGAAGCAGGTGATGGCCATGGCGGGTGTTCCTCAGGTGTGGGTTGACGACGGGGTTCTGCATTCCCCCGGCGCATTGGAGGCCAGTTGCCGGCGGCCACGCTTCGTTCCGGAGCGAAGCGTGCCCGCCGCCCCCTGGGGCACACTCCGGCGCATGAATACCAATCGGATCGCCCGTTTGGCCGGGCTCGTCGGCGAGCCCGCCCGCTCGGCCATGCTGCTCGCCCTCATGGACGGGCGCTCGCTCACCGCGCGCGAACTGGCCGGTGCTGCGCACATCGCGCCGGCCACCGCCAGCCGGCACCTGGCGCTGCTGGCGGAGGCCGGCCTCCTGACGGTCCGCAGCCAGGGACGCCATCGCTACCACGGCCTGGCCGGCGCCGAGGTGGCGCAGTTGCTCGAAGGGCTGATGCAGTTCGCCGTTCGGCCGCAGGCCGTCCCGCAGCCTGCCGTGGCGGCCGGCCCGCGCGATGCCGCATTGCGCATGGCCCGCACTTGCTACGACCATCTGGCTGGCCGCCTGGGCGTGGCGCTGGCCGACCATTTCCTGGAAGAAGGTGCCATCGTGTTCGACAGCGATGAGGGCGGCCATGCGACCGACCGCGCCATCGGCGTGCTGGCGCGGCTGCTGGATCTGGATGCGGCAGAGGCTCTAGAGAGCGAAGGCGTATCGCGCCGGCCCGTGTGCCGCCCCTGCCTGGACTGGAGCGAGCGACGCATGCACGTCGCCGGGCGGCTGGGAGCGCTGATCTGCCGGCATTGCCTGGAGCGCGGCTGGCTGCTGCGCGGCACGGCCACGCGTGCGCTGGCTGTCACGCCCCGCGGTGCCGTGGCGCTGCGCGATGGGCTGGGCCAGGCGCGCTGGCGCGATGTGGTGGGCGATTGACGAGGGCGTGGGAGCAGGAGGGCTGCGTGGAAGCGCCCCCTGCTCAGGCGCCCGCCAGCGCCTGCGCGCAGGCATGGGCGCTGGCCCAGGCCCACTGGAAGTTGTAGCCGCCCAGCCAGCCGGTGATGTCCACCACCTCGCCGATGAAGTACAGCCCGGGCTGGGCCCTGGCCTCCATGGTCTGCTGCGACAGGGCGCGCGTGTCGATGCCGCCCAGCGTGACTTCGGCTTTCCTGTAGCCCTCGGTGCCGGTGGGCGTCAGCTCCCAGTGCGCGAGCCGCTCGGCCAGCCGTGCCAGGGCCTTGTCGGCGGCCTCGTTGATGGGGCGTTGCCAGTCGGTGCTCTGCTGGGCCCAGGTGTCGGCCAGGCGGCTGGGCACCAGGGAGGCGAGTTCGTTGGCGATAAGCTTCTTCGAGCGCGCCTTGGCCTGTGCCAGCGCGCCGGGCAGGTCGGTGCCGGGCGCCAGGTCGATGGCCAGTGGCGTGCCCGGCTCCCAGTAGCTGGAAATCTGCAGCACCGCCGGGCCCGAGAGGCCGCGGTGGGTGAAGAGCAGGTCTTCCAGGAAGGCGGTGCGGGCCTTCTTCGGGCCTGTCGAGATTTCCACCGGCAGCGCCAGGCCGGCCAGTTGTGCGTACGGCGCCCAGGCGTCGCCGTCGAAGGTGAGCGGCACCAGGCCCGGCCGGCGCTCGACCAGCGGTATGCCGAACTGCTGCGCCAGCCGGTAGCCGAAGTCCGTCGCTCCGATCTTGGGGATGGACAGGCCGCCCGTGGCGATGACCAGGCTGCGCGCCTGCACCGTGCCGCGGTCGGTATCGATTTGATAGCGGCCTGCGCTGGCTTCATCAGGGCCAGCGGCCGAAGAAGCTATTTTCCTGACGCCGCAGGGCTGCCAGCGCTCGACCCGGCCGGCCTCGCATTCGGCCAGCAGCACGCGGATGATGTCCTCGGCCGAACGGTCGGCGAAGAGCTGGCCCTTGTGCTTTTCGTGGTGGGGCACGCCGTGCCGGTCCAGCAAGGCGATGAAGTCGGCCGGCGTGTAGCGCGACAGCGCCGAGCGCGCGAACTGCGGGTTCTGGCCCACGAAGTGCCGGTGCGGCGCGCGCACGTCCAGGTCGCGGTTGGTGAAGTTGCAGCGCCCACCGCCCGAGATGCGGATCTTCTCCGCCACCTTCTCGGCATGGTCGATCAGCAGCACCTTCAGGCCGCGCTGGCCGGCCTGCGCCGCGCAGAAGAGGCCGGCGGCGCCTGCGCCGACGATGACGGCGTCGAAAGTGGGTGCGGTGTCCATCAGCCTTTCCAGGTGAAGGGGAACTTCAGCTGCTTCACGAAGCCGTTCGGCACGTAGTCGCCCAGCACGCCGTACTGCTGCGGCCAGAGCTTGGTGCTCTTCACGGCGGTGCCGAAGGCGTAGTCGATGAAGGCGAAGTGCGCGGCGTAGTTCCGGTCCAGCGCCTCCTGGTCCTGCGAGTGGTGCCAGTGGTGGAAGTTGGGCGTGACCAGTACGTAGCGCAGCGGGCCCAGCCGCACGCTCACGTTGGCGTGGTTGAAGACGGCCTGGAAGCCGACGATGACGATGTAGGCGTCGATCACTTCCTTGGAAAAGCCCAGCACGTAGATGGGCGCGAGCACCAGGGTGCGGGTGATGAGCAGCTCCAGGATGTGCTGGCGCGAGCCCGCCAGCCAGTCCATGCTTTTCACGCTGTGATGCACGGCATGCAGGCGCCAGAGCACCGGCACCTCGTGGTAGGCGCGATGCGTCCAGTACTGCACCAGGTCGGCCACCAGGATGATGAGGAAGAGGGCCACCCAGAAGTTGAGCCCCTGCACCCAGCCGCGCACGCCGTCGCTGGCGGCCCAGCCGAACAGCTTGTGGACCAGCAGGTTGGTCGCCAGCAGCACGAAGCCCACCACCATGTGGTTGACGATGAAGTGGTGGAAGTCGCACTGCCACTCGGGCCGGAAGATGGGCTGGTCGCGCCGTAGGGCGAACAGCTTCTCGATGAAGATGAAGATCAGGGCGCTGCCCAGCAGGTCGAGGATGAACCAGTCCAGCCCGATGTAGGGCGTACCGTCCGCGAAGTCATGCACCGGCACCTTGTGCCCGCCCAGCATGGCCGCCGACACCACCAGCAGGAAGGCCGCCGACGACAGCCAGCGCGAGCGGTTGAACACGATATTGACCAGCGACAGCCCGCCCGCCGCGACCAGCGCCACGAATAGGATGGTGCGGATCACGTCCACGTTGTAGCTCTTGCGCAGCTGCGGCGTGGTGAGGTACTGCGGAAAGTGGAAGGCGATGACGCCCAGCAGGCACAGGATGCCCAGCGACAGTGCGATCACCCCGGTGATGAGCCCCCGGCCGGGCCGCAGGCTTCCGTGGCTCTGCGTGAAGTCGTTGAGTTTGTCCAGCATATGTCGGGGCCCCCCTGTCGTTAAAAGAATGGGCGCGAGTGTAGCGAGGTGGCCTCATCGGCTCTGCCCGCAGCTCGGGCGCTCCTAAAATCGATGCATGACCACGACCCTACCCGCGCACCAGCTCAGCATGACCGTGCTGATGTCTCCCGACATGGCCAACTTTTCGGGCAACGTGCATGGGGGCGCGGTGCTCAAGCTGCTCGACCAGGTGGCCTATGCCTGCGCAGCGCGCTATTCGGGCTGCTATGCGGTCACGCTGAGCGTGGACCAGGTGACGTTCCTGCAACCCATCCACGTGGGCGAGCTGGTCAGCTTCCTGGCCAGCGTGAACTACACCGGCACCTCGTCGATGGAGATCGGCGTGAAGGTGGTGGCCGAAGATATCCGCACCCAGGTGGTGCGCCATGTGAACAGCTGCTTCTTCACCATGGTGGCGGTGGACGAGGAACGCAAGCCCACGGCCGTGCGGCCGCTCTCGCCTTCCACGCCTGACGAGCGCCGCCGCTGGTCCGCCGCGCTGATGCGTAAGGAACTGCGCCGGGAACTGGCTGCGCGTTTCGACCAGGTGCGGCTGGAAGCCGCCGACCAGGCAGGCGTGCCCGGCTGAACGCCAGGCCGCCAACAGCTGCTTGTCAGCCCGCGTGCCGCAGCGGCGGCGGTGCGACGGCTGCGGGGGCTGCAGCCTCCGCCCATCCTTGCGTGGCGGCGGCCACGCCGCTGACCACGTCGCCGATCACGATGACCGAGGGGCTGGCGAGCTGTTCGCGCTCGATGGTGGCGTGCAGCTCGCCCAGGGTGGTGAGCGCATGGCGCTGGCAGGGCAGGCTCACGTGCTGGATCACGACGACCGGGGTGTGGGCGGGCAGGCCGGTCAGCAGCTCGTCCTGGATGTGCTGGGCGCTGCTCACGCCCATGTAGATGACCAGGGTGAGCCGGGCCGCGCGGGCGGTGGCGGCCAGCTGGCGCCAGTCGGTGCCCGTGTCGCCGGGCTTGGCGTGGCCGGTGACGAAGATCACGCCGTGCGCATGTTCGCGGTGGGTGAGGGGCGTGCCCAGCAGCGTCATGCCGGCCAGGCCGGCGGTGATGCCGTTGACGACGGCGACCTCGATGCCGGCGGCGCGCAGGTGCTCCACCTCTTCGCCACCCCGGCCGAAGATGAACGGGTCGCCGCCCTTGAGGCGCACCACGTTCTCGCCCTCGTTCACGGCCATGACCATGAGCTTCTCGATGAAGGCCTGCGGCGTGCTCTTGCAGCCGCCGCGCTTGCCCACGTGGACGATGCGTGCCGTGGGCGCGGCATGGGCCAGGACTTCGTCGCTCACCAGGTCATCGACCAGCAGCACGGTCGCGGCCTGGATGGCCTTGAGCGCCTTGAGCGTCAGCAGTTCGGGGTCGCCGGGGCCGGCGCCCACCAGCGTGCAGCGGCCGCGCAGGGCGGCGCTGCTGCCGTTGGGGGGGAACGTGGGGTGGGGGCCGGTCATGGGTGGGTCTCCGTGGTGATTTGGGTGCTCAAACGCAAGATGTGTTCCACCTGCCGAGCCAGCGCGGCCGGCACTGGCAGATCGCCTGCCATCACGCGGCGGGTGTAATCGGCGGTGGTCTGCACGTCGATCTCCGCCGGCAGGCCGGGCACCTCGCCGGCGGTGCCGGGCTGCTGCTCTTCCAGCAGCTGGTGGGCGCCGGCGACGAAGGCGTCGTAGCGCGGCGTGCGGCGCGGGTCGGCGGCGACTTCGCCCTCCAGCCCGCGCGATAGCAGTGCATGCATGCCCATCTGCGTGAAGGTGGTGCAGAGCATGTCGAAGTATTCGGGATGGGTGTAGCTGGTGACCACCACTGCCGGGCCCGCGCAGGGGTTCATGAGCTTGGCCACGCTGTGGCCGGGGTTGCGCAGGCCGATCACTTCGCGCGCGGCCAGCAGGCGGGCCAGGCCCGGGTGCAGGCAGCCGGTGGGCAGATGGGCCACGCTGCCCGGCGCCACTTTGCCAGGGGCGGCGAGCGCGGGGATCCCCAGGGCTTCGAGCACGTCGGAGGCCAGGATGCGGCGCGCCTCGGTGCGCATGCCGTGCAGCAGCACCGGAAGGCCTTCGCGGGCCAGCAGCAGGGCCAGCAGGGGCGTGAGCACCGGCAGCTTGCGGGCGCCGTTGTAGCTGGGCAGCACGATGAGCGGGGCGGTGCCGCTGGACGGCACGAGGGCCAGGCGCGCATGCACGGCGTCGAGGAAGCCGCACATCTCTTCGGCGGTCTCGCCCTTGATGCGCATGGCGATGCAGAAGGCGCCGATCTCCAGATCCGTGGCCTGGCCGTCGAGCACCTGACCCAGCAGGTCGGTGGCCTGCGCGCGGTCTATGGCCTTGGCGCCGCGTGCGCCGCGGCCGATTTCCTTGATGTATTGGCTGATGCCCATGTCGGCTTGGCTGGAAAGAAGAAAGGTGCGGGAAAAAGTGAATGGGAAACGCTGGCGCGCCGGGCAGCCTGTGCGCCTGGCGAGCCGGTGATTGTCCCGCAGGTCAGATAACCGTCCGTTATATGCCGACCTGCCATCGTGTCTTCTTCACGCGGCCGCCGCGGCCTCGGCGCAGGCCACCGTGCTGGCGCGCACCATGCGCTTGAGTTCGGGCACGCAGGAGCCGCACTGCGTGCCGCAGCGCAAGGCGCCCTGCAGCTGCGCCAGGCGTTCCGCATCGCTGCCCTGGCAGCAGGCCAGCTGCGCTGCGATGGCTGCGTCGGTCACGCCGAGGCAGACGCATACCGGCTTGCCGCGCGACTGCACGGCCACGGGCGGCGTGGCGCTGGGCACCAGCAGCAGGCGGCCATAGGCCTGCGCGGGCAGCTCTTCCTGCAGCACGGTGCGCAGCCAGCCGCCCGAGCGCGTGTCGCCGCCCAGCAGCACGGCCTGCAGCGTGGCGCTGCCGTCCGCTCCGCGCGCCAGGCGTGCGCTGCGGTGCTGGCCGCGCGCGCGGTCCTGGTAGCGCACGGTGTCATGGGCTTGCAGGCCCAGCAGGGCTTCGATGCGCGCCAGCAATTCGGCCGCAGGCGCCTCGTGCGCGGCACCGCGCAGCAGCACGCCGGTGCGGGGCGGCACGCCGTCCGCGGCCGCGGAGGCGAAGGGCACGCAGCTGGCGAAGGGCAGTTCGCGCATCAGGGCGGCCAGTTGCTGGCGCACGGCCAGCGCGTCGCCCTCGGGCAGCCAGGCCAGGGCCAGCAGGTTCCAGGGCAGCGCGGCCTTGGCGACCGCGACGGCGGCATGCTTGAGTTCGGGCTGCTTGGACGTGGGGCAGAAGGCCGAGGTGGTCAGCGCGTTCACGCCCGCCAGCGGCTCGCCGGTGGCGGAGCGCCCGCCCAGGTATTCGCTGCCCCAGTGCATGGCCATGAAGACCTGCCGCAGCGCCAGCGTCGGGTCGGGCTGCACCGGAACGATGATGGAACCGCGCCTGGACGCGACCTGGACCAGCTCGCCGCCCGCCAGGCCCTGGCGCGCCATGTCGTCCGGATGCATCTGCAGGCTGGGCTCGGGCACATGGCCGAACAGGCGGCCCAGCGTGCCGGTGCGGCTCATGCCGTGCCACTGGTCGCGCAGCCGGCCGGTGGTCAGGCTGAAGGGGTAGGCGGATGCGGGCGGCTCGGCCAGCGGCTGCCAGGCCTGGGCGGCGAAGCGCGCGCGGCCGTCGGGCGTGGGAAAGGTGCCGTCTTCGTAGAGGCGTTCGCGGCCAGCGGCGGCGCCCTCGGGAAGCGGCCACTGCTGGGGGCCGCGCTCTTCCAGCATGCGCCAGGAGAGGCCTGTGATGTCCAGGTCGCGCCCGCGCGTGCTTTCGCGGTGCTCGTTCCAGATGGCTTCGGCGCCCGCGTCGGCGTCGGCCGGTTCGGCGGCGTAGGGGAAGAGCGTGGGCGCGCCGGGGCGCAGCCGCGCTTCGAGCCGGCGCGCGAACTGCACGGCGGCCTGCCAGTCGTGCCGGGCCTGGCCTGGGGCGGCCACGGCCGGGCGCACGCGGGAGATGCGGCGCTCGCTGTTGGTGACGGTGCCGGTCTTCTCGCCCCAGGTGGTGGCGGGCAGCAGCAGATCGGCGTATTCGCAGGTGGCGGTAGTGGTGAAGGCTTCCTGCACCACGACGAATTCGGCCCGCTCCAGGGCGCGGCGCACGGTGGCCTGGTCGGGCATGCTCTGGGCCGGGTTGGTGCAGGCGATCCAGAGCGCGCGGATCTCGCCGTCGGCGGCGGCCTGGAACATCTCCACCGCCGTCTTGCCGGGGCGGGCGGGCACGTCGGCCACGCCCCAGAGCGCGGCGACCTCGGCGCGGTGCTGCGCATTGCCCAGGTCGCGGTGGGCGGACAGCAGGTTGGCCAGGCCCCCCACCTCGCGCCCGCCCATGGCGTTGGGCTGGCCGGTGAGAGAGAAGGGCCCCGCGCCCGCCCGGCCGATCTGCCCGCAGGCCAGGTGCAAATTGATGAGCGCGGCGTTCTTGGCCGTGCCGCTGCTGCTCTGGTTCAGGCCCTGGCAGTAGAGGCTGAGCGTGGGGCTGCGTGGCTGCGGCGTGCTGCCGCCGCCGCCGTGCTCCACGCCCGCGAACCAGCGCGCGGCGGTGACGATGTCTTCCTGCGGCAGTCCGCAGACCTCGGCGGCGCGCGCGGGCGTGCAGTCCTGCACCAGCGCTTGCAGCGCCGCGAAGCCGCTGGTGTGGCGGGCGATGTAGCCGTGGTCCACCCAGCCTTCCTGCAGCATCACGTGCAGCATGGCGTTGAACAGCATCACGTCGGTGCCGGGCAGGAGTGGCAGGAACAGGTCGGCCGAGCCGGCGGTGTCGGTGCGGCGCGGGTCGGCCACGATCATCTTCATGCCCGGGTTGGCGGCGCGGGCGGCCTCGATGCGGCGGAACAGGATGGGGTGGGCCCAGGCCGCGTTGCTGCCCACGATGAAGAGGCACTGCGCATGGTCCACGTCGCCGTAGCAGGCGGGCGGCGCGTCGGCGCCCAGCGTGGCCTTGTAGCCGGCCACCGCGCTGCTCATGCACAGGCGCGAATTGGTGTCGATGTTGTTGGTGCCGACCAGGCCCTTGGCCAGCTTGTTGAAGACGTAGTAGTCCTCGGTCAGCAGCTGGCCCGAGACGTAGAAGCCCACGGCATCGGGGCCGTGGCGCTCGATCACGTCGCCGAAGGCCTGGGCTGCGGCGTCCAGGGCTGCGTCCCATGCCAGCGCCTCCAGCGGGCCGCCGCGCCGGCTGCGGCGCTGGGGCTGGAGCAGCCGCGTCTGCAGCGTGACCGCGCTGGCGGCGGTAAGGTGCAGCGTCGAGCCCTTGGTGCAGAGCCGGCCGAAGTTGGCCGGGTGGTCCGGGTCGCCGCGCACGCCGGTGATGGCCTGGCCGTCGGTCTCGATGAGGACGCCGCAGCCGACGCCGCAGTAGGGGCAGGTGGAACGGGTGGCTTGCAGCATGCGGGTAACGGCTCTTGTGCGGGGTGTTGGAATGCTTTGAGAGGGCGGTCCAGGCGGAATGCGCGCCTGAAGCTATGCTTCTTGCGGCGATGGCGCGGTGGCCTGCGCATCGCCGAACATCAGCAGGTCGCGGACTTCGTCCACCGCCATGCCCGCGCGCAGCAGGCGCCAGTACCAGGGGCCGTCGGCCGTGTCGCCGTAGAGGCAGGCGCCCACCAGCCGGTCGTCCTTGAGCACCAGCTTCTTGTAGATGCCTCCGGCCGGGTCGCTCAGCACGATCTCTTCCGTGCCTTCGCCGCCCTGGAAATCGCCCGCGCTGAAGAGGTCTATGCCCGTGACCTTGAGCTTGGTGGAGACCAGCGAGCCCTGGTAGCGCCCTATGCCCTGCTGCGCCAGGTGGTCGGCCAGCACCTGGGCCTGCTCGAACAGCGGCGCCACCAGTCCGTAGGCGACGCCCCGGTGCGCTGCGCATTCGCCCACGGCGTAGATGCGCGGGTCGGTCACGGTCTGCAGCGTGTCGGTGACGACGATGCCCCGGTTCACGTGCAGGCGCATGCGCTCTGCCAGCCGCGTGTCGGGGCGGATGCCCACGGCCATCACCACCAGCTGTGCAGGGATCTCGCTGCCGTCCTTGAAGCGCACGGCGCGCACGCGGCCGGACCGGCCTTCCTCATCGGCATCGCCCAGCAGCGCCTCGGTCTGGGCCCGCAGCAAAAAGCGCAGGCCGCGCCGCTCCAGCGCGCCCTGCAGCAGGCCGGCGGCGGCGGCATCGAGCTGGCGTTCCAGCAGCCAGTCGCCCACATGCACCACGGTCACCTCCATGCCGCGCTTCATCAGGCCGTTGGCCGCCTCCAGCCCCAGCAGGCCGCCGCCGATCACCACCGCCTGCCGGTAGCGGGCGGCGGCGTCGATCATGGCCTGGGTGTCTGCGATGTCGCGGTATGCCAGCACGCCGTCCAGCCGGGCGCCGGGCACCGGCAGCATGAAGGGCTGGGAGCCGGTCGCCAGGATCAGCCGGTCGTAGGGCGCGCTCACCGTCTCGCCTGCCGCGTTGGTGGCATGCACCAGGCGGCGGCCGCGGTCCACCTCGGTCACGGTGCAGCCGGCGTGCAGGGTGATGCCGTGCTGCGCATACCAGTCCCAGCCGTTGAGGACGATCTCGTCCAGCGTCTGCTCTCCCGCCAGCACGGGCGAGAGCAGGATGCGGTTGTAGTTCGGGTGAGGCTCGGCGCCGAACACCGTGATGTCGTGGAGGCCGGGCGCGATCTTCAGCAGCTCTTCGAGCGTGCGCACGCCGGCCATGCCGTTGCCCACCATCACCAGCCGGGGTTTGTCCATCGTCGCCACTCCAGGTCGGGGCCGCCAGCACGCTGGCCCCACGCCAAAAAAGAAAAGGCGCCCACACGGGGAGCCCGGCCTTCTTCTTTGTATTCCAAAGAAATGGCACGACACCCGTGGGGACGCCTTCGTCCTGGCCGGCTGCGCTTCCGTCCTTGGAAACGAGCCGGCGATGCGAGCTATGAAGCAATGGCCGTGCCAGTGCGGTGCCCGGGTGATGCACCAGGGCAGTGCGCTGCCCGGGGTCGCCCTGGCGCCCAATAAAAAAGGTGGCCGGAGCCACCTTGTGCAGGGAGTGCGATGCGCCGCGTTCAGGCGATGGGCAACTGCGTGGCGCGGCTGGCGGGCGCGACCTTGGCCAGCACCAGGGTGAGCACGCCGTTCTCGAGCTTGGCGGAGCTGGCTGCCGCGTCGATCTCTTCGGCCAGCTCCCAGGCGCGCTGCACCTGGCGGGGTGCGCCTTCCACGCTGGACAGGCGGACCTGGTTGCCTTCGAGCGTGATGGCCAGCTGCTCTCGCGAGAGGCCGGGCACGTCGATCTGCAGGGTGACGGCCTTGTCGTCCTGCGTGACCTGAGTTGCGGTTTGCCGGGGCGTGGAGAGGGTGTTGTGCAGGAAGCGCTGAAGCGCCAGATCGGCGGCACGAGGGGTGTGGAAAGAAGCGCGGCGGATGACGGGGGTGAAAATCATATTGACTCCAGTTGATGGTGGTTGGCGGATCTTGTTTGTTCTTGCCATCTTTTGCATGAACTTGTCTGCCGCTTGCATCGAACATGCGACCGCCTCGGAGCATTTCAAGAGCCTGCCGGAACGATGGCCGGGCAGCCGGTTGAACCCCGGGCTGTCGGCGCACTCTGACGTGCATTGCCGGCACGGGCTGTACGCCTGCTCACTCAGGGGAGACCTGAGCGTCGGCACAATGGCCGATCCGACCGGAACCCATGCCCATGCATCCCACGCTACGTCTCCGTCATCCCCATTACCTCCGCCCATCGGCTGCGCTGCCCGCCGCAGCCGCCATCGCCTGCGTGCTGCTGTCCGGCTGTTCCGGCATGTCCGACTCCATGCCCAGCCTGGCAGGCGGGCCCCGGTTCGATCCCGACGATTTCGAGAGCGTCAGCATCCACACCCGCCACATCAATGCGCCCAAGGCCCAGGCCTGCGAAGCCGCGCGCCGGGCTCTGCTGAGCCAGGGCTACCTGGTGAACACCGCCACCGACGAGTTGGTGGCGGGCCGCAAGTATTTCCAGCCCTCCGTCGATACCCATTACGAAGTGGAGATGCGCGTGGTCTGCGCGCCCGAAGGGCCCGAAGGCCAGCGCACCGCCGCCTTCGCCAGCGCGCTGCAGGACCGCTACGTCATCAAGAAGATCAACAACTCCGCATCGCTGGGCGTCGGCGCGCTGGGCTCGCTGTCGCTGCCCGTGTCCGCATCGGACGACACCCTGGTCAAGGTGGGCAGCGAGACCGTCAACGACAAGCGCTTCTACGAACGCTTCTTCGAACTCTTCGGCCGTTTCGTGCAGCCGCCGCCCGCTCCGGCCCCGGAAAGCGCCACACCCATGCTGGTGCGTCCGCAGCCGCAGCTGCAGGAGCGCTCGCTGCCTGCGGCGCAGCCGGTGCAGCCGGCCCAGCCTGCCGGGCCCGTCAGCGCAGCCGATCCGGCCGCTGCAGCGCCTGCGGCAGCGCCTCCGGCATCCCCCGCCACGGCGTCCGGCACCGCGGACATGCCGCTGCCGGCCCTCGCCACCCCGGCCTGGCCCGCCGACTCCGCCGCCACGTCCCCTGCTGCCGCCACGGCGCGGCCCTGAGCCTTCGCGCCGCGCGGCTACACTGCGCCGCTTTTCTCCGGGCCGCTGCCGCCTAGCGCGCCGATGTCCGCCCGCATGTCCCGGCCCGTGCGCGGTGCAGCGGCCTCCGGTTCTTTTCCGCCGTATCCGGTGCGTTTCACTCACATGACGACTTTTTTCTCTCGCCGCCTTGCCTGCCAGGCCGGCGTCCTGGCGGCGCTGTCGGCCGCCGCGGGCGGCCTGGCTCGTGCCGCCCCGCCTGCGAACGGTGCCGGTGCGCCCATCAGGATCGCCCTGATCGAAAGCCTCTCGGGCCCCTTCGCCAACACGGGCGAGGCGGTGTTCCGCAACGTGCTCTGGGCCACCGAACGCGTCAACGCCCGCGGCGGCGTGCGGCTGCCCGCTGCGGCCGGCGGCGCACGCCCGCTGGTGCTGGAGCGCTACGACAGCAAGGGCCAGAACGAGGAGGCGCTCTCGGCCCTGCGTGCCGCCATCGATGCCGGCGCGCGCGTCGTGCTACAGGGCAATTCGTCGGCCACGGCGGCGGTGCTGATCGAGGCCATCAACAAGCACAACGAGCGCGATCCCGCGCGGCGCGTGCTGTTCCTCAACTATTCGGCCGTCGATCCCATCCTGACCAACGAGAAGTGCAGCTTCTGGCACTTCCGCTTCGATGCCCATGCCGACATGCGCATGGCTGCCCTGATGGAGGTGATCCGTGCGGACAAGGGCCTGCAGGGCGTCTATCTCATCGGGCAGGACTACAGCTTCGGCCAGGCCGTGCTGCGCGAGGCGCGGCGCCAGCTGGCAGCGCAGCGCCCCGACGTGAAGATCCTCGGCGAGGAGCTGCACCCCGTGGGCCGCGTGAAGGACTTCGCTCCCTATGCGGTGAAGATCCAGGCGAGTGGCGCGCAGGCCGTGATCACCGGCAACTGGGGCAACGACCTCACGCTGCTGGTGAAGGCCGCGCGCGAGGTGGGCTATGCCGGCACCTTCTATACGTTCTACGGCAACGCCCTGGGCGCGCCCGCGGCGCTGGGCGATGCGGGCGTGGGCAAGGTGGTGGCGGTGGCCGACTGGCTGCCCAACGTGCCCTCGAAGGAGAGCGAGGCCTTCTACCGCTCCTTCCGCCAGCGCTTCCCCAGCCCCGCCGACGACTACGTGCACATGCGCATGCAGCTCATGGTCGAATCGCTCGCCGAATCGATGGAGCGGGCCGGCACCACTGACACCACCGCCGTCGCCCGCGCGATGGAAACATCGCGCGTGCAGCTGGCTGGGCAGGGCGGCACGATGCGCGCGGCCGACCACCAGTTCCAGCAGCCGCTGGTCGTCGGCGTGATGGAGCGGGCCGGCACGCCGGGCGTGCCGTTCGACGTGGAGGGCTCGGGCTACGGGTTCCGCGTGGTGCGGCGCATCGCCGCGGAGCAGTCGGCGATGCCGCCGCGCTGCGACATGCGGCGCCCCGGCTGATCCCGGGGGGCTTTGCCTCAATCGGTGACGCGGAACGTCGCGTCGCTGCGCGCGGTCGCGTCGCCGATGGTGTCCAGGCGCAACTGGTAGGCGTAGTGGCGAATGTAGTAGTTCGGCTGGCTGTAGGCCCGGAAGGAGCTGCCCGTGCTGTCGGCCAGGCCGGGTACCTCGGCGAAGGTGGCATCGGCTGCGAACTGGGGCGATCCGTCATACGGAGCGAGCTCGAACCCGAAATTCTTGTGGCGCAGGTAGTAGCCGGGCTGGTTGACCGAAGCGAAGGAAACGTAGCCGGCGTTGTCGGCCAGTCCCTTGACGAGGCGGAATTTCGAATCGTCCTCGGGCGAGACATTCGCGTCGATGCGTACCGACGTGAAATTGGCGTGGCGCACGTACCGGTCGGGGAAGTTGCTGGACTGGATGCGGTTGATGGGGGTGGCGCCGCCCCACTGCGTCGTCAGGCGATTCAGCTCCGCGTCGCTCAGGGGCAGAATGCCGCCGTGGCGCTTGTGGCTCGCGCCCAGGTTGTACGAGCCGTCCGGCGCTTTCTGCCAGTTCTGCGCGCTGCCCATGTTGATCGATGTCAGCGGCAGGTAGCCCTTGCCCGATGCATATTGATCGACCCACAGGCCCCACTTGGTCTCGCCGTTGAACTTGAAGAGGATGGGGCCTTCGACCATCTGGCCCGTCAGGCCCACCTGCGACAGATCGCCGATGGTCGTCCACGAGCCCAGTATCGACTGGCTGCCTTCCAGCGTGATCTGGCCATCGCCGGAAGCGCGCACGTATTTGTACCCGCCCACGCTGCCCGCCACTTCGAGGATCTGCGTGTCGATGATGGATTGGTCGCCCGGCCGCTCGATGTACAGCTGGGGCGACGTGAAGGTCACGAAGTCGGTGGTCTTGGCGTAGTAGATGCGGGGCTTGTCCTTGCCGTCGCGCGGCGAGATGGTGGTCCAGTACACGATGTAGGCGTTGGATTCCGGATCCCAGATGGCTTCGGGCGCCCAGGCGCAGCCCGCGTTCGGAATGGCGCCGGCCACGTCGGCCAGGCGCGGCGCGGACCAATGCACCAGGTCGGAGGACTCCCAGATGACGAGCTTGGTGCTGCCCCGGTGCATGGCCGTATCCCAGCCCTTGCCGCTCGCGATGCGCAGATCCGTGGCGAGGATCCAGTATTTGCTGCCGTCGGGCGAACGCACGATGGAATGGTCCCGCACACCCTTCTCTCCCACGGTGGACCGGAGGACGGGCTGGCTGTTGTTCAGGTCCGTCCAGTGCATTCCGTCGGTGCTCACCGACATGTAGGTCTGCTCGCCGGATTCCGACTCGCCGGTGAAATGCACCAGCAGGTAGCCCCCGGATTGCGCCTGCGCAGCGCCGAAGGATGCGGCCAAGGCGGCGGCCGCAAGAACTGCCCGAATGGCTTTCTGATATTTCTTCACGTGTGAACTCCTGTCTCCATGTGTTGTAGAACAAGGGGGCAGGCAGTCGGTCCTGGATGCGTTCCGGATACCGTGTGAAAGCCCTCCCCTTGAAGCTCCGCGCACCTGACCTCCTTTCCGAAGAAGGGCGGCCCTGGCTGGGCGGATCCTGTTGCTTCTCGCTCATCCGGCGAGTTGGCGAGCTCATCCTAGGGAAGTTGCTGCGGCGGGACCAATCGTTTTTTCACGCGCTGCGATAACCAATCGGTCTGCGCGATGGCGCCGCCGACGCGTCCGCTCGATCGGCGATGCGCACGTAGCCTCTAGGGGCTGGTCGGGAAAAGCGTCAGAGCCGGGCGGTGCGCGGCATCGCGGCGCTTATGGATGGGCGGGCTGTCCACTGCGCTTCGCCTCCGGCGACTCCGCATGACCGCAGCGCTCGCCGGCGCGCGATTCGTGCAGAGCATGCCTCGCGGCGGTCGGGGCGAGCGCCTCAGGCGGCCTCGTACAGCGTCACCACGCAGGCCCCGCCCAGCCCCAGGTTGTGCTGCAGCGCATGCCGTGCGCCTACCACCTGGCGGTCTCCGGCGTTGCCGCGCAACTGGTGCGTGAGTTCGTAGCATTGCGCCAGGCCGGTCGCGCCCAGCGGGTGGCCTTTGGAGAGCAGGCCGCCCGACGGGTTGGTCACCACGCGGCCGCCGTAGGTGTTGTCGCCTGAATCCACGAAGGCCTCGGCGCCACCCTCGGGACACAGGCCCAGGGCTTCGTAGCTGATGACTTCGTTCTGCGCGAAACAGTCGTGCAGTTCGACCACGTCGATGTCCTCGGGTCCGATGCCCGCGCGCTCGTACACCTGTTGCGCCGCGTTGCGGGCCATGCCGTAGCCGACGACCTGCATCATGTCGTGGCTTTGCAGGCTCTCGGGTGTGTCGGTGGTCATGGCCTGCGCGGCGATGCGCACGCCGGTACGCAGGCCGTGCTGGCGCGCGAACGGTTCGGACACCAGCACGGCCGCCGCCGCGCCGCAGGTGGGTGGGCAGGCCATCAGCCGCGTGAGCACGCCGGGCCAGAGTATGGTGGCGTTCAGCACGTCCTCCACGCTTAGTTCCTTGCGCAGCAGAGCCAGCGGATTGCGCGCCGCATGGCGGCTGGCCTTGGCGCGCACCTTGGCGAAGGTTGACAGCGGCGTGCCCCAGCGCCGCATGTGCGCCTGGCCCGCGCCGCCGAAGTAGCGCAGCGCCAGCGGCAGATCCTGCGCGTCCACCAGCGCGCTAGCCTCCTGGTCGAAGAGATCGAACGGGCTGGGCCGGTCGTGGAACACCGTGGCGAGCGCGCCCGGGCTCATCTGCTCGAAGCCCAGCGCCAGCACGCAGTCGGCCGCGCCCGAGGCGACTGCCTGGCGGGCCAGGAAGAGGGCGGTGGAGCCGGTCGCGCAGTTGTTGTTCACGTTGACGATGGGGATGCCGCTCATGCCCACTCCGTAGAGCGCGCGCTGGCCTGCGGTCGAATCGCCGTACACATAGCCTGCATAGGCCTGCTGCACGTCGCGGTAATCGATGCCGGCGTCGGCCAGGGCCTGCTGCACGGCCTCGGCCGCCATCTGCGGATAGGGGGCGTTCGCGCCGGGTTTGGTGAAGGCGATCATGCCCACCCCGGCCACACAGGCTTTGTCGCTCATCGGGAAGTCTCCTTCGTTGTCGTGACGTTTTGCAGCAGGGTGGCGCGGACTTCTTTCTTCAGCACCTTGCCCACCTTGGAGCGGGGCAGGTCGGTCCACAGCTCCACCTGCTTGGGGGCCTTCACGCTGCCGATGCGTGCCTTCACGAAGGTCTGCAGCCCGACCGCATCCGGCGCTGCGCCGGCCTGCGGCTGGACCACCGCCACCACGCGTTCACCCCACTTTTCATCGGGCAGGCCGACCACCGCGCATTCGTGCACGTCGGGGTGCTGCAGCAGCGCCTGTTCCACCTCGACGGAATAGACGTTGAATCCACCGGTGATGATCATGTCCTTGGCGCGGTCCACGATGTAGAGGAAGCCGTCTGCATCGATGCGCCCGATGTCGCCCGTGCGGTGCCAGCCGTGCGACGACGCCTCGGCGGTGGCCTGCGGGTTCTTGTAGTAGCCCAACATGACCAGCGAGCTGCGCACCGCGATCTCGCCGGTCTCGCCGCGCGGCAGGGGGTGGCCTTGCGCATCCAGGGTGGCCACCTGCACCAGCGGGCCGGGCCTGCCGGCGCTGGCCAGCCGCTCGCGCGCGATGCTGCCGTCGGCATGGAAATGGTCCCTGGGCGCCATGGAGGAGATCATCATCGGCGCCTCGGTCTGGCCGAAAAGCTGCGCCATCACCGGGCCGATCCGCTGCAGGGCCTCTTCGAGCCGCGCCGGCGAGATGGGCGCGGCGCCGTACCAGAAGCACTGCAGCGAATCGAGCCGCGTGGTGGCCAGGGCTTCGTGCGCCAGCAGCATGTAGATCAGCGTCGGCGGCAGAAAGGTGTGCGTGACGCGGTGGCGTTCGATGAGCGCGAGGAATTCTCCCAGGTCGGGCCGCGGCATCACCACGATGCGCCCTCCCAGCGCCATGATGGGAAAGCACAGCACGCCCGCGGCGTGGGTGAGCGGCGCCAGGGCCAGATAGACGGGGCGCCCTGCGAAGGGGTAGCCCATCAGCGTGAGCGCCGTCATCGTCTCCAGGTTGCGGCCCGAGAGCATCACGCCCTTCGGTGCGCCGGTCGTGCCGCCGGTGCCGGCGATCATGGCCAGGTCGTCACGCGACGGCACTTCCAGCGGCGCGTCGTCCACGCCCTCCAGCCATGCCGGCAGGGAGCGCGCGAAGGGCAGTTCGCGGTCCAGGCAGATCCAGAGCTTCAGATGGGGCAACTGCGCGTGCATCTGCTCCGCCATGGCGGCGTAGGCGCTATGGAAGAAGAGGCACTCGCAGTCGAAGGCCTCCAGCACGTGTCGGTTCTCCGCAACCTCGTTGCGCGGATTGACCGGACACCAGACGGCGGCGGCACGCGCAATGCCGAACACGCAGGCGAAGGCCGTGGCGTCGTTGCCCGAGAGCACCGCCACCTTGGCCCCGGGCGCGATGCCCGAGTCCTGCAGCGCGCGGCCCACGCGGTGGCTCCAGGCCTGAACCCGGGCGTAGCTCCAGGTGTCCTCGCCCATCGCGAGGCAGGGCGCATCGGGGCCCAGCTGCGCCCCCTTGTCGAGATAGTCGGTCAACCGCATGTTCGCTCCGCTGTGTCTGTCGCTGCCGTGGATCGCGCTGCGCGTCAGTTCTGCACGGTGAGCAGGGGCGGCTGCACCAGCCCGAAGGCGCGCAGTGCGCCCAGCAGCTCGTGGTGCCCGAATGCCTGGCAGCCCGAAGCGAATCCCGTGCGCCGGGGCTGCTGCTGCAGCAGCCAGGACGCGGCGAAGGCCTGCAGCAGCCCGGTCTGCTTGTAGTTGCAGTTGCCGTAGATGACGCAGTGCGCCCGCCCCAGCGGGCCGGAGGCATGCACCGAATCGACCGACTTGTTGATGCGCGGGTTCTCGCGCGGCGGCATGGTGTTCATCACGCCGGCCGCCGTCTGCGCCAGGGCCTTGTAGCGCTCCTCGTCGCTCATGTGTTTGGTGGATTCCAGCGCGGCCTCGACGATCCTGGGTACGCCCTGCATCAGCGGTTTGTTGAAGACGCCGCCCAGGACGCGGACGTTGGCCACGCGCGGGTCGCGCCGGAACCACACCGGATGCGAAGTGCCGCCCCAGGGCAGTGCCAGCGCCATCTCGTGCTGGCCGGGAATGGCGAGCTGGTAGAGGCCCGCGTCCGGTTGCCATTCCTTGTACTGGTTCTGCTCCAGATAGAAGGCCTTGGTGGTGGCGGCATTAACCAGAATGGTCTGCGTGGAGGCGATGGTGGGGCTGCCACCCCAGAAGACCGCGATGTCCAGCGTGTCGAGGCCCGGCGTCTCCAGCGCCAGCTGTGCCGCGATCTCCCCGGTGGTGTACATCTGCGCGAGGCCCGGCGACAGCAGCAGCCCTGCTTGGGCGAACCGGGTGCCGAACTGCTCGTCCAGGGTGATGAGCCAGTCCTGTTCGCCCGTGGTGTCCGTGTAGTGGCAGCCCGCGTTCAGGCAGGCCTGGACCACCTCGGGTCCGAACTTGGTGAAGGGCCCGACCATGTTGAGCACCACTTGGGCCCCGCTGAAGAGCGCCGTCAGGGCCTCCACGTCGTGCGGCACCTCCACGATGTCGTAGGTGGCGGTCTCGATGCCGGGCACGTGCGAACGCATCGCCGCTTCCAGCTTCTCGCGGCTGCGCCCCGCCGCGGTGAACGGAATGCCGTACTCGCGCAGGTATTCGCATGCGAGACGGCCGGTGTAGCCGCTGGCGCCATAGACCACCACCGGGTGCTTGCTGGGTTGAATGTCTTTGCTCATGAAGAAGACTCCTGTTGGGGATGGATGAAGGGGGAGGGCCCGGCTCAGAACCGGTAGCCCAGCGTGAGCGACACGACGTCGGGATCGGTGCGGACCTTGACCTTGCGCTGCACGGTGCCTACGCCCGGTGTGTCCGTGTCGATGGTGGCGGTGGTGCGGATCCAGTAGCGGCTGTACGACAGGTCCACGAACCAGCGGCTGTCGAAGTTCCAGGTGGCTCCCAGCTTCACGATGGGCCCCAGGTTCGGCGAGAAGCTGGCCCGGCTGGCGGTGCCGCCGAAGGCCGTGTTGTAGGTGCCGTTCGGAGCGCCGTCCGTGAAGAAGGTGTAGTGCAGGCCTGCGCCGGCATGCAGCGTCAGGCGGCTGTCCGTATTCCACGAGTAGGTTCCCATCACGGCGGGGAACCAGGCACGCACCGTCCCGATGGTGCCCATGGACGAGGCGACGCCCGCACCCTGCAGGCTCAGCACCGGCGGCAGCCCGCCCTGGAAAGTGATCGACCACGGGCCTTCGATGCGGCGCTCGTACACCATGGCCAGGACCGTCTTGTCCTTCACGTCGGCCTGGATGCCGCCGGGGGTGGTGCCGGGAGGGCCCCACATGTTTCCGGAATCGACGTTGAACATCGCCCGCGCTGCGCCGAGCTGAATGGAGTTGGCGGCCGGCTCCGCATGCGCGGCGGCGGCGAGCGTGGCGCAGGCACCCAGCAAGGCCAGGGTGCGCAGCGGTGGCAGATGAGGGGAGGGGGAGGGCATGGCGGTCTCCGTCCTCACATACCCATGCCGCCATCGACCGGCAGGCCCGCGCCGGTGATGAAGCGCGACGCATCGCTGCACAGGAACAGCACCGCATCCGCCATGTCCCCCACCTCGCCGAGCCGGCCCAGTGGCGTTTGCGCGATGACCGCTCCGATCGCCGCGTCCATGGACGGAAAGAGGCCAGCGTCCACCACGTCGGCGGCGAGCTTCTGGCCCATGGCGGTGGGCACGAGGCCCGGATAGATGCAGTTCACCCGCACGCCGTAGCCGAGCTTGCCGGACTCCATGGCCGCCACGCGGGTCAGCCGGTCCACGGCCGATTTGGTCGCGGAATAGCCCGCGATGCCGGGAAAGGCGATGGTGGCCGCGACCGACGAGATGTTCACCACCGCGCCACCCTGGCCCGCGGCGCCGCCCGGGCGCATGGCGCGGAAGGCGTGCTTGATGCCCAGCGCGGTGCCCACCACGTTCACGTCCAGCATGCGGCGCAGATCGTCGGCCTGCGCATCCACCAGCGGCGAGGTGATCTCGATGCCCGCGTTGTTGACCAGCAGGTCGAAACCGCCCAGCGACCGCACGGTGGCGTCCACCGCAGCCTGCCAGCTCGCTTCGTCCGTGACATCCAGACGCACCCCGTGGGCGCCGGCCAGCGTGCCGGCGGTCTCGCGCGCCGCGTCTTCGAGAACGTCGCCGATCATCACCGCAGCGCCTGCGGCCGACAGCGTTTGCGCGATGGCCGCGCCTATGCCGCGCGCACCTCCCGTCACAAGGGCCTTGCGGCCCTGCAGAACCTGAGCAGTCATCTTTGTCTCCGTTGATCTGGTTTTTTGGACACTTGTCAAGCAAGTGCGAAGCGGAGGTTATGGGCGGCCTTGACAGTCGTCAAGATAAAAATTGGACGACTGTCAAGAAATTCGGGAAAGTCCTAGAATCAGTCGCATGGCCTTCACTCCTCGCCCCAGGGACGACAAGTTCAACGAACGCCGCGCCGAACTGGGCGCGGCCACGCTGCAGACGCTGGCCACGCTGGGCTATGCGCGTACCAGCCTGCGTGAGATCGCCCAGAATTCGCCGTATTCGCACGGCGTCCTGCACTACTACTTCACCGACAAGGTGGACCTGATCCTGTGCAGCGTGCGCCAGTACAAGGCGGTCTGCGTGACGCGCTATGACCGCGTCACGGCTGAGGCCGGCAGCTACGGCGAACTGCTGGAACGCTTTTGCGACAAGATGGCTGAGACGTTGCGCGAGGAAACGGACATGCACCGGCTCTGGTACGACCTGCGCGCCCAGGCCATGTTCGAAACCTCCCTGCGCGAGGACGTCCACGCCATCGACCGGAGCCTGCAGGAAATGATCTGGCGCGTGCTGTCGCGCTTCGCCGAACTGGCGCAGTCGCCGGTGCGGGTCTCCAGCGACATGGCCTACGCCATGCTCGACGGCGTGTTCCAGCATGCATTGCAGAACTACGTGGCGGGTGACCGGGAGGCCCTGGGCGAGTTGCAACGCAGCGTGGCGCTGCTGGTGCGGCAGATCGTGGAAGAACCCGCCCTGGCTGCGGCTGCTGCGCGCGCCCCCCGCAGCCGGCCGGCGGCACGTTCCCGTTCCGGCAGCCCGAAGGCCGCCCGGACGGGGTGAGGGCTTTGCCCTCGGTTCCGCCTGCTTGTTGGCGAAGGCCGGGAGCCGGCGCCTTTCTCGACCGTGTGGAAGGAATGCCCTTGCGGGCATGGCGTGAAAGCGTCATGACATTGACATAAGGGTGCTTTGCAATCGCCACGCCCCAGCGCATAGCCGGACGCTACGCCCGGCCCCGGCCCCGGCCGCTGGCTGCCTTCGGTTCTGCATCCCCTCCACCCCGCAGCTTTCCCCCCTCCCCATGGCAAGACCCGCTTTCCTTTTCAAGCCCTCCCTCGTCGCGCTGGCCCTGGCCGGCGCGTTCGCCGCCGCCGGCTGCGGCGGCGGAGATTCCGGTGCTTCGTCGCCCGCTACTCCGCCAGCCACTGGCGGCGGTGCGGGCGCTACGGGCGGTTCGGGCGGCGGCTCGGGCGGTACTTCGGCTACCGTGCGCATGAGCGGCACCTTCCTCGACTCGGCCGTCGAAGGCCTGGCTTTCAGCACGCCCAGCGGTTCGGGCACCACCGATGCCAAGGGCCAGTTCAGCTGCGTGCAGGGCGAGACCGTGACCTTCGCCCTGGGCGGCGTGGTGCTGGGCAAGGCTGCGTGCGGCAGCGTCGTCACCCCGCTGGACCTGGCCGGCACGGCAGACAGCACCGACGCGCGCGTGGTCAACCGCCTGCAGCTGCTGCAGAGCCTGGACGAGGACGGCGACCCGTCCAACGGCATCCGCATCACGGCTGCCACCGTGCAGGCCCTGGCCGGCAAGTCCATCGACCTGGCGCAGGCCGGCGATGCCTTCGGCACGGCGCTGGCGGCATTGCTGCCGGCAGCCAACGACGGGCGCGGCCAGCCCTACAACCAGCGCGACACCGGCAGCACCGCCCGCCAGCTGGCGCGCGAGCATTTCGAGGACACCCTGGCCACGGCGCTGGCCAAGCCCGCCACCAGCACGGTGACCGACAGCGTGGCCGGCGCCGTGCAGTACACCAAGTACCGCGTGCGGGCCGATGCCAGGTTCTTCGTTCCCTACGAAGGCGACAACGCGGCCGTCAAGCGCGACTTTCCGCAGGGCTTCTACCCGGCGGCCGGCTCGGGCCTGGCCTTCAAGGGCCGAGCCGCCGATGGCTCCCTGCAGTTCTACGGCGTGACCGACCGCGGCCCCAACGGCGACGGCCCCACCGCGCCCACCCCGGCCGACACCACCAAGACCAGCGTCAGCAAGGTCTTCCCGGCGCCCAGCTTCACGCCGTCGCTGGGCCTCTTCAGCGTGGGCGCGAACGGGGCGGTGCTGCAGTCGCTCACCCCGCTGTCCGCCAGCGACACCGTGAAAATGAGCGGCCGCCCGCTGCAAAGCGGCGTGGGCGCCACCATGGAAACCCCGCTGACCGACAGGCTGGTCTACGACGCCGCCCGTGCCGGCTTCGACGCCAACGGCATCGACCCCGAATCGGTGGTGGTGGACGAAGCGCGCAAGGCGCTCTGGATCTCCGACGAATACGGCCCCTTCATCGCCAAGGTGGATGCGGCCACCGGCCGCATCCTGAAGAAGTACCAGCCCGGCACGGGCGCGGCCGATCTGCCGCTGGTGCTTGCCAAGCGCCGCGCCAACCGTGGCATGGAAGGCCTGACGCTCGACAAGGACAGCGGAAAGCTGCACGGCTTCCTGCAAAGCCCCATCGACGACGGCAAGGCCACGCTGGCCGCCACCGGCAAGAGCGAGAAGGTGCAGAGCTACGCGCGCTTCCTGCGCTGGGTGATGTTCGATCTCGCCACGGAAACCAGCAAGCTCTACGCCCTGCCCGTGGATGCAGCGCTCTACAAGGAAGGCAAGACCGGCAACGCCAAGATGGGCGATCTGGCCTGGGTAGGCGGCAACCGCTTCCTGGCCGTGGAGCAGGGCGCAGGGCCCGACGGCAAGGTCTTCAACTGGCTGATGCTGATCGAGATTCCGTCGAACGCCACCGACATCACCGCCCTGGGCAGCGACCTGGAGAAGAGCAGCATGAGCGGCAAGGCCGTCAACGGCGCCGACTATGCCGCCGTGGTGCCGCTGCGCAAGACGAAGCTGCTGGACCTGAACGCAGCCGGCTGGGTGGCCGAGAAGGCCGAGGGCCTGGCCGTGGTGGATGCCAACACCGTGGCGCTGACGAACGACAACGACTTCGGCCTGCGCTCCATCCTGGTCGATGCGAACGGCAAGGAAGTGGACGGCAGCCTGGAAGACTGCACGGTGAACGTGCAGGGCCAGATCGTCTCCGGCTGCCCCGCCGGCGTGGCCGGTGCGCGCGTGGCGCCGGGCTCGGCCAGCGAGCGCCCGGTGCGCCTGTGGCTCATCAAGTTCCCGCAGGCGCTGGCCAGCTACAAGATGGCGCAGTAAGCGCTGCGCTTGCCGGGCGCACTCTTTGCGCACTCTTCGCGCTCCCTCGTGCCCTGCCTTCCTCGCCCTGAAGGCGGGGCCTTTTCACATCGGAGGGCGATGGCGGGCTAGCGCCCGCGTGCCGCCGCCACCTCGCGTCCCAGCGCATCCACCGCCATGGCGTAATAGCTGGACCAGTTGTAGCGCGTGATGGCGTAGAAGTTCTCGGTGCCGATGACGTAGGTCGGCACGTCGCCGCCGTTCTGCAGCTCCACCAGCGCCAGCGGGCCGGTGTGCGTGGCGCCCGAGCCCAGCGGCTGGGCGCCCAGTTCGGCCATGCGTGCGGCGGTGAAGGTGGGCAGGATGTCGGGCGCCAGCAGCACCGGCAGCTGCAGCCGTTCGGCATCGAACTGCACGTCGAACCACACCGGCATGCCAGTCTTCCAGCCGTGGGCCTTGAAGTAGTTGGCCACCGAGCCGATGGCGTCGGCCGGGCTGTTCCAGAGGTCGATGCGGCCGTCGCCGTCGTAGTCCACCGCCCAGCGTACCCAGCTGGACGGCATGAACTGGCCCAGGCCCATGGCACCCGCGTAGCTGCCGCGCGGCGAGAACGGGTCGGTGCCGCTGCGGTCCATGAGGCTCAGGAACTGCTCCAGCTCGCCCTGGAAGAAGGCCCGGCGCTCGGCCGCGCGTGGGTGGGCGTCGGGGAAGTCGAAGGACAGCGTGGCGAGAGCGTCCATCACGCGGAAGCTGCCCATCTGCTGGCCGTAGATGGTCTCCACGCCGATGATGCCGACGATGACCTCGGCCGGCACGCCGTAATCGCGTTCGGCGCGGGCCAGGGTCTCGGCGTTGTCCTGCCAGAAGCGCAGGCCGGCACGGATGCGCACCGGCTCGACGAAGCGGCTGCGGTAGGCGCGCCAATTCTTGGCGGTCTTGCCGGCGGCGGGCGGCAGCATCAGCCGTGGCACCTGGGGCAGCAGCCTGGCGTTGCCGATGGCCTGGCGCACCCAGTCGCGGTCCAGGTGGCGGCGCGCGGCGATGTCGTCGGCCAGGGCCATCGCGTCGGACCGGTCTGCGTAGAGCACCGGGGCGGGCTGGGCTTTCGCGGCGGTGGCGTCCGCCCTTTTCTTTTTCTTCGGCGTGGATTGCGGATGGTTCTGTGCTGCAGCGCTGATGGAAATTGCGCAGGCAGCTATGAAAAGCGTAGCGTTTCGGGCGAAGTCGGCGATCATTGAGCGGGCAGTGGGCGCGGTTCGTTCAGCGCGGGGTGTCTGGCCGGGCCGCCGGCCAGCGCAGGCCGCGCAGGCGGCGCTGCAGGTCGGCCAGGGTCTCGGCGGAATGGGCGGCGTAGCGGGCATTTTCCATGCGCAGCAGCCAGTCGGCGCAGCCGGCGGCCGCGTCGGGCCCGAAATGCGCGCGGGCGCGCTCGGCCATGGCGCGGGGCGGCAGGTGGGCGGGCAGGGCCAGGCCGGCGCGGGCCAGGCGGCGGCGGGCGTTCTCCAGCAGGCGCAGCCAGGGGTCTTGCCGGCGGCGCTGCCAGGCGGCCCAGGCCGTGCTTCCCAGCGCCGCGGCGGCCATCAGGCCGGCCAGCAGGCGGCCCAGGTCCTGCCAGTCGGGCGACTGCACGCCCAGGGCGCGCAGCAGGTCGAACTGCCGGGCCTGGGTGTAGTTCAGCACCCACTGGTTCCAGCGGCCGTTGACGGCCTCCCAGGCGGCGCGCAGCGTCTGCACCAGGCCGGGGGCGATCACCGCGTCCATGGCGCTGCCGAACGCGCCGCGCGGCGCCTGCAGCCGCTGCAGCGCGCCGATGCGCGCGGGCGAGACGGCGCCGGTCGGATCGACCCGCACCCAGCCCTGGCCGGCCTGCCAGACTTCGGCCCAGGCATGGGCGTCGCTCTGGCGCACCGTCCAGGCGTCGTCGAAGCCGTTGAATTCGCCGCCCTGGTAGCCGGTGACGATGCGCGCGGGTACGTCCAGCGCCCGCATCAACACCACGAAGGCGGAGGCGATGTGCTCGCAGAAGCCCGCCTTCACGTCGAACCAGAAGGCGTCGGCCGTGTCCTGCCCATAGACGCCCGGCTCCAGCGTGTAGGCGTAGCCGCCCGTGCGCAGGCGCTCCAGCGCGGCCTGCACATAGGCCGGCGTGCCGCCTGCGGCCAGGGCCGGGTCGGCGCGCATCTGCGCTGCCAGCGCCCGCGTGCGCGGGTTCAGGCCGGGCGGCAGCTGCAGGTAGGGCTGCAGCTGCCGCGTGTACTGCAGCGGGCCGTGGCGGAAGCGCGGATGGCTTTCGGCGCGGTAGCGCAGCAGCTCCGTCACCGGACGGCTGGCCTGCCAGCTGAGATCGGGCGACATGAAGGCGCGGATGCCGGCGGGCAGCTCGGGCGGCGCCTGCGTGGCGTCCAGCGTCAGCAGCCAGCTGCGGCGGTGGGGTTCCAGCGTGGCTTCGTAGCGCACCGCATCGCCCTCGACCTGCAGCTGCGCGGGCGGCGGCGCGGCGAAGCCGGCGGGGCCCGCGCCGCCGTCGCGCGGCATGCCCAGGGCCGACCAGCGGCGCCCGTCGAACACCGACAGCACCGGGCCGCGGAAGTACAGCTGCGACTGCGGCGGCGGCCGGTGGCCCGGCGTGTCGAAGCGCACGCGCAGCGCCACGCCGTCGTCCAGCGCCAGGCTGGCGACCTGGCCGATCGACATTTCGTTCGAGAGGCCGCTGCGCCCGCGCGCCTCGTCGCCCGGCATGCCCCAGAGCGGCGCCATGCGCGGGAACAGCAGGAACAGCGCCAGCATGACCGGCGCGCCCAGCAGCATCAGCCGCGCCGCCATGCGCAGCGACAACGCCAGCGGCGGCCGGCCCACCGGCAGGTGCGCGTTGACCAGCGCCGTGAGCAGCCCCAGCAGCGCGACCAGCATGGCTGCCGCCGTGGCGAGCGACTGGCTGACGAAGAAGCAGCTGAGCAGCGTGAAGAAGCCCAGGAAGAACACCACCATGGCGTCGCGGCGTGCGCGCAATTCCAGCGTCTTGAGCGCCAGCAGCACCACGATCAGGGTGACGCCGGCTTCGCGTCCGACGATGGTGCGGAAGGTGGCGAGCGTGAGCCCCACGGCCAGCACCAGCAGGGCGCCGGTCAGCCAGCGTCCCGGCAGCGGCCGGCCCTGCCAGGTGAGCAGGCCGCGCCAGAGCAGCACGCCGGCGGCGAAGGCACTGGTCCAGCCGGGCAGGTAGGGCACCTGCGGCGCGATCACCCAGGCGATGACGGCCAGCAGGAACAGCGTGTCGCGCACCTCGCGCGGCAGGCCGGCCAGGGT
Source organism: uncultured Acidovorax sp. (assembly GCA_913774625.1). GTDB lineage: Bacteria > Pseudomonadota > Gammaproteobacteria > Burkholderiales > Burkholderiaceae_C > Paracidovorax. Next base: position 34,077 of record CAJYHL010000017.1, read on the forward strand.
CTGGCGCAGGCTCATGGGCGCCTCCCTGCCGGCCGCCCGCTACCGGATGAAAGATTGCCTGCGGCGGATCTGCGCGGGCTGCTGGGCGAATGGGGCATGGGCTTGGACGGGTTCACGACAGCGCCAGCGCCTCCAGGCAGCGGCGGCGGTGGGCGGCGCCGGTATCGGGCGCGATCTCCACGCCCGGCAGCCGCAGGCCGTATTCCACGCCCAGGCGATCGGCCTGGATCACCCAGGCCGCCAGGCGCGACAGGCGCGCCTCGGGGTCGGAGAGGCTGGCGAGGGCCGGCTCCAGCCAGAGTTCCTGGCGCTGGGCCTGCTGCGCGTCGCGGCTCACCAGGCCGCCTTCGGTGCCGGCGGCCAGCGAGCGCGCAGCCTTCTTCCAGACCACCAGCTTCATCGGATCGCCGCGCCGGTAGGCCCGTACGCCGTCGAATTCGCCGATGCCCCGTGCCGGAGCGCTGCCGGCGCCGCCTGCGCTGGGCGCACCGGCCGGCAGGGGCGGCGGGGGCAGCTCGGGCTGCGGATAGACCAGCAGCTGGGCGGCCGGCCGCCAGATCGTCCAGACGCGGAAGGCGCCCAGCGGAAAGCGGGTTTCGGCCGTGAGCGCGGGCACGTCGTGCAGGCCGCGCCGCCCAGGCTGGAAGGCCACCTGCACGGTGGCGCTGCCTGCGCCCGGCACATCGATCCACACCCACTGCCGACTGCCGTGCAGGGCCAGGGCGATGCCGTGGCGCGGCGCGGCGCGGGTGCTGGAGAGCCGCACTTCCAGCGTGGCGCTGCTGCCCAGGAACTGCGGTTCGGGGGCGCTCAGGTGCAGAGACAGCCCGCGCAGCGTGCCATGGCCCACATGCATGCCGGCCACCGCGCTGCCGGCCAGCAGGAAGGTGAGCAGATAGCCCAGGTTGAGCTGGAAATTGATGGACGCCACCAGCAGCACCAGCAGCGTGGCGGCCAGCATCCAGCCCGCGCCGGTGGGCAGGATGTAGACGTTGCGCTGCGTCAGTTCCACCGTGTCGCTGCGCGGCAGGCGCGACTGCCACCAGCGCTGCCAGCGGCGCCGCAGCGGCGCCAGCGGGGCGGGAAGGGCGGGGCGCGCTGAACGAGCGGGCACGTCCACCCCGTTCAGGGCAGGGGCACGGCCTGGGCCATGGCGCGCACCTGCTCGGCCGCGCCCCGGCCGGCGTCGCCCACGGGGACGAGGCGGTGGGCGATGGTCTGCGGCAGCACGGCCTGCACGTCGTCCGGCGCCACGTAGTCGCGCCCGGCGATGAGGGCCTGTGCCTTGGCCGCGCGCATCAGCGCGATGCCGGCGCGCGGCGACAGGCCCTGCAGGAACCAGCGGCCCGAGCGCGTGGCGGCGATCAGGTCCTGCACGTAGTTCAGCAGCGGCTCGGCCGCATGCACGGCCAGCACCTGCCGCTGCAGTTCGGCCAGCTCCTCTTGCGACAGCAGGGGCAGCAGCGCATCGACCATGTCGCGCCGGTCGCTGCCGGCCAGCAGCAGGCGTTCGGCGGCGCGGTCGGGATAGCCGATGGAGATGCGCATCAGGAAGCGGTCCAGCTGCGATTCGGGCAGCGCGAAGGTGCCCAGCTGGTCATGCGGGTTCTGCGTGGCGATGACGAAGAAGGGGTGGGGCAGGGCGCGTGTCTCGCCTTCGGCGGAAACCTGCTTTTCTTCCATGGCTTCGAGCAGCGCGCTCTGTGTCTTGGGGCTGGCGCGGTTGATCTCGTCGGCCAGCAGCACCTGGGCGAAGACCGGGCCCGGATGGAACACGAAGGCCTCGCGCCCGCGCTCGTAGACCGACACGCCGGTCAGGTCGCTGGGCATCAGGTCGGCGGTGAATTGCACGCGCGAGAACTGCAGCCCGAAGGTGCGCGCCAGGGCATGCGCGAGGGTGGTCTTGCCCACGCCGGGAACGTCCTCTATCAGCAGATGGCCGCCCGCCAGCAGGCATGCCACGCAGTCCTGCACCTGCGCCTTTTTGCCCACAATCACCGTGTTAAGCTGGTCCAAAAGCGACTGGATCTTGGGCTGTGCATGCATGGCCGGACGTTATCCGAAAAAGTTGGGGGACAGGCAATGACAGTGAGCAAGACGGGCTATTTCACCCACCGCGACTGCTGGAAGCACGAGATGGGTGCGGGCCATCCGGAATGCCCGGCGCGGCTCGACGCCATCGAAGACCGTCTGCTCGTCACCGGCGTGGCCGACGCGCTGGAGCGCTTCGAGGCGCCGCAGGCGTCGCTGGCCGACATCGAGCTGGCGCACGACCGCATGTACGTGGCCTCGCTGCGCGGCATGACCGACAGGCTGGTCGAAGAGCTGCAGGCCGGCGGCCCGGCCCATGCGCAGATCGATCCCGACACCTCCATCAACGCCCACACCTGGGCCGCATCGCTGCGCGCGGCCGGCGCGGCCCTGGCCGCCACCGACGCCGTGATGGCCGGCGAGATCGAGAACGCCTTCTGCAGCGTGCGCCCGCCGGGCCACCACGCCACGCGCAGCAAGGCCATGGGCTTTTGCTTCTTCAACAACGTGGCCGTGGCCGTGCGCTACGCGCTGGAGCGCTACAAGCTGCAGCGCGTGGCGGTGGTGGACTTCGACGTGCACCACGGCAACGGCACCGAGGACATCCTGGCCGGCGACCCGCGCGCGCTCATGGTCGGCATCTTCCAGCACCCGTTCTACCCGTTCTGCGGCGACTCCGACCCGGCCCCCAACATGCTGAACGTGCCGGTGGCGGCCTATACCAAGGGCATGGACGTGCGCGAGATCGTCGAGATGCTCTGGATCCCGCGCCTGGAGGCCTTCAAGCCCGAGATGATCTTCGTCTCCGCCGGTTTCGACGCGCACCGCGAGGACGACATGGGCCAACTGGGCCTGACCGAGCAGGACTACATCTGGATCACCCAGCGCATCAAGGACGTGGCCAGGCGCTACGCCAAGGGCCGCATCGTTTCCTGCCTGGAAGGCGGCTACATGATGGACCCGCTGGCGCGCAGCGTCGAAGCGCATATCCGCGTGCTGGCCGATCTCTGATCCGATCCGCCCTTCCCGGTCCGCCCTGTGCAGGGCGGGCCGTTACACCGCCGACCCATGACCACCTCCACCCCAGCCCATCCGCCGCTGCGCACCGAACGCGACGCCCGCGGCGTCGTCACCCTGACCCTGGCCGACCCGGCCCGTTTCAATGCGCTGGGCGAATCCATGCTCGCCGCGCTGCAGCAGGCGCTCGATGAGGTGGCCCGCGACGACGGCGCCCGCGTGGTCGTGCTGGCCGCGGAAGGCAAGGCCTTCTGTGCGGGCCATGACCTGAAGGCCATGGCGCAGCGGCCCGAGCAGGCCTACTACCAGAAGCTCTTCGCGCAGTGCAGCCGCGTGATGCTGGCCATCCACCGCCTGCCGGTGCCGGTCATCGCCCGCGTGCAGGGCATCGCCACGGCGGCGGGCTGCCAGCTGGTGGCGCAGTGCGACCTGGCCGTGGCCGGCAGCGCCGCGCGCTTCGCCACCAGCGGCATCCACTACGGCCTTTTCTGCGCCACGCCCAGCGTGCCCCTGGTGCGCAGCATGCCCGCCAAGCAGGCCATGGAGATGCTGCTGACGGGCGACTTCATCGATGCGGAAACCGCCCGGGCCCACGGGCTGGTCAACCGGGTGGCCGCGCCCGAGGCACTGGACGCCGAGGTCGAATCGCTGGTCGCCTCGATCCTGGAAAAGCCCCGTGCCGCCATCGCCATGGGCAAGGCCCTGGTCCAGCAGCAGCGCGAGCTGGGCATCGACGCCGCCTACCAGCTGGCGGGCCAGGCCATGGCGCTGAACATGATGGACGAGGCCGCGCAGGAAGGCGCGCGCGCCTTCGCCGAAAAGCGCTTGCCGGCCTGGAAGGCGCAGTCCTGATGGATGCGCTTTTCGCCAAGCTCCTGAGCGATTTCAACCACGCCAGCACCTGGCTGGAACTGGCCGTGCTGGCTGTCTGCCTGGCGGCGGCCTACGGCATCAGCCGCGCCGTGGGCCGCAACCAGCCGCCCGATTCGGTGTGGTTCGGCCGGCGCACGGTCGATGGGCTGATGTTCCCGCTGCTGGCCCTGGCCCTGGTCTATGCCGGCCGCGAGGGCGTGGCGCACTACCAGCCGGTCTTCGTGCTGCGCGTGGCCGTGCCGGTGCTGAGCTCGCTGGTGCTGATCCGCTTCTTCGCGCGGGTGCTGGCCACGGCCTTCCCGCGCTCGCCCGCCATGCGGCTGGTCGAACGCATGATCTCCTGGCTGGCCTGGGGCGTGGCCGTGCTCTGGATCGTGGGGCTGCTGCCCATCGTGCGCGAGGAACTGGCCGGCATCGGCATCAGCTTCGGCAAGACGCAGACCAATCTGCTGATGCTGCTGCAGGGCGTGCTCTCGGCCGCGGCGGTGATGGTGGCCGCGCTCTGGGTGTCGTCCACCTTCGAACGGCGCGTGCTGAGCAATGCCGTGGCCGACCTGTCGATGCGCAAGGTGGCGGTGAACGCCACGCGCGCGCTGCTGCTGCTCGTGGGCCTCCTGTTCGCGCTCTCGGCCGTGGGGGTGGACCTGACGGCGCTGTCGGTGCTGGGCGGCGCGGTGGGCGTGGGCCTGGGCTTCGGGCTGCAGAAGCTGGCGTCCAACTACGTGAGCGGCTTCGTGATCCTGCTGGAGCGCTCGCTGCGCATCGGCGACAACGTGCGCGTCGATGGCTTCGAGGGCCGCATCACCGACATCAAGACCCGCTACACGCTGATCCGCGCGGGCAACGGGCGCGAATCCATCGTGCCGAACGAAACCCTCATCACCCAGCGGGTGGAGAACCTGTCGGACGCCGACCGCAAGTTCAACATCACCACCAACATCACCGTGGGCTACGACAGCGAGGTGGCCCAGGTGCAGCAGATCCTGTGCGCAGCGGCGGCGGCCCAGCCGCGCGTGCTCAAGGACCCGGTGCCGGTGGCCTATCTGGTCAGCTTCGCGCCGGACGGGCTGGAGTTCAGCCTGAATTTCTGGGTCAGCGACCCGTCGGCCGGCACGGTCAACCTGCGCTCGGCGATCAATATCGCCATCCTCGAAGGGCTGCGCGCCGCGGGCATCGACATCCCTTATCCGCAGCGCGTGGTGCAGATCCGTGAGCCGGCCCGCACCGCGCCGGCTGAGCCGCAGGCGACACCCTGAGCGCCTGCGGCCGTGGCTATAATCCAGAAAAGCACGATCGTTCTTTTTTGTCCCCATGCGCTGGAGGGCCGGGCGGGCCGGCACCGGAGAAAGCCGGGACATAGAATGAATCCGGTTTACGTAACGTCAATTCAATCAGCAGGAATGAAGGAGCCGCAGCAATGAAGGTTTTGGTCCCGGTCAAGCGTGTGGTGGACTACAACGTGAAGGTCCGCGTCAAGTCGGACGGCACGGGCGTGGACATCGCCAACGTCAAGATGAGCATGAACCCCTTCGACGAAATCGCGGTGGAGGAAGCCGTGCGGCTGAAGGAAAAGGGCGTGGTGACCGAGGTCATCGCCGTGAGCTGCGGCGACGCCAAGTGCCAGGAAACCCTGCGCACGGCCATGGCCATCGGCGCGGACCGGGGCATCCTGGTGGAAACCGCGCAGGAGCTGCAGCCCCTGGCCGTCGCCAAGCTGCTCAAGGCCCTGGTGGACAAGGAACAGCCCCAGCTGATCATCCTGGGCAAGCAGGCCATCGACGACGACTCCAACCAGACGGGCCAGATGCTGGCCGCGCTGGCGGACCTGCCCCAGGCCACCTTCGCCTCCAAGGTCGAAGTGAGCGGCGATGCGGTGAACGTCACCCGCGAAGTCGATGGCGGCCTGGAGACCCTGGCCCTCACGCTGCCGGCGGTCATCACCACCGACCTGCGCCTGAACGAGCCGCGCTACGTCACGCTGCCCAACATCATGAAGGCCAAGAAGAAGCAGCTCGACACCGTCAAGCCCGAAGACCTGGGCGTCGATGTCGCTCCGCGCCTGAAGACGCTCAAGGTGGCGGAGCCCCCGAAGCGCGGCGCCGGCATCAAGGTGCCCGACGTGGCCACCCTGGTGGACAAGCTCAAGAACGAAGCCAAGGTCATCTAAAAAACAACCAGCGCAGGAGAACACGAATATGACCGCACTCGTCATCGCTGAACACGACAACGCCAGCATCAAGCCCGCCACGCTCAACACCGTGACCGCAGCCGCAGCCTGCGGCGGCGATGTCCATGTCCTGGTGGCCGGCCAGGGCGCCGATGCCGCCGCACAGGCCGCCGCGCAGATCGCCGGCGTTTCCAAGGTCATCCATGCCGACGGCGACAGCCTGAAGGACGGCCTGGCCGAGAACGTCGCCGCCCAGGTGCTGGCCATCGCGGGCAGCTACAGCCACATCCTGTTCCCGGCCACCGCCGGCGGCAAGAACGTGGCGCCGCGCGTCGCCGCCAAGCTCGACGTCGCCCAGATCAGCGACATCACCAAGGTGGACAGCCCCGACACCTTCGAGCGCCCCATCTATGCCGGCAACGCCATCGCCACGGTGCAGAGCGCCGACAGCGTGAAGGTGATCACCGTGCGCACCACCGGCTTCGACGCGGCTGCCGCCACGGGCGGCTCGGCCACGGTCGAGAAGGCCGGCGGCGCCGCCGATTCCGGCAAGAGCAAGTTCGTCGGTCGCGAAGTCACCAAGAGCGACCGCCCCGAACTCACCGCCGCCAAGATCATCGTCTCGGGCGGCCGGGCGCTGGGCAGCGCCGAGAAGTTCAACGAAGTGATGACCCCCCTGGCCGACAAGCTGGGCGCCGCCATCGGCGCCAGCCGCGCGGCCGTCGATGCGGGCTACGCCCCCAACGACCTGCAGGTGGGCCAGACCGGCAAGATCGTGGCGCCGCAGCTCTACGTGGCCGCCGGCATCTCGGGCGCCATCCAGCATCTGGCCGGCATGAAGGATTCCAAGGTGATCGTGGCGATCAACAAGGACCCCGAAGCGCCGATCTTCAGCGTGGCCGACTACGGCCTGGAGGCCGACCTGTTCACGGCCGTGCCTGAACTGGTCAAGGCTCTTTGATCCCCGGGATCGAGCCCGCTTGCTGACGAAGGCATCGCTTGCGATGCCTTTTTTTCGACTTTTTCACCCGATCGCTGCGACCCGAAGGAGACATTCATGAGCTACGTCGCCCCCGTCAAGGACATGCTTTTCGCCATCGAGCACCTGGCCGGCATCGCCCAGGTGTCCGAGCTGCCCGGCTTCGAGGAAGCCGGCCTCGACACCGCACAGGCCGTGCTGGAGGAGTGCGCCAGGTTCACCGAAGGCGTGGTGGCGCCGCTCAACGTGGAGGGCGACCGCAACCCGTCGAGCTTCAAGGACGGCGCGGTCACGACCACGCCCGGCTTCAAGGAGGCCTTCCGCCAGTACGCCGAAGGCGGCTGGCAGGGCCTGCAGCATCCGGTGGACTTCGGCGGCCAGGGCCTGCCCAAGACCATAGGCGCGGCCTGCAGCGAGATGCTCAACAGCGCCAACATGAGCTTCGCGCTCTGCCCGCTCCTGACCGACGGCGCCATCGAGGCGCTGCTGACCGCCGGCAGCGACGAGCTCAAGGCCACCTACCTGGAAAAGCTGGTGACGGGCGAATGGACCGGCACCATGAACCTGACCGAGCCCCAGGCCGGCAGCGACCTGGCCCTGGTGCGCACCAAGGCCGAGCCGCAGGGTGATGGCAGCTACAAGGTCTTCGGCACCAAGATCTTCATCACCTACGGCGAGCACGACATGGCCGCCAACATCGTCCACCTGGTGCTGGCCCGCGTGGCCGGCGCGCCCGAGGGCGTCAAGGGCATCAGCCTGTTCGTGGTGCCGAAGTTCCTGGTGAATGCCGACGGCTCCCCGGGCGCGCGCAACGACGTGCATTGCGTCTCCATCGAACACAAGCTGGGCATCAAGGCCTCGCCCACGGCCGTGCTGCAGTTCGGCGACCATGGCGGGGCGGTGGGCTATCTGGTTGGCGAGGAGAACCGCGGCCTCGAATACATGTTCATCATGATGAACGCCGCGCGCTACGCGGTGGGCCTGCAGGGCATCGCCGTGTCCGAGCGCGCCTACCAGAAGGCCGTGCAGTACGCCCGCGACCGGGTGCAGAGCCGCCCCGTGGACGGCAGCCTGCCCGGCAGCGCGCCCATCATCCATCACCCTGACGTGCGCCGCATGCTCATGACCATGCGCGCCGTGACCGAGGGCTGCCGCGCCATGGCGGCGACGGCGGCGGCGGCCTACGACGCATCGCACCACCATGCCGATGCCGACGTGCGCCAGGCCAACGCTGCGTTCTACGAATTCATGGTGCCGCTGGTCAAGGGCTACAGCACCGAGATGAGCCTGGAGGTGACCAGCCTGGGCGTGCAGGTACACGGCGGCATGGGCTTCATCGAGGAGACCGGCGCCGCGCAGCACTACCGCGACGCCAAGATCCTGACCATCTACGAAGGCACGACCGCCATCCAGGCCAACGACCTGGTGGGCCGCAAGACGGCCCGCGACGGCGGCCGCACCGCCAAGGCCATCGCCGCGCAGATCGAGAAGACCGAAGCCGAGCTGGCCGCCAGCGGCACGGACGACGCCCGGGCCGTGGCCCGCCGCCTGAAGGCCGCGCGCGAAGCCTTCGTGCAGGTGGTGGACTTCGTCGCGGGCCATGCCAAGTCCGACCCCAATGCCGTGTTCGCAGGCAGCGTGCCCTACCTGATGCTGGCCGGCAACCTGATGGCCGGCTGGCAGCTGGGCCGTGCGCTGCTGGCGGCCGAGGCGCTGCTGCCGCAAGGGCGCGACGAGGCCTTCCTGCGCGCCAAGATCGCCACCGCGCGCTTCTATGCCGACCACCTGCTGGTGCGCACCGGCGCCCAGCGCGACGCCATCGTCGAAGGCGCGGCCAGCGTCACCGCGCTGGCGCTGGAAGCCTTCTGAAGCGGATTGCTATTGAATGCATAGCTGCACGCGTTCGTTAATCAAGCGCTGCAGCCTGATTCATGCCTGAATAAAACCATCAAGGAGACCCCATGTCCCGCCTGCCGCCCGCGCTGCAAAAGCTTTCGCTGCCCGTCATCGGATCGCCGCTGTTCATCATCAGCAATCCGCAACTCGTCATCGCCCAGTGCAAGGCCGGCATCGTCGGCTCCATGCCCGCGCTCAACGCCCGCCCGGCCGAGCTGCTGGACGAATGGCTGGCCGAGATCACCGAGGCCCTGGCCGCGCACGACCGCGCCCATCCCGAAAGCCCCGCCGCGCCCTTCGCCATCAACCAGATCGTGCACAAGAGCAACGACCGGCTGGAGCACGACATGCAGGTCTGCGCCAAGTACAAGGTGCCCATCGTCATCACCAGCCTGGGCGCGCGCGAGGACGTCAACCAGGCCGTGCATGGCTGGGGCGGCGTGGTGCTGCACGACATCATCAACAACACGTTCGCCCACAAGGCCATCGACAAGGGCGCCGACGGCCTGATCGCCGTGGCGGCCGGTGCGGGCGGCCATGCGGGCGTGAAGAGCCCGTTCGCGCTGATCCAGGAGATCCGCCAGTGGTTCGACGGCCCGCTGGCGCTGTCGGGCTCCATCGCCTCGGGCGGCGCCATCCTGGCCGCGCAGGCCATGGGCGCCGACTTCGCCTACATCGGCTCGGCCTTCATCGCCACGCACGAGGCGCGCGCGCAGGAAGCCTACAAGCAGGCCATCGTCGATGGCAATTCCGACGACATCGTCTACAGCAACCTCTTCACCGGCGTGCACGGCAACTACCTCGCGCCCTCGATCCGCGCGGCGGGTCTGGACCCGGAGCACCTGCCCGAGTCCGACCCGAGCAAGATGAACTTCGGCGGCGACGCCAAGAAGGCCTGGAAGGACATCTGGGGCTGCGGCCAGGGCATCGGCGCCATCGACCGCATCAGCGGCGCGGGCGAACTGGTCGAGAAGCTGCGCCGCGAATACCAGGCCGCGCGCGAGCGGCTGGCGCTGGCCTGAGTCCGGAATCGTCCCTTAGCCCTTGCATGCATTGCGCAAGCTGCTATTAGAATAGTAGCGAAGGCGACGCTGAACACCAAGGCCGCTGCAGCCCCTCCAGGCTGCGGCGGTTTTTTGCTTGGCGGCGCTGCATCGCACGTTTTCCGCCCGTCCATCCATGCCCCCATCCCAACGCAACCCCTGGATAGACACCGCCAAGGGCCTGGCCTGCGTCGCCGTCGTCTGGCACCACCTGGCGTTCTACGGGCCCATGTCCGACATCGCCCAGCCGTTGGCGCCCGCGCTGATGGCCTTGCTCAGCGCCCACGGCCGCATGGCCGTGCAGGTGTTCCTGGTGCTGGGCGGCTATCTGGCCGCCGCCAGCCTGGCGCCGGGCGGCACCGCGCGCTTCGCCAGCGCGCAGCAGCAGATCGGGCGGCGCTTCGCGCGGCTGATCGCACCCTATGCGGTGGCGCTGGTGCTGGCCGTGCTGGCTGCCGCCGCCGTGCGTCCGTGGATGGGCGAGCACCCCTCGGTGCCCGCCGCGCCCACGCTGCCCCAGTTGCTGGCCCATGCGCTGCTGCTGCAGGACATCGTGGGCGAAGAGGCGCTCTCGGCCGGCGTCTGGTATGTGGCCATCGACTTCCAGCTCTTCGTGATGGCCGTGCTGCTCTTCGCGGCCGTGCGGCATGCGCCCGCGGGCATGGCCCAGGCCCTGGTGGCGGCCGGCACGGCCGCGTCGCTGCTGGTCTTCAACCGCGATGCGGGCTGGGACCACTGGGGGCCGTATTTCTGGGGTTCCTACGGCCTGGGCATGATGGCCTGCTGGGCCGTGCGGGCGCCGCAGGCGCGGCGCTGGCTGCTGCCCATGGCGCTGCTGGGCGCGGCGGCGCTGGCGGTGGATTTCCGCGAACGCATCGCAGTGGCGCTGGCGACGGCCCTGCTGCTGGTGGCCGTGCTGCGCCCCGCCGCGCCGGGATGGACGGGCCTGCCCCCGCTCGCTTTCGGCCGGGCCCATGCCGGGCTGGGCCGGCTGGGCCGCATTTCGTATTCGGTGTTCCTCATCCACTTCCCGGTCTGCCTGGCGACGAACGCGCTGGTCAGCCAGGCCTGGCCCGATTCGCCCTGGGCCAATGCGCTGGGCATGGCGGCGGCCTTCGCGCTGTCGGTAGCGGCCGGGCGGCTGCTCTACCGCCATGTGGAGCAGCCCGGCTTGCCGCCGGCCTGGATCCGCGCGCTGCGCTGGCAGGCGGGGCTGGCGGGGGCGGGCCTGGCGGTGGTGTTCGCAGCCAGCCGGCTGGGCTGACGGCGGTTCTCCCAGGCGCCTAGCCGGGGCACCGCCGCCTGTCTGGTCAGCGGTGCAGGTCGCCCGCGCGCTCGGGCTGGTAGATGATCTGCTGCACCTGCACGGTCATGGGCTGGCCGCCCGGGCCGGGCCAGCTCAGCTCGTCGCCCACCGACAGGCCCAGCAGCGCGCTGCCCACCGGCGCGAAGATGGAGACGCGGTCCGCGCTGCCGTCGATGTCGCGGGGATAGACCAGGCTCAGGCAGAAGGTCTTGCCGGTCTCGCGGATCGAAAACTCCACCGTCGAATTCATGGTCACCACGTCGGGCGGCATGTCGGCCGGCGCACGCACTTCGGCGCGGTCCAGCTCGGCCTGCAGCGCCGCCTTGCCGGCGAAGGCGCTGGCGGGAATGGCGGCCATCAGGGCCTCGATGCGGTCCACGTCCAGCGACGAAAGGGTGATGGAAGGCGAGCGTGATGCCTGGGCCATGGGAAGTCCTCGGGTGAATGCAGTCAAAAAAAGTGCGGGGAGCGGAGTCCTCGTGCGGCGAAAGGGCGGGACTGTAGCCCGCAACGCGCGGCGCTATCCCCCATTCCGCACTGGATTGGCGGGGCAATCACAGGCGCATGCGGAAAAAGCCAGGCTCATTACAATGACTGTATGCTTGAACAGTATCTGCCGCAGCCATGACCGGCGAGGTCCGCCTTCCCGCAGCGGCCCTCAAGGGCCGCGGCATCGCCCTGCAGACCGCGCACCGCTTCATGCGCGACGAGCGCGGCGCGTTCGACGATGGCTGGGGCACGCTGGAATCGGGCGCGGCCGACCCGGCGCCGCCGCCCGCCACCGAGGTCATCTGGGAGACGGCGCGCAGCGCGCTCACGCGCAACGATTCGCCCGACATCTTCTTCGAGCAGGCGGTGAACCCCTACCGCGGCTGCGAGCACGGCTGCGTCTACTGCTACGCCCGGCCCACGCACAGCTACCTCAACCTCTCGCCGGGGATCGACTTCGAGACCCGCATCATCGCCAAGCGCAACATCGCCGACGTGCTGCGTGCCGAGCTGGCGCGGCCCGCGCATGTGGCCACGGCCGTGAATATCGGTTCGGCCACCGACTGCTACCAGCCGGTGGAGCGCGAACTGCGCCTGACCCGCGCGCTGATCGAGGTGATGGCCGAGGCGCGCCACCCTTTCTCGCTCATCACCAAGTCCAGCGGCGTGGAGCGCGACCTGGACCTGCTGGCGCCCCTGGCCCGCGACCGGCTGGCCGCCGCCTATGTGACCATCACCACGCTGGATGCGCAGCTCGCCCGTGTGCTGGAGCCGCGCGCCGCCGCGCCGCACCGCCGCCTGCGCACCATCCGCGCGCTGGCCGATGCCGGCGTGCCGGTGGGCGTCAGCGTGGCACCGCAGATCCCTTTCCTCACCGAAGACATGGAACAGGTGCTGGAGGCCGCCCGCGAGGCCGGCGCCACCTCGGCCTTCTATACCGTGGTGCGCCTGCCCTGGGAGCTGAACCCGCTCATGCGCGACTGGCTGGCGCTGCACTACCCGCAGCGCGCCGCCCGGGTGATGGCCCGCATCCAGGACCTGCACGGCCTGGACGAGGCCGACCGCAGCGCAGGCAAGGCCTACCGGAGCGACCATGCCACGCGAATGAAGGGCACGGGCCTGTGGGCCGACCTGCTGCGCCAGCGCTTCCATGCCGCCTGCCGCCGCCTGGGCCTGAACCGCGAGCGCACGGTGCTCGACGCTTCGCAGTTCCGCCCGGCGCTGGCGCGGGGGCAGGGCTGCCTCTTCTAGGACAGTCCGCTAGGCCGGTCCGGCCTGGCCGTCCGGCGCCACCACCACGCGGTTGCCGCCGTTTTTCTTCGACTGGTACATCGCCTTGTCGGCATGGACCAGCAGGCTGTGCGCTTCGTCGCCGTGGTCCGGATAGATGGAAATGCCGATGCTGGGCATGATGTGGAGGCGATGGCCCTCCAGGTCGAACGCCTGGCCGAAGGCGGCCAGGATCTTTCCGGCCGTGCCGGCCGCATGTTCGGTCAGATGGCCGCGCTCGATCAGCACCACGAATTCGTCTCCGCCCAGCCGGGCCACGGTGTCGGATGCGCGCACGCATTCCAGCAGGCGCTGCGCCACGCGCTGCAGCAGCAGATCGCCCATGGCATGGCCCAGCGTGTCGTTCACGTCCTTGAAGCGGTCCAGGTCGATGAACAGCAGCGACAACCGGTTGCGGTCGCGCCGGGCCCGGGCCAGCGCGGTCTTGAGTCGGTCCAGGAACAGCTGGCGGTTGGGCAGGTGGGTGAGCTGGTCGTATTGCGCCGTATGCAGCAGGCGTTCGAGCGTCTGCTTGCGTTCGATGGCCGCAGCCACCTGGATGGAAACGAACTGCAGCAGTTCCTTGTCCTTGTCGGTGTAGCGCGCCTGGTCGGAATAGCCCTGCAGCACCAGCACGCCCAGTGCGCCGTTGGACGTCTGCAGCGGCACGCCCAGCCAGGAATGCGGCTGCGGCGCGGGAGCCGGGCGCTCCGGCGGGTGCGGCTGCGGTACCCTGGCGGTTTCCGGCGAGAGCAGCAGGGTGGTGCCCGTGCGGATCACTTCCGCATGCAGCGGCGCTTCGGCCAGGGGCAGGGACGGCGGGGCGGGGTGGTGCTCGTCGGCGTGGTAGGGAAAGCTCAGCGTCTGCTCCGCCGCGTCGTACAGCGCCACGGAGAAATTGGCGGCGGGCAGCAGCCTGCCGATGATCTGGTGGATGCGGCTGAACAGCGACTCCAGCGTCTGCTCGGTATGCGCCGCCTCGGAGATGCCGTAGATCGCCGCCTGCAGTGCTTCGATGGACTTGCGTTCGGTGATGTCGTGCGCCACGGCCAGGCGCAGGTTGTGCTCCTCCAGCCAGCGCGCCGTCCAGCGGATGTGGGCGATGCGCCCGTCCTTGCGGATGTAGCGGTTCTCGAAGTGCAGCTGCAGCTGGCCGTCGGTGATGCCCTGCGCCTGCGCCCGGGTGGCGGGCAGGTCTTCGGGATGCACCATGTCGAGCATGCGCCGGCCCACTACCTCCTGCGGTGCGTAGCCGAAGATGCGCTCGAAGGCGGGGCTGACGAAAACGATGGTGCTGTCCGGCTCGACGATACACACCGCATCGAGCAGCAGGTCCACGATGTTCAGGGACGAAATGCGTTGCATGGGTGGTGGGTAGAGGTCTCGCGGCCTGAGAACGTGAACACGTTCTGATGGCCCATTGTGCCCCCATGTCATGCGCCTCAGGCCGGGACGGGACAGGCCCTGGGCCCGCCGCGCAGGGGAGCACCCCGGCGAGTGCCTTCCGCAGTCTTCCCCACAAACTGCGTTCGCAGTGCCGCAAAAAGCAAGGAGGTGCCGCCGCGAGCCCGCCGTTCAGCGTGCGGCTGGCGCTGGCGGCTCTAAGCTCTTGCCTTTGCGCCCGCCTGCGCTGGCAGCCGGGCCCCGATTTCTTTCCGCAGGATCCGTTCCATGGCATTGCGTCATTCCCAGGTGCCCCCGTTCGACGCCGTCGGCACCCCCATCGATTCAGAAAGCGTCATGCCCGGCCCGCTGGCCGATGCGGTGGAGGCCGGACAATGAGCCTGCAAGCCATCTCCGCCCCGGTGGCCGACCTGCTGCCCGACCTGATCACCCTGCGCCGCGACCTGCATGCCCACCCCGAGCTGGCCTACGAGGAACAGCGCACGGCCGGCATCGTGGCCCAGTCGCTGCGCCTGCTGGGGCTGCAAGTGCATGAAGGCATCGGCGGCACGGGCGTGGTCGGCACGCTGCGCTGCGGCAGCGGCGGCCCGCGCAGCGTGGGCCTGCGCGCCGACATGGACGCCCTGCCCATGGTGGAACTGGGGCGATCGGCCCACGCCAGCCGCCATCCCGGCAGGCACCACGGCTGCGGGCACGACGGCCACACCAGCATGCTGATCGGCGCGGCCCGCCAGCTGGCACGCCAGCGCGACTTCGACGGCACGGTGCATTTCATCTTCCAGCCGGCCGAGGAAGGCAAGGGCGGGGCGCGCCGCATGATCGAGGACGGCCTGTTCGAGCGCTTTGCCTGCGACAGCGTCTATGCCCTGCACAACTGGCCCGACCTGCCGCTGGGCCAGGCCCAGACCCGCCCCGGCCCCATCATGGCGGCGGCGGACCGCTTCGACATCGCCGTGCGCGGACGCGGCGGCCATGCGGCGCAGCCCCAGCACACGCCCGACGCCATCCTGGCCGCCAGCCAGCTGGTGGCGCAGCTCAACACCATCGTCGCGCGGCGCATCGACCCCGGCGAATCGGCCGTGCTGTCGGTCACCCGCATCGAAGGCGGACAGAGCCACAACGTGCTGCCGGCCGAAGTGCAGATCACCGGCACGGTGCGCAGCTTCGACGCCGCGTCGCAGGACCGCATCGAAGCCGCCCTGCGCGCCACGGCTGCCGGCGTGGCCCTGGCCAGCGGCACCGAGGTGGAGGTCAACTACCTGCGTTACTACCCCGCCACCGTCAACACGCCGGCCGAGGCCGCGCTGGCGGTGGAGGCGGCCCGCGCCATCGGCCTGGCGGCCGACATGGCGCCGCGCCCGGCCTTCACCTCGGAGGACTTCGCCTTCATGCTGCGCGAGAAGCCCGGCGCCTATCTCTGGCTGGGCCAGGGCCGGGCCGACCCGGGGCCGGACGGCGAACGCGCGCTGCACCACCCCTGCTACGACTTCAACGACGACGCGCTGCCGCTGGGCGTGCGCTGGTTCTGCGAAGTGGCGGCACGGGCGCTGGCTCGGCCGCAGCCTTGAGGGGCGCCTGGACGGACGATCGAGCGCTTCGGCAGCGCTCTTTTTTCCAGATGCGCTGCCGGGCCGGTCGCCGCCTCAGCCCAGGCGGTAGTGCCCGCGCTCGCCTTCCAGCAGCACGCCGGCTTTCAGCAGCCGCTTGACCGCCAGGCCGATGGAGCCCAGCGGAATGCCGGCGCCGCGCGCCATGGCGGCATGGGTCATCTCGGTCCAGCCCTCGGCCCGCAGCGTGCGCTGCAGATGGGCCAGCACCTTTTCATCGTTGCGGCTCAGGCGCGGAGCGGCCTGCGCGCGGCGGCTGCCGCGTGCCGAGGGGCCGGGGGCCGAGCTGGGACGCTTGACCTCCGCATCCTGCGCCTGGGCCGTGCCCCGGCCGGCGGGGGCGCCGAGCGCCAGCGCGGCCAGCACCTGGGGCTCGGGCGTTTCCATGGCGGCAGCGGAGCCGTAGAGGCCGCGCAGCTGCTCGTCCATGGCCTGCAGTTCCTGCGACAGCCGGGCCACCGAGCGCAGCTGGGCGTAGGCCCGGTCCGATTCGGGGCTGAACGGGGCGCTGGCCACGGCGTGGACCACGCCTTCGGCATGGGACTGGACTTCCTGGGCGACGGCGCGCTGTGCGGCATACAGCGCTTCACCGGCGCGCTGCAGCAAGGAGAGAGTGGTGCGGTTCAACATGGAGGCGGCGGAGGTTTCGGGTAGTTCGCTCGCGGCTCCGGAGGTACCAGCCTGCACGGCCATGGCCCTGCATCGCTGCAGCCGGGGCCGGCGCAAGAAGTTGCCTCCAGGGCTGCAAGCCCATCGGAAAGATGCAGAGTATGCGTCAAACCGCGTGACAGCTTACGGTTGGCTTACACCAGGAAATCACGCAAGCAGCGTGCCGGCTTGAGCATCCGGCGTCAGGAAACGCGATGCATGCGTTCGTTCGCAGCCCGGGCGCCAGTTCAGCGCTGGTGCGGGAACAGCCGCTCGATCGGGCAGTGCGTCTTGATGAAGGGCGACTTGATGACGATGTAGCTGAAGTACTTGGCGATGCCCACGTTGCGCTCCAGCAGGTCTTCGATCACCTCCTGATAGTGGTTCACGCCCCGCGTGATGAAGCGCAGCAGGTAGTCGTAGCCGCCGCTCACCAGATGGCATTCCAGCACCTCGTCCACCTCGCGCATGGCGGCCTCGAAGCGGGCGAAGTCCTCGCGGCGGTGGTCCGAGAGCGTGACTTCGGTGAACACGGTGAGCGTGTCGCCCAGCTTTTCCAGCCGCAGATGGGCGCCGTAGCCCGCGATGTAGCCGGCCTGCTCCAGCCGCTTGACCCGGATCAGGCAGGGGCTGGGCGACAGGCCCACCGCGTCGGCCAGATCGACGTTGGTCATTCGGCCGTTCTTCTGCAGCTGCGCGAGGATGCGCAGGTCCAGTCGGTCGATCTTGAAGGCTTCGTTCATCATGGCGCGGCGGGCGGAAGGGAGGGTGGCGCCGATTGTCGTTCGGCGCGGGGCCTTTGTGGCATGGGTTGGCGCTCAGGCGACGGCTGCGCGCACTTCGGGTTCGGCCAGCACGTCGTCCAGCGTCTTCTTCAGGCGTTCGAACAGCTGGGCGAACTCGTCCTCGGTGTAGGTGAGGGCGGGCGCGAAGCCCAGGATGCCGTCGCCGAAGGCACGGAACACCACGCCGTTGCGGTAGGCCGCGGCGGCGATGCGATCGGGCAGGCCCAGGGCCGCGTCGAAGCCGCGCTTGCCGGCCTTGTCGCTCACCAGCTCCAGCGCGCCCAGCAGGCCCCGGTGGCGCGAATGGCCCACCAGCGGGTGGCCGAGCAGGCCGTCCAGGCCGGCCGCGAAGGTCGCCGCGCCGCGCTGGCCGTTGGCGAGGATGCCGCCTTCCTCGTAGAGGCGCAGCACTTCCAGCGCCACGGCGGCGCTGACCGGGTGGGCGGAATAGGTGGCGCCGTGGCCGATGGGCGCGCCGGCGGGGGCGCCGTCGGCGATGCCGGCATAGACGGCGTCGGAGAGCATGGTCGCGCCCATGGGCGCGTAGCCGGCCGTCAGGCCCTTGGCCATGGTCAGGATGTCGGGCGAGACGCCTTCGGCCTCGCAGGCGAACATGGGGCCGGTGCGGCCGAAGCCGGTGATGACCTCATCGACCACCAGCAGGATGCCCAGCTCGCGCGTGGCCTCGCGCATGGCCTTGAGCCAGCCCACCGGCGGCACGATGACGCCGCCGGAACCCTGGATGGGTTCGCAGAAGAAGGCGGCGACGTTCTCGGCGCCCAGTTCGGCCACCTTGGCGCGCAGCGCCGCGACCGATGCCGCGATGATGGCCGCGCCGTCCTGCGGATCGGCCGCGCGGTAGGGGTTGGGCGAGGGGATGTAGTGCTGCGTCTTCAGCGGCAGGTCGAAGCCGCGGTGGAAGGCGGGCAGGGCCGTCAGGCCGGCGCCCGTCGAGGACGAGCCGTGGTAGCCGCGCTCCAGCGAGATGCAGTGCTTCTTGGCCGGCTTGCCGATGGCGTTGTAGTACTGGACGATGAAGCGCGTGGCCGCGTCGATGGACTCGGAACCGCCCAGCGTCAGATAGACATGGTTGAGCGAATCGGGCGTGATCTGCACCAGCTTCTCGGCCAGGCGGATGGCCGGCTCGCTGCTGAAGTGGAAGTAGCCGGTGGCGTAGGGCAGGCGGCGCATCTGCTCGGCGGCGGCCTGCACCACGCTTTCCTGGCCGTAGCCCACGTTCACGCACCACAGGCCCGCGAAGGCGTCCAGCAACTGGTTGCCGCGGGCATCGGTCAGCCATGCGCCCTGGCCCGACTGCAGCACGGTGGGGCCGCGCCGCTCGTGCGTGCGCCAGGAGGAAACCGGGTGGATCAGGTGGGCGCGGTCCAGCGCGTCGAGCGAGGCGAGTTCGGGAAGGTCGGTGTGCAGGTTCATGGCGGTCATGGCGTGGGCGTTGGCGAAAGCGGTCGGGGAATGCCTGCAAGGTTAGGCCGGCTGCCCGGCGCCCGGGTGCTGCTTTGCGCGGCCTGGGCGCATCAGGCTGCGGTTGTTCGCGTGCTGGCAGCAGATCGTGCGGCGGGCTTTTTCCGGCGGCTTTCAATAGCCCCGCGCGCGGTCCACCAGGCCTTCCATGGCCTGGCCGGCGGCGAAGCGGCGCAGGTTCCCGAGCACGGCTTCGGCAGCGCTCTCGGGCTGCGTCATGCTGGCGATGTGCGGTGTGAGCTGGATGCGCGGATGGCTCCAGAACGCATGGCCGGCGGGCAGGGGCTCGGGCTCGGTCACGTCCAGCACGGCTTCGGCGATGCGGCCCTGCGCCAGCGCGTCCAGCAGGTCGGCTGCGACCAGCTGCGGCCCGCGGCCCACATGCACCAGCGCCGCGCCTGCGGGCAGCTGGGCGAAGAGCTGCGCATCCAGGAAGCCGCGCGTGGCGTCGGTCAGCGGCAGCAGGCAGACCAGGATGTCGGTGCGCTGCAGGAAGGCCTGCAATTCCGGTGCGCCCGCGAAGCAGCGCACGCCTTCCACCGAGTGCTGCGATCGGCTCCAGCCCGCGCAGTCGAAATGCAGCGACTTCAGCTGCGCCAGCACGGCCTGCCCGAGCGAGCCCAGGCCCAGCACGCCCACGCGGCGCTCGCGCGCCATCTTCACGGGCAGGGGCCGCCATTCGGCGGCCTGCTGCTGGCGGCGGTAGGCGGGGCGGTCGCGGTGCAGGTCGAGCACGGCATGCGTCACGTACTCGACCATGCCCTGCACGATGCCGGGCTCCACCATGCGCACCACGGGCAGCGCGGGCGGCAGCGCGTCGAAGTCGAACTGGTCCACGCCCGCGCCCGAGGAGAACAGCACCTGCAGGTTCGGAAAGCGGGTGGCGATGTCGTCGGGCGGCGTCCAGGCGGCCAGGAAGCGCACCGCGGCCGGGTCGTCGCCCACGTCGGGCCAGATGCGGAAATCGATGTCGGGCGCCTGCCGGCGGAAGACCTCGGCCCACACGCGGCCGCGCACGGGATCGGATTTGTAGAGGAAGGTGGCGGTGGTCATCGCGTCCTTGGCTGCAGCGGGCGGCGCAAGGGGAGAGGTCAGCCCACGGCCTGGGTGACGATGGCGAAGAGGCGCGGCTCGCCTTCGGGCGGCACGCGCAGCGGCTCGCCGCGCACCATGGTGGTGGGGGCGTCCACGCGCAGCAGGCCGATGCTTTCCAGCCATTCGGCGAGGCCGCTCTCCCAGTCGATGTCGATGCGCGTGAAGCGGCCGGCGTTCATGCCCGCCAGATGCGCGATCAAGGCCTTGGCGCTTTCGGCATCTGGCGCCACCACCGGGCCGATGGCGTGGCCCCGGCCGAAGCGGCGCAGGATGGCGAAGCCGCGCTGCTCTCCGTCGTGGTCCAGCACCACGCAGGCGTCGGCCGCTTCCAGCAGTTCGTCGATCAGCGCATCGCGCGGCATGCCGCGCGCCTCGGCGTCCAGACGGCGCAGCGTGGCGGCTTCGTTCTGGCCTGCGGGGCGCAGGCGCCAGCCGGCGGGCAGCGCGATCAGCGGCGTGGGCTGGGCCACGCCCTGGTGCTGGCGCAGCTCACCGGTGCGCACGAAGCCCAGGCGTTCGTAGAGGCCCCGGCCTTCGGCCGTGGCGTGCAGCAGCACGGTGTGATCCTGCAGCCCGTCCAGCAGGGCCGACATCAGCCGGTGGCCCACGCGGCGGCCCTGGCACGCCGGCGTGACGATCACCAGGCCGATGGTGGCGTGGCGCGGGCCCCAGCGCCAGCGCTGGGCGGTGGCCACCACCTGGCCGTCGCGCTCGGCGACGAAGCCTTCGGCGTGGGCGAACATCTGCTGCCAGTCGGCGGGGCGATGGGGCCAGCGCAATTCGGCCGACAGGGCGTGCGCGGCCTCCAGGTCGGATGCGGTCATGGGGCGCAGCACGATGCCGTCGTCGTCTGCGTTGGGCAGGGTGGCGGGGTGGACTTTGGTGGCGGTGGAAAGCATGCAGGGCAACCTTTGGGCTAACGGCAGTGCTGCCCATCTTGGACGACATCGCCGCCAGGCACCAGCGCGAATTCGGGTTTGCCCGCAAATTGCAAGCATCGGCTGCGGGGGGCGCCGGTTTTGCAATTCGCTGCGGCGCCGGCGCGGGTTACGGGCACAAATGCTGGGGCCTACTGCCTAGCATCAATGACCTTGTTTCCGACGTGCCGCCAGCGCGCTGCGCGCTGCATTCCATGCCTGCTTCCCGCTCCTTTCATTCCGCCGATTTCGCCCCCGCGAGCGCCTTGCGCAGCGCGCCCTGCGCGGCTGCGCGCAGCGCCCGCCGGGCCGTTGCCAGCGCCCTGAATGCCTCAAAAGCGTGCCTCATCGCCGGCGGGCAGCGCCGTCCGGGTGCAAGGCTGCACGGGCGCGGTGCATGCCGCATGGCATGCCGCCGCGGCCCCTGCAAACCGCAGCTTCACGTGCCGCAGGGCCTTATTTCCCAACGCCGGCAGCGAACCCGCGTGCTTCAATTCTTTCGCAATGACTTCGTCGCAAAAGCCGCTTAAGGCCACTGCGAACCGCCCCGGTCGGCGACCGGTAGAACCCTGAGGAACCGAGACTCATCATGACCTTCCGTCCCAAGTACGTGACCTTCGACTGCTACGGCACGCTCACCCGCTTCCGCATGGGCGAGCTGACGCGCGAACTGTTCGCCGACCGCATCCCGGCCGACCGCATGGAGCAGTTCATCGCCGACTTCACGGCCTACCGCTTCGACGAGGTGCTGGGCGACTGGCAGCCCTACGAAGTGGTGCTGAAGAACGCCGTGCGCCGCCTGTGCAAGAAGTGGAAGATCCAGTATTTCGACACCGACGGCCAGACCTACTACGACGCCGTGCCCACCTGGGATCCGCATGCCGACGTGCCAGCAGGCCTGGCCAAGGTGGCCAAGGAGATCCCGCTGGTCATCCTGTCGAACGCCGCCGACGCGCAGATCCAGAAGAACGTCGCCATGCTCGGCGCGCCCTTCCACCGCGTCTACACCGCCCAGCAGGCACAGGCCTACAAGCCGCGCCTGAAGGCCTTCGAATACATGCTCGACTCGCTGGGCTGCAACCCCGAGGACGTGCTGCACGTCTCCTCCAGCCTGCGCTACGACCTGATGTCCGCCGACGACATCGGCATCAAGAACAAGGTGTTCGTCAACCGCGGCCACGGCCCGGGCAATCCGGCGTACAACTACGTCGAGATCAGCGACATCGGCGGCCTGCCGGGCGTCGTCGGCCTCTGATCCGCGGAACGCTGCCGCACGCCTGCACCCACGCACGCCTTTTCCCCACCACGCTTTCTCCGTCTATGAAGCTCGACTCCTACTGGAACGATTCGGTGCCCCACCTGGGCCTGGCACCCCACGACCTGCCCGCGCAGGTCGATGTGGCCATCGTGGGTGGCGGCTTCACCGGCCTGTCGGCTGCGCTGGCCCTGGCCCGGCGCGGGGCCAGCGTGGCGGTGCTGGAGGCGGGCGACGGCGTGGCGCCGGAGGCCTCGGGCCGCAACGGCGGGCACGTGAACAACGGCCTGGCGGTGGACTATGCCGACGTGGCCGCCCGCGTGGGCGTGGAGCAGGCCCGCGCCTGGTACCACGCCTACGACGATGCGGTGGACAGCGTGGAGCGCATCGTGCGCCGCGAGGCCATCGACTGCGACTTCCTGCGCCACGGCAAGCTCAAGCTGGCCACCCGTCCGCAGCAGCTGGACGCGCTGCGCCGCAGCGCCGAACGCCTGGTGGCCGATGGCGTCGATACCGATGTCGAGATCCTCGAAGCGGCCCGGGTGCGCAACGAGGTGCAGAGCGAGCGCTTCCACGGCGGCCTGCTCTACCGCAAGAGCGCGCAGATGCACATGGGCCGCTTCGCCCAGGGCCTGGCGCTGGCGGCGCAGCGCGAAGGCGCGCAGATCCATACCGGCACCCGAGTGGACCGCATCCAGCGCGTGCGCGGCCAGGAGCACGTGCTGCACACCGCGCGCGGCAGCGTGCGCGCCCAGCAGGTGCTGCTGGCCACCGGCGCATCGCGCCACGGCGGCTACGGCAGCTTCGGCTGGCTGCGCCGCCGCATCGTGCCCATCGGCAGCTTCATCGTGGTGACCGAGCCGCTGGGCGCGGAGCGCGCGCAGGCGCTGCTGGCGGCGCGGCGCACCTACACCACCATCGCCAACATCCACCATTACTTCCGGCTCACGGCCGACCACCGGCTGGTGTTCGGCGGCCGGGCGCGCTTCGCCATCTCCAGCCCGCAGTCCGATGCGGCGAGCGGCGAGATCCTGCGCGCCGGCCTGGCGGAGACCTTCCCCCAGCTCGGGCCCGTGCGGCTCGACTACTGCTGGGGCGGCCTGGTCGATGTGACGCAGGACCGCCTGCCGCATGCCGGCGAGCGCGACGGCCTGTTCTATTCCATGGGCTACAGCGGCCACGGCACGCAGATGTCGGTCCACATGGGCGAGCGCATGGCCGCCGTGATGGCCGGCGACACGGCCGCCAACCCCTGGCGCGACCGCACCTGGCCCGCCATTCCCGGCCACTTCGGCCCGCCGTGGTTCCTGCCGGCGGTGGGCCTGTATTTCCGGCTCAAGGACCGGCTGGCCTGAGAGCCGCAGGCGCCCGCTGCCGGCACCCCCTCTCGTTTATCCACATTCCGTTTCTCGTTTTCCGATTTCCCTTCAGGCCCACCAGGAGCATCACCATGAGCGACAACCAGTTCCAGAGCATCGTCGGTCCGCGCGAAAGCCTTCGCGTGATGGATTCCCTGCGCCGCGGCGCAACGCGCCGCGACGTGCTCGCCATGCTGATGGCCGGCGGCATGCAGGCCACGCTGGCCGGCGGCCTGGCGGGCATGGCCGTGACGGCCCAGGCGCAGACGCCGCGCCGCGGCGGCCGCATCCGCGTGGCCGTGGCCACCTCGGCCGCATCGGACACGCTGGACCCGGCCAAGCAGTCCAACCAGAACGACTACGTGCGCTGCAGCATGGTCTATAACGGCCTGACCTCGCTGGACGGCAGCCTCACGCCCCAGCCCGCGCTGGCGGAATCGTTCTCCACCACCGACGCCAAGACCTGGGTCTTCACGCTGCGCAAGGGCGTCAGCTTCCATGACGGCAAGGCGCTGGCGCCCGCCGACGTGGTGTTCTCGCTGATGCGCCACAAGAACCCCGCCACCGCTTCCAAGGCCAAGGCGCTGGCCGAGCAGATCGACACCGTCACCGCCAGCGGCCCCAACGAGGTGACCGTGGTGCTGACCTCGCCCAACGCCGACCTGCCGGTGATTCTGGGTACCTTCCACTTCTTCATCGTCAAGGACGGCACGACCGACTTCAGCTCCGGCATCGGCACCGGCCCCTTCAAGCTCAAGGAATTCAAGCCCGGCGTGCGCACCGTGGGCGTGCGCAACGAGAACTACTGGAAGGCCGGCCGCCCCTACCTGGACGAGATCGAATGCGTGGGCATCGGCGACGACAGCGCCCGCGTCAACGCGCTGCTCTCGGGCGGCATGGACCTGGTCGCCTCGGTCGATCCGCGCGCCGTCGCCCGCGTCAAGGCCACGCCGGGCTACTCCATCTTCACCACCCAGTCGGGCCAGTATTCCGACCTCATCATGCGGCGCGACATGGCGCCCGGCAAGAACCCCGACTTCGTGCTGGCGATGAAGTACCTGTTCGACCGCGAGCAGATGAAGAAGAGCATCGCGCTGGACTACGCCGTGCTGGGCAACGACCAGCCCATCGACCCCACCAACCGCTTCTACTTCAAGGGCCTGCCGCAGCGCACGTTCGATCTGGACAAGGCCAAGTTCCATCTGCAGAAGTCGGGCGTGACCGGCAAGGTGCCCGTCGTCACCTCGCCTGCGGCCATGTATTCGACCGAGATCGCGCTGCTGCTGCAGCAGGTCGGCCAGCGCATCGGCCTGGACCTGGACGTCAAGCGCATGCCCGCCGACGGCTACTGGTCCAACCACTGGCTCAACAGCGCCGTGGGCTTCGGCAACGTCAACCCGCGCCCCAGCGCCGACACGATCTTCACGCAGTTCTTCAAGTCCGATGCGGCCTGGAACGAGTCGCGCTGGAAGAACCCGCAGTTCGACCAGCTGCTGGTCGCTGCGCGCGCCGAAACCGATCTGGCGAAGCGCCGCCAGATGTACGCCGACATGCAGACCCTGGTCCACAACGACGCCGGCATCGGCATCCCGCTGTTCCTGGCCAGCATCGACGGCCATTCGACCAAGCTCAAGGGCCTGTCGCCCATTCCGCTGGGCGGCCTGATGGGCTACTCGTTCGCCGAATACGTCTGGCTCGAGGCCTGACGCGCGCCTCGCCGAACCCCGACTGCACCGATACGCACTGGAAGCCGCTGCGCCATGAACCGTGTGATTCTCAAACTCTTGGTCCAGCGGATCCTGCTGGCGCTGCTCTCCCTGCTGGCCGTGTCGGTCATCGTGTTCGCGATCACCGCCGTGCTGCCGGGCGATGCCGCCCAGGAGCAGCTGGGGCAGGACGCCACGCCCGAGTCCCTGGCCGCGCTGCGCGCTCAGATGGGGCTGGACGTGCCTGCGCCGCTGCGCTATCTGCACTGGCTGGGCGGCATCGTGCGCGGCGACCTGGGCCAGTCGGCCACCACCCAGATGCCGGTGGGCGATCTGGTGGCCAGCCGGCTGCCCAATTCGCTGCTGCTGGCGGCGGTGACGGCGCTGTTTTCCGTGCCCATCGCGCTCACGCTGGGCATCGCCTCGGCGGTGTGGCGCGGCTCGTGGTTCGACCGCTTCGTGTCGTCGGCTGCGGTGGCCGTGGTGTCGGTGCCCGAGTTCCTTGTCGCCACGCTGGCCGTGCTGGTGTTCGCGGTCAAGCTCAAGTGGCTGCCTGCGCTGTCCTACGTGAACGACATCGAATCCATCGGACAGATGCTGCGCGCCTTCGCCATGCCGGTGCTCAGCCTGTGCTGCGTGATCGTGGCGCAGATGATGCGCATGACCCGCGCGGCCGTGGGCGACCAGCTGGATGCGCCCTACATCGAGATGGTGCGGCTCAAGGGCGCATCGCCTCTGCGCATGGTGATGGCCCATGCGCTGCCCAATGCCATCGGGCCGATCGCCAACGCGGTGGCGCTGTCGCTGTCCTATCTGCTGGGCGGTGTCATCATCATCGAGACCATCTTCAACTACCCCGGCATCGCCAAGCTCATGGTCGATGGCGTGACGCAGCGCGACATGCCCCTGGTGCAGACCTGCGCCATGATCTTCTGCGCGGGGTACCTCATCCTCGTGACGCTGGCCGACGTGTGCGGCATCGTCGCCAACCCGCGCCTGCGCCACCGCTGAACCAAGGGCCCCCATGGACTCCCTGACCCCTGCTTCCTCCCAACCCGCCGTGGCCGCCGCGTGCGCGCCGCTGGTGCGCCGCCGCAGCCCGCTGCGCTGGCTCTCGGGCTTCGGCCTGACCGGCCTGCTGGGCCTGCTCGTGATGTTCTTCTGGCTGCTGGCCGCAGCCCTGGGCCCGCTGCTGCTGGGCGATGCGCTGCAGGCCGGCGGCGGCTCCGAGGTGTTCGCGCCCATCAGCGCAGCGCACTGGCTGGGCACCGACTACCTGGGCCGCGACATGCTGGTGCGCGTGATCGACGGCGCTCGCTACACCGTGGGCGTGGCGCTGCTGGCCACGCTGCTGGCCAGCGGCACCGGCACCACGCTGGCGCTCCTGGCGGCCGCAGTGGGCGGCAAGCTGGACGCGGTGCTCAGCCGCGTGCTGGACACGCTGACGGCCATTCCCAGCAAGATGTTCGCGCTGATCCTGGTGGCGGGCTTCGGCTCTTCGGTCTCCGTGCTGGTGCTGACGGCGGCGCTGATCTACGTGCCGGGCGCCTTCCGCATCGCCCGCTCGCTGGCGGTGAACATCAACGCGATGGACTATGTCACCGTGGCCCGCACGCGCGGCGAGGGCACGCCCTACATCATGCTGCGCGAGATCCTGCCCAACATCATCGGGCCCATGCTGTCCGACCTGGGCCTGCGCTTCGTCTACGTGGTGCTGCTGCTGGCCGGCCTGAGCTTCCTGGGCCTGGGCATACAGCCGCCGGCCGCCGACTGGGGCTCGCTGGTGCGCGAGAACATCGGCGCGCTGCCCGATGCCGGCGCCGCCGTCATCGCCCCGGCGCTGGCCATCGCGAGCCTGACCATCGCGGTCAATCTCGTCATCGACAACCTGCCGGGCCGCGCGGCCCGCGAACGCGGAGGGCGTTGAACATGGGTGCTTCCGTCGTCGTCAAAGACCTGTGCATCACCGCAGGCGACCAGACCCTGGTCGATGCGCTGAGCTTTTCCATCCAGCCCGGCGAGGTGCTCGCCCTGATCGGCGAATCCGGCTCGGGCAAGACCACCACGGCGCTGGCGCTGATGGGCTATGCCCGCAGCGGCTGCGCCATCTCGGGCGGCAGCGTGCGCATCGGCGATGTCGATGTGCTGCACCTCTCTCCCGCCGAGCAGCGGGCGCTGCGCGGGCGCACCGTGGCCTACATCGCGCAGAGCGCGGCGGCCTCGTTCAACCCCTCGCGGACCATCATGGACCAGGTGGTCGAGCCCACCCGCATCCACGGCACCATGGCCCGCGCCGAGGCCGAGGCCAAGGCCGTGCAGCTGTTCCGCGAACTGGCGCTGCCCCATCCCGAGACCATCGGCGACCGCTATCCGCACCAGGTCTCGGGCGGCCAGCTGCAGCGGCTGATGGCGGCCATGGCGCTCATCACCGACCCGGACCTGGTGATCCTCGACGAGCCCACCACCGCGCTGGACGTGACCACGCAGATCGAGGTGCTGCGCGCCTTCCGCCGCGTGGTGCGCGAACGCCGCGCCACCGCCGTCTATGTGAGCCACGACCTGGCCGTGGTGGCGCAGATGGCCGACCACATCCTGGTGCTGCGCGGCGGCCAGCTGCAGGAGATCAACCCCACGGGCCGCATCCTGGCCGAGCCCCAGCACGACTACACCCGCCTGCTGCTGGCCGCCGCCCGGCCCGCGCCGCGCGTGGCGGAGCACTGCCGGGGCGAGGGCGAGCTGCTGCTGGACGTGCGGGAGCTTTCGGCCGGCTACGGCCCGCTCGACGCCAGCGGGCGGCCGGCGGCGCTGATCCTGGAAGACATCAACCTCAAGCTCTACCGCGGCCAGGCCATCGGCGTGATCGGCGAATCGGGCTCGGGCAAGACCACGCTGGCGCGCGCCATCGCCGGCCTCATCAAGCCCTGCCACGGCACCATGCTGTTCGCCAATGCCGAGCTCCGGCCCGAGCTGCGCGAGCGCAGCAAGGAAGAGCTGCGCCGCATCCAGATCGTGTTCCAGATGGCCGACACGGCGCTCAATCCGTCGCAGACCATCGAACGCATCCTGGCCCGCCCGCTGCAGTTCTACCGGGGCCTCAAGGGCGAGGCGCTGCAGCGCCGCATCCGCGAGCTGCTCGACCTGGTCAAGCTTCCGCACGCGGTGGCGGGACGCCTGCCCGGCGGCCTCTCGGGCGGGCAGAAGCAGCGCGTGAACCTGGCTCGCGCGCTGGCGGCCGACCCCGACCTGATCCTGTGCGACGAGGTGACCTCGGCGCTGGACACGGTGGTGGGCGCGGCGGTGCTCGACCTGATGGCAGAGCTGCGGCGCGAGCTGGGCGTTTCCTATCTCTTCATCAGCCACGACCTGCACACCGTGCGCTCGGTCTGCGACGAGATCGTGGTGATGCAGCACGGCCGCAAGCTGGCACAGGTGGCCCGGGCCGACTACGACCGCGGCCCGCACCATCCGTACTACGAACTGCTGGCGCGCTCGGTGCCCGAACTGCGCCAGGGCTGGCTGGAAGAGCGCGACAGCGCTCCGGCCGTCGCGGCCTGACTCCCACCACACCGTCGTCCCTCAAGGAATCCGTTTCATGAATCCCATCTTCCGCATCGCAGTCATCGCCGGCGACGGCATCGGCAAGGAAGTCATGCCCGAAGGGATGCGCGTGGTGCAGGCCGCCGCCGAGCGCTTCGGCTTCGAACTGGAATGCCACACCATCGAATGGGCCAGCTGCGACTACTACGCAGCCCACGGCCAGATGATGCCGGACGACTGGAAGGCCCAGCTCAAGGGCTTCGACGCGATCTACTTCGGCGCCGTGGGCTGGCCGGCCACCGTGCCCGACCATGTCTCGCTCTGGGGCTCGCTGCTCAAGTTCCGCCGCGAGTTCGATCAGTACATCAACCTGCGCCCCGTGCGCCTCTTCGAGGGTGTGCCCTGCCCGCTGGCCGGCAGGAAGCCCGGCGACATCGACTACTTCGTGGTGCGCGAGAACACCGAAGGCGAATACACATCGCTCGGCGGCATCATGTACGAGGGCACGGACCGCGAGATCGTGATCCAGGAATCGGTCTACTCCCGCAAGGGTGCCGAGCGGCTGCTGAAGTTCGCCTTCGATCTGGCCCGAAGCCGCGAGAAGAAGCACGTGACTCTCGCCACCAAGAGCAACGGCATCGCCATCAGCATGCCCTGGTGGGACCAGCGCGCCGACGAGGTCGCCCGCGACTACCCCGAGGTGGCGCTGGACAAGCAGCACATCGACATCCTGACGGCGCGCTTCGTGCTGCAGCCCGGGCGCTTCGACGTGGTGGCGGCGACCAACCTCTTCGGCGACATCCTCTCGGACCTGGGGCCGGCGACGACCGGCACCATCGGCCTGGCGCCCTCGGCCAACCTCAATCCCGAGCGCAGCTTCCCGAGCCTGTTCGAGCCGGTGCACGGCTCGGCGCCGGACATCTACGGCAAGAACATCGCCAACCCGATCGCCATGATCTGGTCGGGCGCGCTGATGCTGGACTTCCTCACGCAGGGCCAGGGCGCGGGGCGCCAGGCGCACGATGCCATCGTGGCGGCGATCGAGGAGGTGATCCGGAGCGGCCCGCGCACGCCCGACCTGGGCGGCACGGCCAGCACCACGGAGGTGGGCCAGGCCGTCGCAGCGCTCGTCGCCGCCGGCTGAGCCATCGGCCGATTTGCGAGATTGCTATTTTTTCTATAGCTGATGGCGCTTGAAAAGCAAGCGCTGCCAGCCCTTTTCACCCGAGAAGCACCATGTCCCTGACCCTCACCCGCACCGACCTGATCCGCAGCGCCAACTTCATCGCCGGCCAGTGGCAGCCCGGCCCCGCCGGCGCGCTGCTGCCGGTGACGGACCCGGCCACCGGCGCGACCATCACCTCCGTGCCCGATTCCGGCGCCGCCGAAGCCCGTGCCGCGCTCGATGCCGCCCATGCGGCCTTCCCCGCCTGGCGCAACGTGCCCGCCAAGCAGCGCGCGGCCATCATCAAGCGCTGGAACGACCTGGTCGTGGCCCACACCGAAGACCTGGGCCGGCTCATCTCGCTGGAGCAGGGCAAGCCCCTGGCCGAAGGCAAGGGCGAGGTGGCCTATGCCGCCAGCTACATCGAATGGTTCGGCGAAGAGGCCACGCGCATGAACGGCGAGATCATTCCCGCGCCCGTGGCGGGCCGGCGCATGTTCGCGCTCAAGGAACCCGTGGGCGTGGTCGCCGCCATCACGCCGTGGAACTTCCCCGCAGCCATGATCGCGCGCAAGATCGCCCCGGCCCTGGCCGCCGGCTGCACGGTGGTCTGCAAGCCGGCCGAAGACACCCCGCTCACCTCGCTCGCCCTGGTGCTGCTGGCCCATGAGGCGGGCGTGCCGGCGGGTGTGCTCAACATCGTCACGGCCTCGCGCGAGAAGACGCCCGAGGTGGTCGATGTGTGGCTCGATGACGGCCGCGTGCGCAAGATCACCTTCACCGGCTCCACCCCCGTGGGCAAGCACCTGGCGCGCCGCTCGGCCGACACGCTCAAGAAGCTCTCGCTGGAGCTGGGCGGCAACGCGCCCTTCATCGTGTTCGACGATGCCGACGTGGATGCCGCCGTCGATGGCTTCATGGCCGCCAAGTTCCGCAACGGCGGCCAGACCTGCGTGAGCCCCAACCGCGTGTTCGTGCATGCCAAGGTGCATGAGGCCTTCGCCGCCAAGCTGGCCGCCCGCGTGGGTGCGCTGAAAGTGGGCCCGGCCAGCGACCCGGCCTCGCAGATCGGCCCCATGATCAACGACCGCGCGGTGGAGAAGATCGAGCGCCACGTTCAGGATGCGGTGGCCAAGGGCGCCAAGGTGCTCACGGGCGGCAAGCGCCTGACCGAGCTGGGCGCGCACTACTACGCCCCCACGGTGCTGAGCGGCGCCGACGCCGGCATGGCCTGCGCCTGCGAGGAGACCTTCGGCCCGGTGGCGCCGCTGACGGTGTTCCACGACGAGGCCGAAGTCATCCAGGCTGCCAACGACACGCCCTTCGGACTGGCCGCCTACTTCTACAGCCAGAACGTGCGCCGTATCTGGCGCGTGGCGGGCCTGCTGGAAACTGGCATCGTGGGCATCAACGAAGGCGCGCTGGCGGCCGAGGCCGCACCCTTCGGCGGCGTGAAGGAGTCGGGCTACGGCCGCGAGGGCTCGACCCACGGGCTGGACGACTACCTGCACACCAAGTACCTGTGCCAGGGGCAGCTGGACTGAGCGGACCGCTCCCGGCCGGCCGTATATGAAAAGCCCGCGCTGCCTGAGAAGGCGGCGCGGGCTTTGCAGCTTCTGCGGCGTGGCAGGCGGCAAGCAGCAGGCCCGCTCGCCTGCAGTCGCTTCAGCCCTTGGCCTGGGGCGCCTTGCCCTCGCAGCCGCTGAACAGATCAAGCTGCGGCTTGTACACCCCGGTCTGCACGTCCAGCAGGCCCAGCACCGAGTGGAAGTAGTTGTCGTGCGTGATGCGCTTGGCGCCCATGGCTTCGCGCAGGCAGGCCGTGGTCAGGCCCCGGCGCTGCTCCATGGCGGGCGACACCCAGGTGATCCAGGCCACGTGCTTCTGCACGTCGGGCGCGATGGAGTAGGGCATGCCGTGCAGGTAGATGTTGTTCTCGCCCAGCGATTCGCCGTGGTCGGCCACGTAGATCATCGAGGTCTGCGCGGTGCCGTCATGCGACTGCAGCCAGCGGATGGTCTCGTCCAGGAAGTGGTCGGTTTCCACGATGCTGTTGTCGTAGGCGTTCCAGAGCTGTTCCTTGCTGCATTCCTGCAGGTTGACGGACTTGCATTCGGGCTGGAAGGGCTTGCGGTCGGGCGCGGAGCGGCGGAAGTAGGCCGGGCCGTGGCTGCCGATCTGGTGCAGCACCACCACCGTGCCGCGTGCGCGCTGCTCGGCCGGCAGCGCGGCGATGCGCTCGTCCAGGCCCTTGAGCATCACCATGTCCAGGCATTCGCCGTCGGGGCACATGCCGGGCACCTTGGAGGACGAGGTGTTGGTCTCGCCGATGCGGTCGCACACGCCCTTGCAGCCGCCCTGGTTGTCCACCCACAGCACGGCCAGGCCCGCATGGTGCAGCACGTCGATCAGGCTTTCGTAGCGGCCCTTGCGCGATTCGTAGCCCTCCTTGCCCAGGTGCGAGAACATGCAGGGCACCGAGGTGGCGGTGCTGGTGCCGCAGGACCAGGCATCGCGCGCCGTCACCAGGTCGCTGCGGGCCGACAGCAGCGGCGTGGTGGGCCGGCCGTAGCCGTTGAGCGCGAAGTTGCCGCTGCGGCCGGTTTCGCCCAGCACCAGCACCAGGAGCGGCGGCTTGTTGGCCGGCGCCGCGTAGCTGGCGCCCAGGCGGGCGTCGGCGCCCACCGGCTGCACGGGGCCCTGGTCCTGCCGGAAGGGGCGGACGGCCAGCTCGGCCGCGGCATAGAAGCTGTTGACCGGGTTGATCATGTAGCGCAGCTGCGTGTGGTTGCGCATGGTGGACGAGAAGGGCTGGAAGACCCAGAGCAGCATCAGCGCCGCCGCCACCACGCTGCCCACGATCAGCAGCAGCTGGTGCAGCGTCAGCTTGAGCCAGGACAGCCGCGCCCTGCGCTGGCGCAGCAGCCACCAGATGGGCGGCACCGACAGCGCCCCCACGACGAGCGGCAGACGCAGCGTGAACAGGCTGGTGGCTTCGCGCGTGTCGGTCTGCATCACGTTGGCCAGCATGTCGGCATCGATCACGATGCCGTAGGCCGCGATGAAGTAGCTGCCGAAGGCCGCGGCCAGCACCGCGAAGATCAGCACCGGCTTGACGGCGCGCCCCCAGCCCAGCAGGGCCAGCACGGCGGCGTTGCCGGCCGCCACGATGAAGATGAAGGCCGCCAGGAAACCCGCGCGCTGCAGGTTCATCGCACCCGGCAGATCGACCACGGCACGCCAGAGCGGCAGGTTGCAGGCCGTGGCCAGCCAGAGGCTGATCAGCACGATCAGGCGGGCGGGGTGGACGGAGGGAGGCTGGCTGGCAGGCGCTGCATGGCCGCCGCTGCGCGAAGCGCGTGCGGCAGCCTGCAGCCCGGAGAAGGACGGGATCAGGCGCATGGGGCGCCATTGTCGGGGCAAGCACTTAAGCGGGGATTAAGAATTTGTATGTGCTGCGCTCAGTCCGGCATGCGGATGTCGAGAGCCAGCTGCAGGCCTTCGGTCTTCTCGTACCGGCGGATGCGCCCGATCATGTCGGCCGAGAGCACATGGCCCGCCGACAGCAGCAGCACGCCTTCCCTGGAGAGCAGGTCCTTGCCCAGCGCCATGCCGGGCTGCAGGTTCTCGGGGGCGATGGCTTCCAGGCGCACGGGCCTGGGCTTGTCCTCCAGGGTGATCTGAAGGAAGACGTCCAGCACCTCGGGGTCGAACTGGGTGCCGCGCCCGCGCTGCAGCAGGGTGCGGGCCTCGGCCTCGTTCAGGGCTGCGCCCGTCATGTGGCCGTGCATCAGGTCGTCGTAGGTATCCACGACGGCCAGGATGCGCGCGCCCAGCCCGATGTCCGCGCCCTTGAGCTGATCCGGAAAGCCGGTGCCGTCGAAGCGCTCGTGGTGCGAGCGGATCAGCGCCGCCACGGCCTGGTGGTCGTCCAGCGCCATGAAGGACTGCGCGCCCAGCACGGGGTGGCGCTGGTAGAGCGCCATTTCCGGCGCGGCGAGCTTGCCCACGGGCTTGCTCAGGATGGTGTCGGGCAGGGCCATGAAGCCCACGTCGTGGAGCAGGCTGGCGACGAACACGTCCTGCACCGCGTCTTCCTCCATGCCCATGGCGGCGGCCACCTTGCGCGCCAGATGGGCCGAGCGCTTGCCGTGCCCGGCCAGCACGCCGCTGCGCAGCTCCATCAGGTTGGAGAAGATCTTGATGCTGGTGAGGTAGTTGCGCCGCAGCCGGTCGTTGGCCTGGCGCAGCTCGGCGGTGCGTTCCTGCACGCGCAGCTCCAGCCCGGCGTTGAGGCTGCGCAATTCCTCGTTCTGCGCCTGGGTCAGCGCCTGCAGGGCGTCGCGTTCGCGCTCCAGCATGCGGCGTTCCGCGGCCTGGCGCACGGTCAGGCGCAGCTCGTTCTCCTCCCAGGGCTTGTGGATGTAGCGGTAGATCTGCCCCTCGTTGATGGCCGCGATGGTGGCCTTCATGTCGGCATAGCCCGTGAGCAGGATGCGCGAGGTCGCCGGCCAGCGCTCCCGCACCCGGGCGAGCAGCTCGGCCCCGTCCATGCCCGGCATGCGCATGTCGCTCACCACCACGTCCACGGGCTGCTGCTCCAGCAGCGCCAGGGCTTCGGCGCCGCTGCCGGCCTGCAGCAGCTTGCAGTCTTCGGCGCGCAGCACGCGCTTGAGGGCCGAAAGAATGCTGGGCTCGTCATCGACGCACAGCACCGTCCAGGCCGCGGGTGCGAGCGGGGACGGCGAGGCGGCAGGCAGTGCAGTGGCGCCGGCTTGCGGGGCGTCCGGGTCCGCTGGCGGCGCTTGGGGGGGCAATGTGGTCGTGTCCATGGCTGTCGTGTCTTGGCGTTGGCGGGGCGCCGGGGCCTAGGCCGCGGCCTGCAGGGCCGGCTCGTGGAGGATGGGGATGGCGATGCGAAAGCGCGTGCCCACGCCCGGCTCGCTGCTCACCTCCATGCGCCCGCCGTGCTTTTGCACGATGCCGTAGGACAGCGACAGGCCCAGGCCCGTGCCCTTGCCGACCGGCTTGGTCGTGAAGAAGGGATCGAAGATGCGCTGCAGGTTCTCGGGCGCGATGCCGCAGCCGGTGTCGGCCACTTCCACCCAGGCGTTGGCGCCTTCCACCCCGGTGCTGATGGTGATGGTGCCGCGCTCCGCCGTGATGGCGTGCGCGGCATTGACCAGCAGGTTCATGAAGACCTGGTTCATTTCCGAGGGCAGGCACTGCACCTCGGGCAGAGGGCCGTAGCGCTTGACCACGTCGGCCTTGTACTTGATCTCGTTGTTGACGATGTTGAGCGTGGAGTCGATGCCCGCGTGCAGGTCCACGCTCTCCCATTCCTGGCGCGCGTCCACGCGCGAGAAGTCCTTGAGGTCCTGCACGATCTTGCGCACCCGCTGGATGCCGTCGCGCGATTCGCGCATCAGGTTGGGAATGTCGTCCTTGAGGTAGTCGATGTCGAGCTCGGCCTTGAGCTGGCGGATGCGCGCGACGGCGCCGGCATCGCCCATATGGGCCTCGGCCTCCTCGTAGGCGTCCAGCATCTGGAACAGATCGCCCAGGTACTGCTCCAGCGTGCCGAAGTTGGAGAAGATGAAGCCGATGGGGTTGTTGATCTCGTGCGCCACGCCGGCGGCGAGCTGCCCGATGGAGGCCAGCTTCTCGGACTGGATGAGCTTGTTCTGCGCTTCCGAGAGCTTGCCGTTGAGCTCCTTGAGATCGCTGTTGGCCTGGATCAGCTCGCCCACGATGGATCGGATCTGCTCGTCCGACATCTCTGCGAGCTTGGTTTCATGGTCCGGCGTGGACAGGGCGGGGGATGTCATGTCGTCGTCTCCTTGGGCAGGCTCAGCAGGGACTGCAGGTCGTTGAACTCGCTCTCGATGCTGGCGAACAGGGCCGGCAGATCGTCTTCGCGCAGGTTCAGCCGGGCCCAGGCCAGCGGGTTCACGCAGGGCACGCCTTCGTCGGCGGCGCCGGCGATGTCCAGCGCATGGGTGATGGCATCGGCGGCATGCACCACGTCGATGAGCGACACCGGGCCTGCGGGCGGCGGGCGGTGGTGGCCGGCGATGGCCTCCACCACGTCGCTGCTGAAGCGCCAGTGGCGGCACACCCATTCGCCCAGCTCGGCGTGGTCTATGCCCAGCAGGAGCTGTTCGGCTTCGCTGTGGGAGAGGTCGTTCTGCTCGGCCCAGGCGATGGCCTGGGCCGCCTCCTCGGGATAGTGGCTGTCCACCACCAGGCGGCCCACGTCGTGCAGCAGGCCGGCCGTGAAGGCGGCTGCCGCGTCCAGCCCCGCGAGCGTGGCCAGCTGGCGCGAGGCCACCGCGCAGCAGACGGAGTGGCGCCAGAGCGAGGCCATGCGCAGCGATCTGCCGTGCAGCTTCTCGAACTGCATGGTGAGCGCCGCCGCGATCACCAGGTTGCCGAGCTGCCGCAGGCCCAGGATGTTGATCGCGTCGCGCACCGAGCCCACGCGCCCCGACAGACCGTAGAAGGGGGAGTTGGCCAGCTGCAGCACCTTGATGGACAGGGCCTGGTCCAGCCGCAGGGTGTTGGAGATGACCTCCAGCGGCACCTCCTTCTGCCGCATCAGCTGCATCAACTCCTGCACCACGGTGGGCAGGGAGGGCAGCGAGCGGATGTCGCGCGCCAGGGCTTCGCGGTCCAGCGTCAGCGGGGAGGCGGTGCCGGTCATGGAAGAGGTACCTCGCGGTAGATGAAGATCGCTCTCTGCAGCACGTGCGGCGTCTGCCGGGTGCGGCGGAAGAGGTAGTGCAGGCGCTGGCTCCGGGCCAGCGTGTCGGCATCGACCGCTGCGGCCGGCGGGGTGGTGGCGCCTGGCCTGTCCGCCCCCGCCTCGGCGGGCGGGGCCATCGCGGCTTCGGGGGGCGCCGCGCCGCTGGCTGAAGGCTGCTGCGGCTGGAGAGGGGTGATTGCGGTGTCCATGGCGGGTGTCCTTGCGTGCAGGGGGCTCAGTTCCGTCCTGCGCCCGTATCGGCGGCGGGTGCGGAGGGCGAAGGCGAGGGTGGCAGCGATGGCGCCTCCGTGCCCGGGGCCTTGCCGCCTGTGCCGTGCGGCTGGCGGTGGTGCTGGGTCAGCACCATCAGCAGCCCGCGGGGCGGGGTGTCGCCCAGGGCGCGCACCTTCATGCTCCAGTGCGGGCCCTGCCAGTGCAGTGGCGGGGCGGCCATGGCGGCCACGGAGGCGGCCTGGCCCGGGCCGGCCGCAGGCAGGTCCTGCTGCAGCACCGCGGCGGCGGGCTCGCCCAGCAGCGGCGTGGCCAGGCCCAGGGTGCGCTGCGCTTCCTGGTTGGCCAGCACGATGGTGCCGTCGGGGTCTATGCCCAGCAGGGGCACGGGCAGCAGTTCCACCATGTCGCGCACCGCGTCGGCACGGGCGCTTTCCTGGTCGATCTGCTGCTGCTGCGAGCCCAGCACCTGCTCCAGCTGCTGGTTGGCGGTGGCCAGGGCTTCGCTGGCGGTGATCACTTCCGAGGCCAGGCGCTTGTTCTCGTCGGCCATTTCCTTGTGGGCGAAGGCTTCCCGCACATGCACCAGCAGGCGCTCGTCGTCCCAGGGCTTGGTCAGGAAGCGGTAGATGGCGCCTTCGTTCACCGCATCGGTGATGGACTGCAGCTCTGTGTAGCCGGAGAGCACCATGCGCACGGTGTCGGGGTAGAGCTCCTTGGCCCGGCGCAGGAATTCGACGCCCGTCATGCCCGGCATGCGCTGGTCGGACAGCACCACGTCCACTTCGTATTCGGCCATGCGCTGCAGGCCTTCGGCGCCGCTGCCGGCCGTGGCGATGCGGTAGCCCTCGCGCCGGAAGAGCCGGCGCAGGGCCGAGACGATGTTGGGCTCGTCGTCCACCAGCAGCAGCGTGCGTTCGCGCCGGCGCGCCAGCAGGTGGTCTGGCAGGCGCAGCTTGCTGGCCAGCATGCGCGCCAGCCCGTCCGCATCCACCGGCGCGGCCAGCACGGGGCCCTGCATGCGGTCGCAGCCGTTGGCGATCAGCAGCGTGAGCTGGCCGGTGGTTTCCACGCCGTCGGCCAGCACCTTCATCTGCAGGCTGTGCGCCATGTTGATGATGGCCCGGGTGAGGGAGACGTCGCCCGTGGCAGCGGTCACGTCGGGCACGCAGGAGCGATGCACCTTGATCACGTCCACCGGCAGGGTGCGCAGCAGGCCCAGGTTGGTGAAGCCCGCGCCGAAGTCGCCCAGCGATATCTCCAGCCCCATGCCGCGCAGCTGGGCCAGCGTGCGCACCAGCGTGGGCGGGGCGTTGAAGAGCGCCTGTTCGCTGATCTCCACGCCCAGTGCCTGCGGCGTCAGCCCGTTGCTGGACAGGGTGCGGCGCAGCTTGTCCACCATGTCGGGCTGCTGCAGCTCCAGCATGGAGATGCGCAGGGACAGCCGGGGCACGCGCACGCCGGCCTGGTCCCAGGCATGCAGCTGGCGGCAGGCGGCGTCGCGCTTCCAGTCGCCCAGCATCACGATCAGGCCGGTCTGCATGGCGACGGGCGTGAACTCGGCGGCGGGCACTTCGCCCAGCTCCTGGCTGTGCCAGCGCAGCACGAGCTGGATGCCGGCGAGCTCGCCGCTGGTCAGGTCGGCCTGCAGCTGGTAGTTGAGCCGCAGCTCGTCGCGCTCCACCGCGTGGCGCAGGCCCGATTCGATGGCCAGCCTGCGCAGGGCCAGGTTGCGGGTCTCGGGGGTGTACACCGCCACCTGCTCGCCGCTGGCGTCGATGCCCATGCGCGCGGTCTGGGCGGCCTCCAGCAGGCCGCCGGCATGGTCGGCGTCCTCGGGGAAGCGGGCCACGCCCACGCGCGCGCCGGGCACGATCTCGGCCGAGCCCAGGCGCTCGGCCTTGGACAGGGCCTGCACCACCTCCCGGGCATGGCGCAGGCCCTGCGGGTCCAGCGCGGCGCTTTCCGGGCTGAGCAGGATGGCGAACTCGCCGCCGTCCAGCCGGGCCACGGTATCGCCGGGCTCCGCCAGGGTGCATAAGCGTGCCGCCACGGCCATGGCCATGGCGTCGCCGGCGCCGTAGCCCATGGCCTGCTTGAGGTGGTCCACCTGGTCCACCTGGATGGACAGCAGCAGGAAGGGCTGGGGATTCCACCTGGCGCTATGCACCGCGGCATCGATGCGGTCCAGCAGCTGGGTGCGGTTGGCCAGGCCGGTCACCTCGTCGTGGTTGGCCAGTTCCTGGATACGCTGCTCGGCCTCGCGCTGGGCGGTGATGTCCTGGACGATGAGGTAGCCGTGGCGGCGCCCGGACGGGTCCGTCTCGACCATGCCGCGCTGCAGCACCACCAGCCGCGTGCCGTCCGCGCGCACCAGCCGGTGCTGGAATTCGAAGGGCTCGTCGGACAGGGCCCCGCGCCAGATCGAGGCCGCATAGCCGCGCTCCTTGGCGGGCAGCCAGTGCAGCAGGCGCCAGCTGGGCCGGGCGTCGGGCTGGAAGGGCAGGCCGAGCAGGGCATGCAGGCCTTTGGAGAGCACGGCCTTGCCGCCGTCCAGGTCCAGCTCCGCGGAGCCGCTGCGCCCCATGGTCTCGGTCTGCTCCAGCATGCGCGCCCGCCACTGCGACGAGAACGCGATCTGCGCCCGCTGCGGGTCGTCCACCAGGGTGATGAGCTCGGCGCCTTCGCCCAGCGCCGGAAGCTGCCGGGAATAGGCGCGGCCGTTGAAGAGCCGGCCCCGCGAATCCTTGCTGCTCACATGCCGCTGGCCGCGGCCTATGCCCTGCAGCTGGGGCCACAGTTCGGGCCACTGCTGCTGAAGCCAGTCGGCGGGGCGCGCTGCATCCTCGGCGCCGGCACCCAGCAGTTCGGCGAAGCGGGCGTTGATGAACTGCGGGGCGCCATGCACCAGCAGGCACAGGCCCATGGGCGTCGCATCGAAGATCTGCCGCTTGAGGCCTTCCACTTCGGCCGCCGACAGCAGGGCCGAAGGCGTCCCGCAGGCCTCGGGGGCGTCGGTCGGCGCGGATGGGATCGGTGTCATGCCTGCCTTTCCGGGGCTTCCTGCATTGGCACATGGGGCGCGCATGCCTGCATGCCGCTGGCGTCCAGGAGGAAATGAGTGCCCGCCATGCGAATTAATTTATCACTAAAAACATTTATTCGATAAATATGATTTCCACTGAAGAGGTCGCTTGCAAGGCTCCTCGCGGGCCTCCCGGGTGTCCGATTCACCGTAGCGCAAGGGCGAAGCGGAGGCATCCGTTAAGACACCTATCCGGCCGCTTCAGCGAGGCCGAAGTTCGCCGGGAAGCGGCCTGCATCACACTGCAGCCCTTTCCCCGCATCCGGGAAGTGCCGCCTCCCGGCCTGCGGCGCGCATGAAAAAAAGGGCCGCACCCGGAGGTGCGGCCCTTTCGGCAGGAGCGGCGAGGCGGCTTCGCTCAGCCCGGAAGGCCCAGCGCCTGCGCGTGGTGGCGCAGATGGTCTTCTACGAAGCTCTGGATGAAGTAGTAGCCGTGGTCGTAGCCCTCGTGCCGGCGCAGCGTGAGCGGCTGGCCGATGGCGGAGCAGGCGGCCTCGAACAGATGCGGGTGCAGCTGGTCGGCCAGGAATTTGTCGGCCAGACCCTGGTCGATCAGGATGCCGGCGGGGTAGGGCGCGATGGGCTGGTTTTCCATCAGCACGGTGGCGTCGTGCTCGCCCCAGGCCGTGCGGTCCGAGCCCAGGTAGCCGGTGAAAGCCTTTTCGCCCCAGGGGCAGCGCGTGGGCGCGCAGATGGGCGCGAAGGCCGACAGCGACCGGAACAGGCCCGGATGCCGCAGCGCCAGCGTGAGCGCGCCGTGGCCGCCCATGGAGTGGCCGAAGAGTCCCAGGCACTGCAGGTCGATGGGCTGGTGCCGGCCCAGGAGGGGCAGCAGCTCGGCCGTGAGATAGCTTTCCATGCGCCAGTGGCGCGCCCAGGGCTGCTGCGTGGCGTCCAGGTAGAAGCCCGCACCGATGCCGAAGTCCCAGCTGGCGGTGGCGCCCTCCAGGCCTTCCGCTGCCGCGCCGCGCGGGCTGGTGTCGGGTGCGATCAGCGCCAGGCCCAGCTCGGCCGCCAGCCGCTGTGCGCCGGCCTTGACCATGAAGGTCTCTTCGTTGCAGGTCAGGCCCGCCAGGTAGAGCAGGGCGGGCACCGGGCCGCTTTCG
Source organism: uncultured Acidovorax sp. (assembly GCA_913774625.1). Lineage (GTDB taxonomy): Bacteria > Pseudomonadota > Gammaproteobacteria > Burkholderiales > Burkholderiaceae_C > Paracidovorax. The sequence continues at coordinate 75,273 of CAJYHL010000017.1, forward strand.
GCCTGCGGCGGCAGGTAGATGGAGAGCTTCATCGGCAGGCCGATCTCGCGCGAGTCGTGCTGCAAAAAGAGCTGCCGGCCGCCGAAGCAGGCGTGGCTGGAGAGCGTCTGGAAGGGCGCGGTGTCGGTCATGGAGCGGTCCGGCCTGGTCAGTAATGCACCACGGAGCGGATCGACTTGCCTTCGTGCATCAGGTCGAAGGCTTCGTTGATCTCGGGCAGCGGCATGGTGTGCGTGACGAAGGGCTCCAGCTGGATGCGGCCGGCCATGGCGTCCTCGACCATGCCGGGCAGTTCGCTGCGGCCCTTGACGCCGCCGAAGGCGGTGCCAAGCCACTTGCGGCCGGTGACCAGCTGGAAGGGGCGGGTGGATATCTCCTGGCCCGCGCCCGCCACGCCGATGATGACCGACTGGCCCCAGCCGCGGTGCGCGCATTCGAGTGCCGCGCGCATCACGTTCACGTTGCCGATGCACTCGAAGCTGTGGTCCACGCCCCAGCCGGTCATCTCCACGATCACCTGCTGTATGGGCTTGTCGTGGTCCTTGGGGTTCACGCAGTCGGTGGCGCCGAAGGTGCGTGCCAGGTCGAACTTGGACGGATTGGTGTCCACCGCGATGATGCGCCCGGCCTTGGCCAGCTGCGCGCCCTGGATCACCGCCAGGCCGATGCCGCCCAGGCCGAACACGGCGACCGTGTCGCCTTCCTGCACCTTGGCGGTGTTCTTGACGGCGCCCAGGCCCGTGGTCACGCCGCAGCCCAGCAGGCAGACCTGCTCGGGGTTGGCGTTGGGGCTGATCTTGGCGAGCGAGACTTCGGCCACCACGGTGTATTCGCTGAAGGTGGAGCAGCCCATGTAGTGGTAGATGGGCTGGCCGTTGTACGAAAAGCGCGTGGTGCCGTCGGGCATCACGCCCTTGCCCTGGGTGGCGCGCACGGCCACGCAGAGGTTGGTCTTGCCGCTCTTGCAGAACAGGCACTCGCCGCATTCGGCGGTATAGAGCGGGATCACGTGGTCGCCCGGCTTGACGCTGGTCACGCCTTCGCCCACTTCCACCACGATGCCGGCGCCTTCATGGCCCAGCACCACGGGAAACAGGCCTTCCGGGTCCTCGCCCGACAGCGTGAAGGCGTCGGTGTGGCAGACGCCCGTGTGGGTGATCTTGATCAGCACCTCGCCCTTTTGCGGCGGTGCCACGTCGATCTCGACGATCTGCAGGGGTTCTCCGGCCTTGAAGGCCACGGCGGCTTTGGATTTCATGGGTGTCTTTCTCGAAGGGGGGAGCATTGCCGATGGGGTCCATCGCGTCAGCCCCGCACTGTAGGCCATGGCGGCGGGGTGCGGCTGTCCCATGTCCGGTGCCCCGGGCGATATGTCCGAATATCGTGGGTCGTGGCCGCATCGGACGCGTGAGCTTCTATAGTCCGGCTCTTTTCCTTTTCGGCTTTGCATTCGAACCTCCATGGACCATCATCACGCCAGCGCCCACCGTGTCGATATCGTCGTCTACCCCGGTTTCAAGGCGCTGGAGGCGATCGGCCCCATGTCCGTGTTCGACTATGCCAACGTGCATCTGCGCCGCCATGCCCGGCCCGACGGCTACGAGGTGCGCGTGGTCGCGGCCCAGGCCGGGCCCGTGCCTTCCGACACGCTGATGTCGCTGACCGCCACGCGCACGCTGGCCGAGCTGGAGCAGGACGGCACGGGCTGCACCGTGGTGCTGGTCGGCTCGCGCCACATCGAGCAGGTGCTGGCAGCATCGCCCGACCTGGTGGCCTGGACGAAGCGCGTCGCGCCCCGTGTGGCGCGGCTGATCGCGCTGTGCTCGGGCAGCTTCTTCCTGGCGGCGGCGGGCCTGCTGGACGGGCGCCGCGCCGCCACCCACTGGGGCGTGGCCGGCCTGCTGCGCCAGCGCTATCCGGCCATCGACGTGGACCCGGACGCGATCTACGTGCGCGACGGCACGCTGTGGACCTCGGCCGGCGTCACGGCCGGCATCGACCTGGCGCTGGCGGTGGTGGAGGACGATTTCGGCCACGAACTGGCGCTGGAGGTGGCGCGCGATCTGGTCATGTACCTGAAGCGCCCGGGCGGGCAGTCGCAGTTCAGCGTGCAGCTGGCCAGCCAGGCCACCGGCCACCGCGACATCCAGGCCGTGCAGCACTGGGTGCTGGAGCATCTGGACGAGCCCATGCCGCTGTCGGCACTGGCCGGCCGCGCGGCGATGAGCGAGCGCCACTTCCGCCGCGTGTTCGTGCAGGAAACCGGGCAGACCCCCACCGCCTTTGTGGAGTCGGCCCGGCTGGAGGGCGCACGGCGGCTGCTGGAATCGCATGCCGCGCTGCCGCTCAAGACCGTGGCGGCGCGCGTCGGCATGGGTTCGGAACAGGCGCTGCGGCACCTCTTCGTGCGGCACCTGGGCATCACGCCCCAGGCTTACCGGGAGCGCTTCGGCGGGCCGGCGCGGCGTTGAGCTGAGCAGCAATCCACCATGGGCGGTTTCGCGAGCCCCGTCTTGTCGTACGAGGCGCTTTCGGTGGCCGCACAAAGAAAAAGCCCGCAGGCCGGGGCCTGCGGGCTTCGTCGGTGCGGAGCAGCTTTCCGGCGCACGTGTGCGCGCCGGACGCCGTTCAACGTTGTGCCAGGGGCTGCACGTCGCGGCGCTCGGAGCCCACGAACAGCTGGCGGGGACGGCCGATCTTGTACTCGGGGTCGCCGATCATTTCGTTCAGCTGGGCGATCCAGCCCACGGTGCGGGCCAGGGCGAAGATGCCGGTGAACAGGTTCACCGGGATGCCGATGGCGCGCTGCACGATGCCGGAGTAGAAGTCCACGTTCGGGTAGAGCTTGCGCTGCACGAAGTAGTCGTCTTCCAGGGCGATCTTTTCCAGTTCCTTGGCCAGGGCGAACAGCGGGTCCTTTTCCAGGCCCAGCTCGGCCAGCACTTCGTTGCAGGTTTCCTGCATGAGCTTGGCGCGCGGGTCGTAGTTCTTGTACACGCGGTGGCCGAAGCCCATCAGCTTGACGCCGGAGTTCTTGTCCTTGACCTGCTTGATGAACTCGCCGATCTTTTCCACGCCGCCCTGGGCCTGGATGTCGTGCAGCATGTTCAGGGCCGCTTCGTTGGCGCCGCCGTGGGCGGGGCCCCAGAGGCAGGCCACGCCGGCTGCGATGGCGGCGAACGGGTTGGTGCCCGACGAGCCGCACAGGCGCACGGTGGAGGTGGAGGCGTTCTGCTCGTGGTCGGCGTGCAGGATGAAGATGCGGTCCAGCGCGCGTTCGAGCACCGGGTTGACCTTGTATTCCTCGCAGGGCGTGCCGAACATCATGCGCAGGAAGTTGCCTGCATAGCTCAGGTTGTTCTGCGGGTACATGTAGGGCTGGCCCACGCCGTACTTATAGGCCATGGCGACCAGGGTCGGCATCTTGGCGATCAGGCGGATGGCCGAGATCTCGCGGTGCTGCGGATTGTTGATGTCCGTGCTGTCGTGATAGAAGGCCGACAGGGCGCCGACCAGGCCCGTCAGGACGGCCATGGGGTGGGCGTCACGGCGGAAGCCGCGCAGGAAGAACTGCATCTGCTCGTTGACCATCGTGTGCTGGGTCACGCTGTCGCTGAATTCCTGTTTTTGCGTGGCGTTGGGCAGTTCGCCCTTGAGCAGCAGGTAGCAGGTTTCCAGGTAGTCGCAGTTGGTGGCCAGCTGTTCGATGGGATAGCCGCGGTACAGCAGTTCGCCCTTGTCGCCATCGATGTAGGTGATGGACGACTGGCACGATGCCGTCGAAAGGAAACCGGGGTCGTACGTGAACATGCCCGTCTGCGCGTACAGCTTGCGGATGTCCACCACGTCCGGGCCGATGCTGCCCTGGTACACGGGGAGTTCCACGCTGGGACTACCGTTGCTGAACGATAGCGTTGCCTTGTTGTCTGCCAGTTTCATTTCAGGTTCCTTCTGTTGTTAGCCCGCAAGCGCAGGAGGGGGTGCCGACACCCGGGGGCGCAGCTGTTCAAGCACGGCCTTGACGGTCGGCGTATCGAGTTCGCCTGCCAGTTCCTTGCGCCGCAGCAGCAAGTCCAGCAGATCGTTGTCGGGCAGATCCATCAAGGCCGTGAGACCTTGCGCCTGGCTGGCAGTCAGGCGCGAGCCGTAGGTGGCGAAGAACTGTTCGATGAACAGGTCGTTCTCCACCAGACCGCGGCGGCAGCGCCACTTGAGCTTGGCTGCCTCGCGTTCATCCAGCAATTCTTCGGACATCGGTGGCTGGTCAGATGGCGCGGCGCACCATCAGTTCCTTGATCTTGCCGATGGCCTTCGTGGGGTTGAGGCCCTTGGGGCACACGTCCACGCAGTTCATGATCGTGTGGCAGCGGAAGAGCCGGTACGGGTCTTCCAGGTTGTCCAGACGCTCGCCCGTGGCTTCGTCGCGGCTGTCGGCGATGAAGCGGTAGGCCTGCAGCAGGCCGGCCGGGCCCACGAACTTGTCGGGGTTCCACCAGAAGCTGGGGCAGCTGGTAGAGCAGCTGGCGCACAGGATGCACTCGTAGAGGCCGTTGAGCTCTTCGCGCTCCTCGGGCGACTGCAGGCGCTCCTTCTCGGGCGTGAGGCCTTCGGTGATCAGGTAGGGCTTGATCGAGTGGTACTGCTTGAAGAACTGCGTCATGTCCACGATCAGGTCGCGGATCACGGGCAGTCCCGGCAGCGGCTTGAGCACGATGGTGCCCTTGAGCGTGTTCATGTTGGTGAGGCACGCCAGGCCGTTCTTGCCGTTGATGTTCATCGCATCGGAGCCGCAGACGCCCTCGCGGCAGGAGCGGCGGAAGGAGATCGACGGATCCTGCGCCTTCAGCTTGACCAGGGCGTCCAGCAGCATGCGCTCATGGCCGTCGAGCTCGATCTCGACGGTCTGCATGTAGGGCTTGGCGTCCTTGTCCGGGTCGTAGCGGTAGATTTGAAAGGTGCGCTTCATGGTGGTGTTCTTCTCTCGTGGGACTGCGGGGCCTTAGAACGTACGGACCTTGGGAGGCACGCTGTCCACCGTCAGGGGCTTGAGGTTGACAGGCTTGTAGGTCAGGCTGTTGTCAGCGCTGTGCCACAGCGTGTGCTTCATCCATTCCTTGTCGTTGCGGCCCAGCGGGAACTCGGCGTGGTCGGCCGGGTGCTCGTAGTCGTAGACCGTGTGGGCGCCGCGGCATTCCTTGCGCGCGGCGGCCGACGTCATCGTGGCCTGGGCCACTTCGATGAGGTTGTCCACTTCCAGCGCTTCCATGCGGGCCGTGTTCCAGACCTTGGACTTGTCCTTGAGCGTGACCTTGCCGACGCGTTCGCGGATGGCGTTGATCTTCTCCACGCCTTCGTCCATGCCCGCCTGCGTGCGGAACACGCCTGCGTGCTGCTGCATGCCGGCACGGATATCGTTGGCGATGGCCTGGGCGTATTCCCCGCCCGTGGATTCCTGCAGCTGGTTCAGGCGTGCCAGGGTGCGGTCGGCGCCGTCGGCCGGCAGCGGCTTGCGCTCGCCCGAGCCCTTGACGAATTCGACGATGTGCTTGCCGGCCGACTTGCCGAACACCAGCAGGTCCAGCAGCGAGTTCGTGCCCAGGCGGTTGGCGCCGTGCACCGACACGCAGGAGCATTCGCCCACGGCATAAAGGCCGTTGACCACATGGTTCTGCACGCCGTCGTGCACGACCACCTGGCCGTTGATGTTGGTCGGGATGCCGCCCATCTGATAGTGGATGGTGGGCACCACGGGGATCGGCTCCTTGGTGATGTCCACGTTGGCGAAGTTGTGGCCGATCTCTTCCACCGAGGGCAGGCGCTTGCGGATGGTGTCGGCGCCCAGGTGGTCCAGCTTCATCAGGATGTAGTCCTTGTTGGGACCGCAGCCGCGACCTTCCTTGATTTCCTGGTCCATGGAGCGCGAGACGAAGTCGCGCGGCGCCAGGTCCTTCAGCGTGGGCGCATAGCGCTCCATGAAGCGTTCGCCGTTGCTGTTGAGCAGGATGGCGCCTTCGCCGCGGCAGCCTTCGGTCAGCAGCACGCCCGCGCCGGCCACGCCGGTGGGGTGGAACTGCCAGAACTCCATGTCCTGCAGCGGGATGCCGGCGCGTGCTGCCATGCCCAGGCCGTCGCCGGTGTTGATGAAGGCGTTGGTGGAAGCCGCGAAGATGCGGCCGGCGCCGCCGGTGGCCAGCAGCACGGCCTTGGCCTGCAGCTGGTAGAGCTCGCCGGTTTCCAGTTCGAGGGCGGTCACGCCCACCACGTCGCCCTGGCTGTTGCGGATCAGGTCCAGCGCCATCCATTCGACGAAGAAGTTCGTCTTGGACTTGACGTTCTGCTGGTAGAGCGTGTGCAGCATGGCGTGGCCGGTGCGGTCGGCCGCGGCGCAGGCGCGCTGCACGGGCTTCTCGCCGTAGTTGGCCGTGTGGCCGCCGAACGGGCGCTGGTAGATCGTGCCGTCGGGGTTGCGGTCGAACGGCATGCCGAAGTGTTCCAGCTCGATCACGACGTTGGGCGCTTCACGGCACATGAACTCGATGGCGTCCTGGTCGCCCAGCCAGTCGGAGCCCTTGATGGTGTCGTAGAAGTGGTAGTGCCAGTTGTCCTCGCTCATGTTGCCGAGCGAGGCCGACACGCCGCCCTGCGCCGCCACGGTGTGCGAGCGGGTGGGGAAGACCTTGGAGAGCGAGGCCACGTTCAGGCCCGCGCGGGAGAGTTCCAGCGCGGCACGCATGCCGGAGCCGCCCGCGCCGACGATGACGACGTCGAAGCTGCGGGTGGTGATGTTCGCTTTGGTGTAGCTCATTGTTGTGTGCTTTCAGTCGCGGGGTATTCGTGTCACAGACGCCAGAGGACCTGGATGCCCCAGCCGGCGCAGCCGATCAGCCAGAAGATGCTGGCGGCCTGCAGCGCCAGGCGCAGGCCTGCGGGCTTGACGTAGTCCATCCAGATGTCGCGCACGCCGACCCAGGCATGCCAGGCCAGGGCGACGATGACGGCCAGCGTCAGCACCTTCATCCACTGCGCCGAGAAGATGCCGGCCCAGCGGTCGTAGCCGATGGGGCCCGAGGTGAAGATGACCTGGACGAGCAGGACGATGGTGAAGAGGGCCATCAGGCAGGCCGTCACGCGCTGGCTGAGCCAGTCGCGCATGCCGTAGTGGGCACCGACCACGGTGCGCTTGGAGCCGTAATTCACGGACATGGTGTGTTTCCTTCAATCGTGGTGTGTGGGGCTGAGGTGCGGCGGCAGTCCGGCTCAGTACAGGCCGAAGAGCTTGGCGCCGAGGATCACGGTCAGGGCCGTGCCCAGAGCCAGCGTGACGACGGCGGTGGTCTTGCCGGTCTGCTTGTTGACGGCCGAGTGGCTCACGTCCATCCAGAGGTGGCGCAGGCCCGCGATGAAGTGGTGCAGATAGGCCCAGAGCAGTGCCAGCGTGACCAGCTTGACCAGCCAGCCCGGCACGAAGCCGATGCCCGCCGTGAAGGCTGAGGTGAAGCGCGCGAACGAGATCTCGGAAGACACGGAGGTGTCGAACATCCACAGCACGAAGGGCAGCAGCAAGAACATGATCGCGCCGCTGATGCGGTGCAGGATCGACACGATGCCGGCAGGCGGCAGGCGGTAGGTCGGCAGGTCCGTCAGTGCGTTGATGTTGCGGAATTCGGGCCGTTTCTTGGCAAGCTCGGTCATGGCAGGTGGGCTTTCGTGGGTGTAACTGCGTTGTAATTGCGCATCGCAAACAACTCAAAATTCTATTGCAATGCAACAAGAGGTGCAGTCCGTGGGACTGCGTATTTTCCGGCGGGCTGTGCTCCCGGAGATGCCGGAGGGGTCTTTTTCTCGCGCATGGGGCGCTCAGCTCAGGTCGTTGCGGTAGTGATGGGTGTCGGTGCGGTAGAGGCCGCGGCGTAACTCCATGGGAACATCGTTATAGGTGTAAGCGAGCCGCTCCACGCTGAGCAGCGGCGTGGCCGGGCTCACGTCCAGCGCGGCCGCCTGGGTCGCGTCGGGCAGCACGGCGCGGATCTTCTCCTCTGCGCGCACCATGCGCACTCCGAATTCGATCTCGAACATCGCATAGGTCGGTCCCTGGTAGTTCGCCAGCTGCTCGGCGGTCAGGCCCTTGAAGGCGTGGCCCGGCAGCCAGATGTCTTCGAGGATGGTGGGCACCCCCTGGAACGACAGGATACGGCGCGCGAGCACCACCGGATCACCCGTCCTGAGGGTGAGTGCGCGCGCCACGTCGGCGCTGGCGCGCATGCGCCGGCATTCGAGGATGCTGCGCTGGGCGGGGCCCTCCGCGCCCGTGTCTCCGACCTCGGGCTGCAGCTTCAGGAAGCGGTACTGCACGTGGCGCTCGGCATGCGTGGCCACGAAGGTGCCCTTGCCCTGGCGGCGCGTGACCAGGTTCTCGGCGGCCAGCTCGTCGATGGCCTTGCGCACCGTGCCCTGGCTCACGCGGAACCGAGCGGCCAGATCCATCTCGCTGGGGATGGCTTCGCCGGGCTTCCACTCGCCGTGCTGCAGGCTGTGCAGGATCAAGCCCTTGATCTGCTGGTAGAGCGGGCTGAAGGCCGGCGTCGGTGCGGCCGCAGCGCCCTGTGGCAGGGCGCCGCTGTCGGTGGCGGCAGAGATCGGGGTGGACATGTCGGTGCGGACGAAGGCCTGCGCTGCGCGAGCGGCGGCGCAATGCGATGCGGCGGTGGATCATATCTTATATAAGACATAAGACAAATTGACCCTCTGCCGAAATCGGCAGTACACTCCCCGGCTGTTCTGCAGGGCACGGGCTGCTGGTGACTGGCGCTGGTGCTACCTTGCACCGACACCTGTTCCTTCCTTCCTTTTTTGGAGTTCTCACATGAGCAAGAAGCCCGTCCGTGTCGCCGTTACCGGCGCTGCCGGCCAAATCGGTTACGCCCTGCTGTTCCGCATCGCCTCTGGCGAAATGCTCGGCAAGGATCAGCCCGTCATCCTGCAGCTGCTGGAAATCCCGGACGAGAAGGCTCAGAAGGCGCTCAAGGGCGTGATCATGGAGCTGGAAGACTGCGCCTTCCCGCTGCTGGCCGGCATCGAAGCCCACAGCGATCCCCTGCAGGCCTTCAAGGACACCGACTACGCCCTGCTGGTGGGTGCCCGTCCCCGCGGCCCCGGCATGGAGCGCGCAGACCTGCTGGCCGCCAACGCCCAGATCTTCACCGCCCAGGGCAAGGCACTGAACGCCGTCGCCTCGCGCAACGTGAAGGTGCTGGTGGTGGGCAATCCCGCCAACACCAACGCCTACATCGCGATGAAGTCGGCTCCCGACCTGCCGGCCAAGAACTTCACCGCCATGCTGCGCCTGGACCACAACCGCGCCGCCAGCCAGATCGCTGCCAAGACGGGCGGCAAGGTCGGCGAGATCGAGAAGCTCACCGTGTGGGGCAACCACTCGCCCACCATGTACGCCGACTACCGCTTCGCCACCATCGGCGGCAAGAGCGTGAAGGACGCCATCAACGACCAGGTCTGGAACGCCGACGTGTTCCTGCCCACCGTGGGCAAGCGCGGCGCCGCCATCATCGAGGCGCGCGGCCTGTCGTCCGCCGCTTCGGCTGCCAACGCCGCCATCGACCACATGCGCGACTGGGCCCTGGGCTCGAACGGCCACTGGGTCACCATGGGCGTGCCTTCCAAGGGTGAATACGGCATTCCCGAAGGCATCGTCTTCGGCTTCCCCGTGACCACCGAAAACGGCGAATACAAGATCGTCGAAGGCCTGGAAATCGACGCGTTCTCGCAAGAGCGCATCAACAAGACGCTGGCTGAGCTGCAAGGCGAGCAGGACGGCGTCAAGCACCTGCTGTAATCGCAGGCTATCAAGGGGCTGCGCGTGCTCGACTGGAATCCAGCGCTGTATCGCCGTTTCGAGGACGAGCGCACGCGCCCCGCTCAGGAATTGCTGGCACGCGTGCCGCATCCCGCGCCACGGCGCGTGGTGGACCTGGGGTGCGGGCCCGGCAATTCCACCGAACTGCTGGTGCAGCGCTATCCGCAGGCGCAGGTCACCGGCATCGACAATTCCGAAGCCATGCTGGCCAGCGCCCGGGAGCGCCTGCCGGCCGTGGCCTTCACCCTGGGCGACATCGCCCGCTGGGAGCCGGCGCCCGGCGCCGCACCCGACCTCATCTACGCCAACGCCGCCCTGCAATGGGTGGGCGGGCATGAAAGCCTCATTCCCCGGCTCTTCGACTGCCTCGCGCCCGGGGGCGTGCTGGCCATCCAGATGCCGGACAACCGGCAGGAGCCCACCCACCGCCTGATGCGCGAGGTGGCTGCCGACAGCCGCTGGAGCGACGCCATCGGCAACCCCGATGCCGTGCGCACCGAATTGCTCGGCATCGGCGGCTACTACGACCTGCTGGCGACGCGCGCCGCTCATCTGGACGTGTGGCACACGGTCTATCAGCACGTCATGCCTTCGGCCGCCGCCATCGTCGAATGGGTGCGCGCCACGGGGCTCAAGCCCTTCGTCGATCCCCTGGCCGAGCCGCTGCGCACAGCCTTCCTGGCCGAGTACGAACGGCGCGTGGATGCGGCCTATGCCGTGCGCGCCGACGGCCGCCGCCTGCTGGCCTTTCCGCGCCTCTTCATCGTGGCGCAGCGTCCCGCATGACCGCTATCGCTTCTGCGGCCTCCGCCGCCTTCGTCCACCCGGCGCAGGCCCTGCTCGGAGCCCAGGCCGGCGCCGTGGTGCTGCCGGTCTGCGACCACTACAGCGGCGTGGAGGCGCGCATGCGCAAGAGCCTGGCCCTGCAGTCCGAGATGACGGCCGAGTTCGGCCATTGCGTGTTCGACGTCACGCTGGATTGCGAGGACGGCGCCCCGGTCGGCCAGGAGCGCGCCCATGCCGAGCTGGTGGCTGCGCTGGCGCGCGATGCCGCTGCCGGCGCGCGCGTGGCGGCCCGGGTGCATACCGTGGACCATCCGGCCTTCGCGGACGACATGGCCATCATCGCGGGCGAGGCCGGCCATCGCCTCTGCCACATCATGGTCCCGAAGGTGGAGTCGGTGGACGACGTGCTGCAGGCCGAACGGGCCCTGCTGGCGGCCGGCGCCGGGCATCTGCCGCTGCATGTGCTCATCGAATCGCCCGCCGCGGTGCAGCGCGCCTTCGACATCGCCGCGCATCCGCGCGTGCAGAGCCTGAGCTTCGGCCTCATGGATTTCGTCTCCGCCCACGGCGGTGCCATTCCCGCCGCCGGCATGAGCGTGGCGGGGCAGTTCTCGCATCCGCTGGTGGTGCGCGCCAAGCTCGAGATCGCCGCCGCCTGCCATGCCCACGGCAAGGTTCCGTCGCATTGCGTGGTCACCGAATTCGGCGATGCCGCCGCGCTGGAGGCTGCTGCCGGCCGGGCTGCGCGAGAATTCGGTTTCACCCGGATGTGGAGCATCCATCCCGGGCAGATCCGGCCCATCCTGGCAGCGTTCGCGCCGCAGGGCGACGAAATCGTGCAGGCCGCCCGGATCATTTCTGCCGCCCTAGAGGCTGACTGGGCTCCGGTCAGCGTGGAGGGCGTATTGCACGATCGCGCCAGCTACCGCTATTTCTGGCAGGTGCTGGCGCGTGCTCACCAGACCGGCCGAGCGTTGCCCGAGACGGCGCAGGCCTGGTTTTCCGGCTCGGCCGAGCCACCGCCCTGAGCGCCATCGGCCTGGCCGCCTGTCCCTTTCCCGTACCGAACCGTTCCCCGAGTAGGAGCTACTTTCCATGAAGTCCTTGATCGCCTCCGCCCTGATGGTGCTGGCCCCCGCACTGGCCCTGGCGCAAGCCTCCGACGCTGCCAAACCCGCTTCCAAGACCGCCGCGACCAAGCCTGCCGCATCCAAGACGGCCGTCAAGCACAAGGAAGCCGCCGCGACCAAGAAGTCGGCCGCCGCCAAGGCGCCGGCTTCTTCGCACAAGGCCCATGTCGCCAAGGCCACCAGCAGCCGCACCCAGCTCAAGAGCGCAGCCAACCAGGTCGCATCCGGCCTCGTCGCTGCCGAGGCCGCGCTCTCGCCCGCGGAGCTGGCCATTGCCGACCGCGTCTATACCGGCCACATCGCCTGCGAACTGGGCGCCTCCGTGAACATCCAGCGCGACCCCGCATCGCCCGGCCGCTTCAACCTGGAAGGCAAGGGCTATAAGTACCGCATGACTCCCGTGGCCACCAGCACGGGCGCAGTGCGCCTGGAAGACCAGGCGGGCGGCGCGGTCTGGCTGCAGATTGCCAACAAGTCGATGCTGATGAACCAGAAGGCCGGCCAGCGCCTGGCCGACGACTGCATGAGCCCCGAGCAGCTGGTGGTCGCGCAGAACCTCAAGACCCATCCGCAGGCCAGCCTGCTGGACACGCCCGCTCCTGCGGCGGCGCCCGCGCAGCCCGCAGCTGCCAAGTAACTCCTCATGCGAGTGGCAGGCGGCGCCGGTCCCTTGCCGGCGGCCGCTTGCGGCCCCACCTGAAATCAGAAACCTAGACCCACTGGAGAAGAAAATGTTGAAAGCCTATCGCGACCATGTGGCGGAACGCGCCGCACTGGGCATTCCGCCGCTGCCGCTCGACGCCAAGCAGGTGGCCGAGCTGATCGAACTGATCAAGAACCCGCCGGCCGGCGAAGAGGCTTTCCTCATCGAACTGCTGACCCACCGCGTGCCCCCGGGCGTGGACGACGCCGCCAAGGTCAAGGCCAGCTTCCTGGCGGCCGTGGCCCATGGCGACGTGAAGGTCGGCCTGATCTCCAAGGCACAGGCCACCGAACTGCTGGGCACCATGGTGGGCGGCTACAACGTCCATCCCCTGATCGAGTTGCTGGACGACGCGGAAGTGGCGGGCGTGGCCGCCGAAGCGCTGAAGAAGACGCTGCTGATGTTCGACTTCTTCAACGATGTGGCCGAGAAGGCCAAGGCCGGCAATGCCAAGGCCAAGGAAGTGATGCAGTCCTGGGCCGATGCCGAGTGGTTCACCAGCCGCCCCGAAGTCGAGAAGAAGATCACCGTCACCGTCTTCAAGGTGCCCGGCGAGACCAACACCGACGACCTCTCGCCGGCGCCCGATGCGTGGAGCCGCCCGGACATCCCGCTGCACTACCTCGCCATGCTGAAGAACACCCGCCCCGACGCGGCCTTCAAGCCCGAGGAAGACGGCAAGCGCGGCCCGATGCAGTTCATCGAGGACCTGAAGAAGAAGGGCCATATCGTGGCCTACGTGGGCGACGTGGTGGGCACGGGCTCTTCGCGCAAGTCGGCTACCAACAGCGTGATCTGGGCCACGGGCGCTGACATCCCGTTCGTGCCGAACAAGCGCTTCGGCGGCGTCACGCTGGGCGGCAAGATTGCCCCCATCTTCTTCAACACGCAGGAAGATTCCGGTTCGCTGCCGATCGAGGTCGATGTCTCCAAGCTGGAGATGGGCGACGTGATCGACGTGCTGCCCTATGACGGCAAGCTGCTGAAGAACGGCGAGACCGTGGCCGAATTCCAGCTCAAGAGCGACGTGCTGCTGGACGAAGTGCGTGCCGGCGGCCGTATCAACCTGATCATCGGCCGCTCGCTGACCGCCAAGGCCCGCGAATTCCTGGGCCTGCCGGCCTCTACCGCCTTCCGCCTGCCCCAGGCGCCTGCGGAAACCAAGGCCGGCTTCACGCTGGCGCAGAAGATGGTCGGCCGCGCCGTCGGCCTGCCGGAAGGCCAGGGCGTGCGCCCGGGCACCTACTGCGAGCCCAAGATGACCACCGTGGGCAGCCAGGACACCACCGGCCCCATGACCCGCGACGAGCTGAAGGACCTGGCCTGCCTGGGCTTCTCGGCCGACATGGTGATGCAGTCGTTCTGCCACACGGCCGCCTACCCGAAGCCCGTGGACGTGAAGACGCACCGCGAGCTGCCGGCCTTCATCAGCAACCGCGGCGGCGTGGCCCTGCGTCCCGGCGATGGCGTGATCCACAGCTGGCTGAACCGCCTGCTGCTGCCCGACACCGTCGGCACCGGCGGCGACTCGCACACGCGCTTCCCGATCGGCATCTCGTTCCCCGCCGGCTCCGGCCTCGTGGCCTTCGGCGCCGCCACCGGCGTGATGCCGCTGGACATGCCCGAATCCGTGCTGGTGCGCTTCAAGGGCGAACTGCAGCCCGGCGTGACGCTGCGCGACCTGGTGCACGCCATTCCGCTCTACGCCATCAAGCAGGGCCTGCTGACGGTGGCCAAGGCCGGCAAGAAGAACATCTTCTCCGGCAAGATCCTCGAAATCGAAGGCCTGCCGGACCTGAAGGTGGAGCAGGCCTTCGAGCTGTCCGACGCCTCCGCCGAGCGCTCGGCCGCCGGCTGCACCATCAAGCTCAACCCCGAGCCGATCAAGGAATACCTCACCAGCAACGTCGTGCTGATGAAGAACATGATCGCCGACGGCTATGCCGACGCGCGCACCCTCAAGCGCCGCATCGAGAAGGTCGAAGCCTGGCTGGCCAAGCCCGAGCTGCTGGAGGCCGACAAGGACGCCGAATACGCCGCCGTGATCGAGATCGACCTGGCCGACATCACCGAGCCCATCGTCTGCTGCCCGAACGATCCGGACGACGCCAAGTTCCTCTCGGAAGTGGCCGGCACCAAGATCGACGAAGCCTTCATCGGCTCGTGCATGACCAACATCGGCCACTTCCGCGCAGCCGCCAAGCTGCTGGGCGGCCAGCGCGACATTCCCGTCAAGCTGTGGGTCGCACCGCCGACCAAGATGGACGAGAGCGAGCTGATCAAGGAAGGCCACTACGCCGCCTTCGGCACGGCCGGTGCCCGCACCGAAATGCCGGGCTGCTCGCTGTGCATGGGCAACCAGGCGCAGGTGCGCGAAGGCGCGACGGTGATCTCCACCTCGACCCGCAACTTCCCCAACCGTCTGGGCAAGAACACCAACGTGTTCCTGGGCTCGGCCGAGCTGGCCGCCATCGCCTCGCGCATCGGCAAGCTGCCCACCAAGGAGGAATACCTCAAGGAAATGGGCGTGATCGATGCCGACAAGGCCAGCGTCTATCGCTACATGAACTTCGACCAGATCGAGGAATACGCGGACGCCGCCAAGTCCGTGGCCGCCTGAAGGACTGCAGCAGCTCCCCAGGGGCTGCGCCGGCCTGACTGAACGAGACCCCGGGGAGGAAGCTCCCCGGGGTTTTGTTTTTTGCAGGGCGGAACGTTCCGGCTGCGCAGACATCCCAATCGACAAGAACCACGACAACACGCACCGCGATGTTCAAATCCTTCTTTCTTTCCCGCCGCTGGTGGCCCTGGTCCATCGCCGGCACGGTGCTCATCCTGCTGACCACCTGGTACCGCGTCGAACTCGACGTGCAGATCAACGACTGGTTCGGCAGCTTCTACGACCTGATCCAGACCTCGCTGGCCAAGCCCGGCAGCATCACGGCGGCGCAGTACTGGAGCCAGCTCGCGACCTTTCTGCGCATCGCCATGATCTACGTGACCACGGCGGTGCTGGTGGACTTCTTCAGCAAGCACTACATCTTCCGCTGGCGCCAGGCCCTGAACGAGCATTACATGGCCGTCTGGCCCCGGCTGCGGCACATCGAAGGCGCGGCCCAGCGGGTGCAGGAAGACACCATGCGTTTCGCCAGCACCATGGAGGGCCTGGGCCTGACCTTCCTGCGCAGCCTGATGACGCTGGCGGCCTTCCTGCCGGTGCTGTGGGTGCTCTCGGACAAGGTGGCCGAGCTGCCGCTGATCGGCGCCGTGCCGCATTCGCTGGTCTGGGTGGCGCTGCTGTGGTCGCTGGGCGGCACGCTGGTTCTGGCGGTGGTGGGCGTGAAGCTGCCTGGTCTGGAGTTCCAGAACCAGCGCGTGGAGGCCGCCTACCGCAAGGAGCTGGTGCTGGGCGAGGACGACCACGCGCGCGCCTCGCCGCCCACGGCCGCCGCGCTGTTCGCTCAGGTGCGGCACAACTACTTCCGGCTGTTCTTCAACTACCTGTATTTCGACGTGGTGAAGTGGTCGTACCTGCAGGGCAGCGTGCTGGTGTCGCTGGTGGCCATGGGACCGACCCTGATCGCGGGCGTCATCACGCTGGGCGTGATGCAGCAGATCTCGCGGGCTTTCGACAAGGTGATGGATTCCTTCCAGTTCCTGGTGCAGAACTGGAGCACGGTGGTCGAGCAGATCTCCATCTACAAGCGGCTGCGCGCCTTCGAGCGGCAGATGCTGGCGGACCAGCCCATTGAGGCCTGAGAACCGCTGATGG
This sequence comes from uncultured Acidovorax sp., assembly GCA_913774625.1. Taxonomy (GTDB): domain Bacteria; phylum Pseudomonadota; class Gammaproteobacteria; order Burkholderiales; family Burkholderiaceae_C; genus Paracidovorax. Next base: position 91,535 of record CAJYHL010000017.1, read on the forward strand.
AGCCGGTTTTCTGCTCCGTTGCTGTTTCCTTGATAGCTGAGGGGGGCGCTGTAAGCGCTGCAGCGCCCCTGCTCAGGAAAGAAAGACGCGTCCGGCGCGCGCCGGCAGCGCGGCGGAGTAGAGTGCGGTGACTGCCCGGCCCGGCCCGGGCCGCTCCCTTGCATGACCGCATCGCCGCACCGCTTGACCACCATGATGCCTGCCTCCTCCTCGGATTCGCCTTCCCCTGCCGCGCCGGCCAGCGCCCAGCCAGAAGCCTGGCAGGCTGCTTTTGCCGTGTACTGCAACGGCGGCTTGCCGCAGGCCGGGCTGTCTCTGACCTCCCTGCAGGTCGAGGCCGCCGCCGGCGCCGCAACGACGGCGCTGCTGCAGATGCCCGCGCCGCTCCCGGTGGAAGCAGGCTCTGCCGCTCAGGCCCAGCCTTTCGTGCCCGGTGCCCAGGTCCGCATCGATCTGGGCCGCGGGACTGAGCTGGCCACGGTCTTCGATGGCCGCGTGGTGCGCCAGCGCCTGACGGTCGGCGAAGACGGCCGGTCACGGCTGTCCATCGAGTGCCGGCAGCAGGGCGTCTGCGACGCCCCGGCGGGCGGGGACGCTCCGGCGGTTGCGGCGCTGACGCTGGGCTACGGCTCGAATCTGTACGCATTCGACGGCAGCATCGACGATGCGGGCGCAGGCCCTGCCGGGCAGGCCCGTTTCCCGGGCACGGCCACCGCTGCCGTGGGGGCCTGGATCGCGCTGCAGGACCTGGGCGCACCTTTCGACGGCCTGCATCGTCTGGTGCGTGTGCGCCATCTGCTGGCCGAGGGCGAATGGTTCACCGAAGCGGCCTTCGGGCCGCCGCCGGCCAGTGCCGAGCAGTGGGTGGCGCCGGGCGGCCAGCGCATCGCCTGCGATGCCTCGGGCCGCGTGCTGGCCATCGCCACGCCTGCCGGCCTGAGCCTGGTGCTGAGCGACGAGGAGCGCTCCGTCGTCTTGCGGGATGGCAGTGGCAACCGGGTGGAGCTCGTGCCGGCAGGCATCCAGTTGTCCAGCGAAGGCGATATCGCGCTGAAGGCCCGCGGGCAGGTCCGTATCGATGCCGGCAGCGACGCCACGCTGCAGTCCCCGACATCCATCCAGCTGCGCAGTCTGGACATCCTGTGCCAGGCGTCCATCGGGTTCAAGGCCCAGGGCAGCGCCACGGCCGAGCTGTCGGCCTCCGGGCAGACGACGGTCAAGGGCGCGATCGTGATGATCAACTGAACCGGGGAGCCGCGAGATGCCACCTGCCGCACGCATGACCGATATGCATGTCTGCCCGCTGCATACGCCCGGCGTGCCGCCCATCCCCCATGTGGGCGGGCCCATCGTCGGCCCGGGTGTTCCGACCGTGCTCATCGGCAAGCTGCCTGCCGCGGTGGTGGGGGACGTCTGCGTCTGCGTGGGGCCGCCCGATGCCATCGTGAAGGGCTCGTCCACGGTCATGATCGGCGGCAAGCCGGCTGCGCGCATGGGCGATACCTGTGCGCATGGCGGCAGCATCGTGCTCGGCTTGCCGACCGTGCTGATCGGCGGCTAGACCGCGCGGCGGCAAAGGGCCTGGTTGATGAGCCCAATCCCGTTCTGGCCCTCCTGAAACCGGGGCGGGTTGCTATCGATTCCGATGCAAGCCGGGCAAGGGCGCTTTCCGTGGCCGGTTTGACTTCCGCCCGGCGCTCAGTTGACCTGGCGCTTCTCCAGCTTGCGGGTCAGCGTGCGGCGGTGCATGCCCAGGCGCCGTGCGGCCTCGGAGATGTTGAAGCCGGTTTCGGCCAGCACCTCATGGATGCGTTCCCACTCCAGCGTCTTGATGGAGCTGGAGCGGTTGGTCAGCTCGACGTCGGCATTGCCTTCGGTCTGGCCGAAGGCGGCCTCGATGTCGTCGGTGTTCGACGGCTTGGCCAGGTAATGGCAGGCGCCCAGCTTCACGGCTTCCACGGCGGTGGCGATGCTGGCGAAGCCGGTCAGCACCACGATCAGCATGTCCTCGTCGTGGGCGTGGAGCTTCTGCACGCAGGCCAGGCCCGATGCCTCGCCCTTGAGCTTCAGGTCCACCACGGCATAGCCGGGGCGGTGGCGGGCCAGCACCTCGTCCAGGCTGCCCAGGCTGTCGGCCTGCAGCACGCGATAGCCGCGCCGCTCGAAGGAGCGGGCAAGCGTGCGCGCGAAGGCATCGTCGTCTTCGACGATGAGCAGCAGGCGGTCGGTGTCAGTGGCTTCCATGGTGGGGCAGGGCTTCGGAGTCGGGCAGCGAAATGGCGGACAGCGGCAGCTGGATGGCGACCTCCGCGCCGTGCCGGGGCGGGGGCAGGTTGCGGGCCACCAGACTGCCGCCCAGGGTGCGTGCCACCGTCATGGCCAGGAACAGGCCCAGGCCACCGCCCGGCCGCCCCTTGGTGGACTGGTAGGGCTTGCCCAGGCGGGCGAGGATGGCGGGGTCGAAGCCCGGGCCCGCATCGGTGACGACGATGCGCAGCTGGTCTCCCAGGCGGTCCACCGTCAGATCCACGCGGTGGGGCGAGGCATCGCGTGCATTGTCCAGCACATTGAAAACCATTTGCTCCAGCGTGGTGTCGGCCACCATGGCGGCGTCGGCGCCGAAGCGGTTGTCGTAGCGGAAGTCGTCCACCGAGCGGGTGGCGCGCCAGTCGCGCGCCAGGCGGTCGGCGAACTGGCGCACGGTGGTCTGGGCCGATTCCTCACCGCGGGTCTCGCCGGCCGACAGCAGGATGCCGCTGACGATGTTCTTGCAGCGCTTGACCTGGGCCTGCATCTCGGCGACTTCGCCCTGCAGCGTGGGATGGGCGGCGATGGCGGGATCGTGCTTCCAGTCTCCCAGGATGACGGCCATGGTGGACAGCGGCGTTCCCAGCTCGTGCGCGGCGCCCGAGGCCAGCAGGCCCATGCGCACGATGTGCTCCTCTTCCGTGGCGCGCTGCCGGGCGGCTGCCAGCCGCGCATCGCGCTGGCGCAGGTTGCGCCCGATGCGGGTGATGAAGATCACCACCAGGGTGGCATTGAGCAGGAAGCAGACCAGCAGGCCCTGGGTGTAGAGGCTGGGCGCGCCCCGGTGCAGGTCCGGCACGGCCGGCAGCGGCAGGTGGTGGCGCGAGAGGGCGGTGAAGCACAGCGCGGTGATGAGCACCATGGACCAGATGTAGCCGCCGCGCAGCAGCACCGCGCCCACGGCGATCTGCAGCAGGTACAGGAACACGAAGGGGTTGGCGGTGCCGCCGCTCAGATAGAGCTGCACGGTGAGCACGGCCACGTCGATCAGCAGCGCCAGGAACAGCTCCACGTGCTGCACCCGCAGGCCGGTGCGCCAGCGCAGCAGGCTGACCACGTTGAAGAGCGCGAGGCAGCCGACGACCAGCAGCATCTCCTGCACCGGCACGGCCAGCGCCAGCGTGTAGTGCGCGACCTCGATGGTGAAAACCTGGCCGATCACCGCCAGCCAGCGCAGCTGGATCAGCTGCTGCAGGTTCTTGAGCCCTGCGGCGGTGTTGGCGGCCTGGGCCTTGCGGGCCGCGGGCAGGGCGGGTGCGGCGGGCTGCTTGTCAGTCGGAGGCGTCGTCATGGAGGGTGGATGGGGCGGATGCGGCAGCGCGTGAGCGGCGCTCGTATCGTGCCACATGCACCATGGCGGCCAGGGTCATCAGTGCCAGGCCATACCAGGTCAGCGCATAGACCAGGTGGCTGTTGGGGAAGCGGATCACGGTCATGCCGGCACGCGGCCAGCTGTCGGCGGTGGCGGCCTGGGGCGCGCCGGGCAGGCCGGCATCGACGAAGAAGGGCGCTGCATGGTCCAGGCCCTGAGTGGCCGCGATGGCCGCGACGTCGCGCGAATACCAGCGCTGGGCGGCCGGATCGTTGCGGCGCAGGAAGCCGCCGCCGGGCTCGGTGATGCGCAGCAGTCCCGTCACCTGCACGGTGGCATCCGGAACCGCATCCTTTCCCGTGCCGCCGGCCAGCGGTGCGGTCTGCCAGCGGTCGCGCTGATCGGCTGGAATGAAGCCGCGGTTGACCAGCACCTGCGTGCCGTCGGACTGCTGCAGCGGGGTCATGACCCAGAAGCCCGCACCCAGGTCGGTCACGGCTTGCGTCAGCACCGTCTTGCCGGCCAGCCAGCGGCCGGTGGCGCGCACCGGCAGGTATTCGTAGCCGGCGGCGTCCACGCGCGGCCAGTCGGCGGCCGGGGGCAGCGCGGTAGGGGCGGAATGAACGCGCTGGTCCACCCGTTCGATCAGCGCGAGCTTCCAGGCGCGCCGCTGCACCTGCCAGGTGCCCAGTGCGACGAAGCCCAAAAACAAAGCGATGCCCACCAGGATGAGCATCGCTTGTGCGAAGGGGGAGCGCCGGCCGCTGGGGCCGGCGCTGGAGCGGGTCGATCCGCCCGTCAAGGCGTGACGGCCGCAGGGGCGGCGGAGGCGGGCGCCATGCCGGGCATGGTGTGGTCGGGCATCATGTTGGAGTTCATGTGGAACATGACCCACAGCGTGCCGGTGATGGCGATGGCCACGAACACCACGGTGAAGATGGTGGACAGCATGGTCCAGCCGCCCTGCACCTTGCCGTTCATGTGCAGGAAGCACACCATGTGGACCAGGATCTGCACCACGGCGAAGGCGCCCAGCACCAGGATGGCGGTGTTGCGGTCGGCGATGACCTTGGCCATGACCAGCCAGAACGGGATGGCCGTGAGGATGATCGACAGCACGAAGCCGGTCATGTAGCCCGAGAAGCTGCTGTGCGGCTCGTTGGCGTCGTGGTGGTGGCCGTGGTCGTCATGCCCGTGGGCATGGGTTGCGTGTTGCGCGCTCATGTTTACAGCACTCCAATCAGGTACACGAAGGTGAAGACGCCGATCCAGACCACGTCCAAGAAGTGCCAGAACATCGACAGGCACATCAGGCGGCGGTTGTTCTCGGGGATCAGGCCATGCTTGCCGATCTGCACCATCATCACCACCATCCAGATCAGGCCGAAGGTGACGTGCAGGCCGTGGGTGCCCACCAGCGTGAAGAAGGCGGACAGGAAGGCGCTGCGCTGCGGGCCGGCACCTTCGTGGATCAGGTGGTGGAACTCGTAGAGTTCCAGGCCCAGGAAGCACAGGCCGAAGAGGCCGGTGACGGCCAGCCACAGCAGCGTGCCCTTCACGTCGTTCAGCTGCTTGCGCAGCATGGCGAAGCCGAAGGTGATGGACGAGGCCAGCAGGAAGGCCGTGTTGACGGCCACCAGCTTCAGGTCGAACAGCTCGGCGCCGGTAGGGCCCGCGGCATAGCTGCGGCCCAGCACGCCGAAGGTGGCGAACAGCGCCGCGAAGATGAGGCAGTCGCTCATCAGGTAGAGCCAGAAGCCCAGCGCAGTGCCGTTTTCGGGATGGGGCTCGTGCGCGAGGTGGTATTCGCGCGGGGCCAGGGCGCCTGCGGCGCCTGCTTGGTGACGGATATCAGACATGGCGGGCCAGTTGGAGTGTGCGGGCTTCTTCGGTCGAGACGACTTCTTCTGCGGGGACGTAGAAGTCGCGCTTGTAGTTGAAGGTGTGGATGATCGCCGCCAGCACCACTGCCGCGAACGACAGGCCGGCCAGCAGCCACATGTGCCAGATCAGGGCGAAGCCGAGGACCAGCGACAGGGCCGAGATCACCGCACCCGAGCCCGTGTTGGCAGGCATGTGGATGGGCTGGAAGCCGGCGAGCGGACGCTTGTAGCCGTGCTTCTTCATGTCCCACCAGGCATCGATCTCATGCACCACGGGGGTGAAGGCGAAGTTGTAGTTGGGAGGGGGCGAGGACGTGGCCCATTCCAGAGTGCGCGCATCCCAGGGGTCGCCGGTCCAGTCGCGCAGTTCTTCGCGCTTGAGGTAGCTGACCAGCAGCTGGATCAGGAAGCAGGCGATGCCGCCGGCGATCATCGCGGCGCCGCAGGCGGCCACGATGAAGTAGGGCTGCAGCGAGACGTCCTCGAAGTGGTTGGCGCGGCGGGTCACGCCCATCAGGCCCAGCACGTACAGCGGACCGAAGGCCACCCAGAAACCGACCACCCACAGCCAGAAGGAGCGCAGGCCCCAGGTGCGGTCGAGCTTGTAGCCGAAGGCCTTGGGGAACCAGTAGTTGATGCCGGCGAACAGGCCGAACAGCACGCCGCCGATGATCACGTTGTGGAAGTGGGCGATCAGGAACAGGCTGTTGTGCAGCACGAAGTCCGCCGGGGGCACGGCCAGCAGCACGCCGGTCATGCCGCCGATGGCGAAGGTGACCATGAAGGCCACGGTCCACATCATGGGCAGCTCGAAGCGGATGCGGCCCTTGTACATGGTGAACAGCCAGTTGAAGATCTTCGCGCCCGTGGGGATCGAGATGATCATCGTGGTGATGCCGAAGAAGGTGTTCACGCTGGCGCCGGAGCCCATGGTGAAGAAGTGGTGCAGCCACACCAGGTACGACAGGATGGTGATGACCACCGTGGCATAGACCATGGAGGTGTAGCCGAACAGGCGCTTCTTGCAGAACGTGGCCACCACTTCGGAGAAGATGCCGAAGCAGGGCAGGATCAGGATGTAGACCTCAGGGTGGCCCCAGATCCAGATCAGGTTCACGTACAGCATGGAGTTGCCGCCCAGGTCGTTCGTGAAGAAGTTGGTGCCGACATAGCGGTCCAGCGACATCAGCACCAGGGCCGCGGTCAGCACGGGGAACGAGGCCACGATCAGGGCGTTGGTGCACAGGGCGGTCCAGGTGAAGATGGGCATCTTCATCAGGTTCATGCCGGGCGCGCGCATCTTGACGATGGTGACGATCAGGTTGATGCCCGAGAGCGTCGTGCCCACCCCCGCGACCTGCAGCGCCCAGATGTAGTAGTCCAGCCCCACCCCGGGGTTCTGCGCCCCCAGGTTGGACAGAGCCAGCCAGCCCGAGGTGGAGAACTCACCCAGGAACAGGGACATCATCACCAGCACGGCGCCGGCGGTGGTCATCCAGAAGCTGAAGTTGTTCAGGAAGGGGAACGACACGTCGCGCGCACCGATCTGCAGCGGCACGAGGTAGTTCATCAGGCCCGTGACCAGCGGCATCGCCACGAAGAAGATCATGATCACGCCGTGGGCGGTGAAGATCTGGTCGTAGTGGTGCGGCGGCAGGTAGCCCATGTTGTCGCCGAAGGAGATGGCCTGCTGCAGGCGCATCATCACCGCGTCGGCGAAGCCGCGCAGCAGCATGACCAGGCCCAGGATCATGTACATGATCCCGATCTTCTTGTGGTCGATGCTGCAGACCCAGTCGCGCCACAGCGGGCCCCACAGGCGGAATTTGGTGATCAGGGCCAAGACGGCCAGGCCACCCAGCGCCACGGCGATGAAAGTCCACAGCACGATGGGCTCGTGCGCCATCGGTACGGAGTCCCAGCTGAGCCGGCCTAGGGCCCAATGGGACACAGCAGCGGTTTGTTCAGACATATCGAGTCTCTTTGATGCGGGCCCGGCCTGTACGCAGGCGCGGGCCCTACGGATTTATTGTGGGGAAACGAGGGAGCGGGCGGCTGCGAGGTCGGCCGAGGAGGCGACCGGCAGGCCGAGCGAGGCGACCACCTGGGCCGCGTTGCCCACGGTGCAGACGTCCTGCGGCAGGTTCAGGCCGGAGGCCTTCAGATAGGCGGCGCCGCCGTTTTCGTCGATCGCCATCATGTGGTGCATGCACATTTTGCCTTCTTCGACGCAGCGGTTGAGCACCTTGTCGTACAGGCCTTCCTCGACGGAGGCGAAGTACTCGACGGGGTTGCGCTCGCTGGGCTTGGCCAGCTGCAGGTAGGAAGTGCGGTTCAGCGGCTTGCCCTCGCTCTTGGCCTGGGCGACCCATTGCTCGAAGTCGCCTTCGCTCAGGCCGCGGAACTTGAACGTCATGCCGGAGAAGCCGGCGCCGCTGTAGTGCGAGGCCAGGCCGTGGTAGGTGCCGGCCTTGTTGATGACGGCGTTCAGCTCGGTCTGCATGCCGGGCATGGCATAGATCATGCCGGCCAGGTCAGGCACGTAGAACGCGTTCATCGTCGAGGTGGACGTCAGCTTGAACAGGATGGGGCGGTCCACCGGGGCGGCCACTTCGTTCACGGTGGCGATGCCCTGCTCGGGGTAGAAGAACAGCCACTTCCAGTCCATGGCCACCACCTGCACCTCCAGCGGGCGCACGTTGGCGGGCAGCGGCCGGCCGGCGTCCACGCGGTCGAGCGGGCGGTAGGGATCGAGCTTGTGGGTGCCGATCCAGGTCACGGCGCCCAGCGCGATGATGATGAGCAGCGGCACGGTCCAGATCACCAGCTCCAGCGTGGTGGAGTGGTGCCATTCCGGATCGTATTCGGCCTCGGTGTTGGTCTGGCGGTACTTCCAGGCGAAGAACAGCGTGAGGGCGATCACCGGAACGATGATGATCAGCATCAGCAGGGTCGCCGTGACGACCAGCTGGCCCTGCTGTGCGGCGACGTCGCCGGCCGGGTTGAGCACGACGGCTTTCTGGCAGCCGGCCAGGAAAGCCGTCAGCAGGGCCGCTGCTGCAAGCCCTGCGGGCCTGCGGAGTTGCTTGAATTTATGCATGCTGAAAGACGCAACAAAGCGCACTTAGGTAGAAACGCGGGTTACTGGACTGCTCGGAATGTAATACGTGCGGGACATTTGTCGATTGGACATTTTGTCCACGGTCAAGCAGTGGCCAGGAAACCACGTGGAGATGCCGCCCTGGATCAACTCCCATGTTTTCTTCTTGCCGCGCGGGCGCCGCGTAGGGTAACTCCCACCTCGCTATGGGGAGAAGTCGCCTTGTGAGGGGTGCATGTTGGGCGTAGAACCTCATGCATCAGCGTCAACAGGAGGATTTCAATGAGTGGACTCGCAGCAACTGCCGAGCTGCCGGCAGGTGAATACAACGATTCTGGGTCACTCGCTCGCGCGGATACCCATGAGGACGTCACTCCCAGCGAGATCGCTGTCGGCGTGGTCATCGGGCGGTCGTCCGAATACTTCGACTTCTTCGTCTTCGGGATCGCCTGCGTGCTGGTGTTCCCGTCTTTCCTGTTCCCGTTCATGTCGCGGCTGGACGGCACGCTGACTGCCTTCGCCATCTTCGCGCTCGCCTTCATCGCCCGGCCCGTCGGCACGGCCATCTCCATGGCCATCCAGCGCCGCTGGGGGCGCGGAACCAAGCTCACCATCTCGCTCTTCCTGCTGGGCGCCAGCACGGCGGGCATGGCCTTCCTGCCCAGCTTCAATTCCGTCGGCACGATGGCCATCGTCGCGCTGGTGGTGCTGCGCATCAGTCAGGGCCTCGCCCTGGGTGGCACCTGGGACGGCCTGCCTTCCCTGCTGGCCATGTCGGCGCCTCCGGGACGGCGCGGCTGGTACGCCATGGTGGGCCAGGTGGGAGCGCCGGTGGGCTTCATGATGGCGGCGGGCCTGTTCGCCTATCTCTACAGCCGGCTGAGCGTGGCCGAGTTCCTGGAGTGGGGCTGGCGCTATCCCTTCTTCGTGGCCTTCGCCATCAACGTGGTCGCCCTGTTCGCCCGCCTGCGGCTGGTGGTGGGCCAGTCCTACGCCGACCTGATGCAGCAGCGTGAACTGGCGCCCGTCAGCGTGACCCGCCTGATGCGCGAAGAGGGGCGCAACGTGATCCTGGGCGCCTTCGCCGCCCTGGCCAGCTTCGCGCTGTTCCATGTGGTGACGGTGTTCCCGTTGTCGTGGATCTCGATGTTTTCCGAGCAGTCCATCACCCACGTGCTGAGCGTGCAGATCATCGGTGCGTTCTTCGCCGCAGGGGCCGTGGTGCTCTCGGGCTGGATCGCCGACCGCTTCGGCCGCCGCAACACCCTGGGCACGCTGGCGGTGCTGATCGGCGTGTTCAGCCTGCTGACGCCTCTGCTGCTCAGCGGCGGGATCGCTGGCAACAACGTGTTCATCATCGTGGGCTTCATCCTGCTGGGCCTGTCCTACGGCCAGGCTTCCGGCACGGTCACCGCCAATTTCTCGCCGGGCTACCGCTACACGGGCGCGGCACTGTCGGCCGACCTGGCCTGGCTGGTCGGCGCGGCATTCGCACCACTGGTGGCGCTAGGCCTGTCCGCCAAGTTCGGCCTGATCGCCGTGAGTGCCTACCTGCTGTCGGGCGTGGTCTGCACCTTGCTGGCCTTGCGGATCAACCGCCTGATCGAGCGTCGGGAGTGATGCCCGCCTGACGTGGCGGCCGGGGCGCGAAGGCGCGCCCTTATCCCGTCCATAACTAAGAAAGAAGAAGGCCCGCTGTCGCGGGCCTTCTTCTTTTCTGCCCGCCATCTGCAGTGCAGGTGGCAGGAGCGGTCTTGCAGCGATCAGGGGGTGTTGACGAATTGCGTCAGGTCCAGCGCCTGCGTCAGGTCGCCCATGGGCTTGCCGCCGTTCTTGACCAGTGCTGCGTCGCGCTGTGCCAGGCCGGGCAGGGCGTCCAGGCCCCAGCGGCGCGTGATGAAGCGCAGGATGGAAGCCGTGTCGTACTGGGTGTGATCCACCACGCCGTGCTTGGCCCAGGGCGAGATGATCAGAGCCGGCACGCGGGTGCCCGGGCCCCAGAGGTCGCCCTTGGGCACGGCCTTGTGGTCCCAGAAGCCGCCGTTTTCGTCGTAGGCCACGACGATCAGCATGTTTTTCCACTGCGGACTGGCCTGCAGCTGGGCGATCACGTTGGCGATGTGCGCATCGCCGTCGGCCACGTTGGCGTAGCCCGGGTGCTGGTTGAGGTTGCCCTGGGGCTTGTAGAAGGTGACCGCCGGCAGCTTGCCGGCTGCTGCGTCCTGCAGGAACTGCGCGTCGAAGTCCTTCAGGTGCTTGGCGCGGTAGGCGGCGGTACTGGCCTGCGTCGGGTCGAACTCGGCGTAGTAGTTGAACGGCTGGTGGTGGAACTGGTAGTTGGGCGAGGGCCGGCCGAAGGCACGGTCGGTGGTGGCCGAGGCCAGCGTGGCGTTGTAGCCGCCCGCGTACCAGGCCCAGTCCACGTTCTTCTTGTCGAGCAGGTCGCCGATGGTGGTGGCGGTCTGCGGGGGCAGGGTCGTCGCCTTGCTGGGGTCCGCCGTCAGATTGCTGGCGCCGCTGGCCGGCGCGTTGCCGCTGGGCTGGTAGGGCGGCTGCATGGTGTTGATGGCGTAGAACTTGCCGTCGCCTGCATAGTTCTTGGGCGCGATGTTGTTGCTGTTCACGAACACCGGCGGGCCGGAGATGGCCGAGGCGGGCGAATTGGCGGCCACCGTGAGGCGCGGCAGGAAGTTGCCCGACGCGTCCTGGTCCACCACCGAGATCGAGCTCTTGGCCACCGAGGTGTCGGCATTCGGATATTCGGGAGCGCAGGCGCACACCAGGTATTGGTGGTTCAGGAAGGAACCGCCGAAGGCGCCCATGAAGAAGTTGTCGGCCAGCACGTATTTCTGGGCGAGCTTCCACATCTGCATGTTGCTGCCGTCGTAGTAGCCCATGGTGAGGCCGCCCGAATCGGCCCAGGCGGCGAACTTGTCGTTGCGGCCGCCGTTGATCTGCATCTGGTTCTCGAAGAAGCGGTGGTAGAGGTCGCGCGTGATCACGTTCTGGCCGACCTGCACGCCCGTGGTCTCGAAGCCCGAGGCTGCGTCGATCTGGAAGGGCTTGTTGTCCTGGTTGGCCGTGCTGCCCTCGGGCACCGTGACCGACTGGCCCGAGGCGGTGACGCCGCCCCAGACCTTGGGCAGCTTGGCCAGCACCGTGCTGGCCGCGTCGCGGTCCACCTGCGGCAGGTAGCTGCCCGACGAGCTGGGGTTCACGCCCGGAATGCCATCGGCACCGGGATACAGCCCGTAGAGGTTGTCGAAGCCGCGGTTTTCCGCATAGATCACGACGACGTTCTGGATGCGTTGCTGCAGCAGGCTGTCGTAGGACGGGCTGTCTCCGCCGCCGCAGGCGGTGAGCAGGGAGGCCGCAGCAGCGGCCAGGGGCAGGAGGCGATAGGTGGGTTTCATGTTGAAGCGCTGTTGTGGATGGTTATATGCGGGGCGCATTGTGGTGCCCCCCCGTGTCGAGTGGATGACAGGGTGCCGTCATCAAGCGGACACGGCACGGGTGCATGCTGGCGCGCCGCTTTTTCCGGTGTTCTTCTTCTCTATCCCCCTGATCCCATGTCCCTGCCTGCACGCCTGTCCCCGGTCCTTCCACGTTTTCACAGGGGCCGGCGGCTGGCCTGCCTGCTGGCCGGAGCGGGGCTGATCGGCGGCCTGGCGTGGCTGGGGCACGGCGCGGCAGCGGCGAAGTCGCCTGCGCCCGTCGCCGCACCGCCCGATGCCAACCGCATGCAGATGCAGGTGCAGCCGGACTTCGCCCGCATGCAGGCGCTGGGGCAGGTGATGTTCTTCGACAAGGGACTGTCGGCGTCGGGCCGGGTCTCCTGCGCGAGCTGCCACGATCCGGCCCATGCCTTCGGGCCGCCCAACGGGCTGTCGGTGCAGCCCGGCGGGGCCGATGGCGCGGCCCTGGGCGTGCGGGCCGTGCCGTCGTTGCGCTACCAGCAGAACGTGCCCCCTTTCACCATGCACCGCTTCGACGACGATTTCGACGAGAGCGTGGACCAGGGCCCCGCAGGCGGCCACACCTGGGACGGGCGCGCGAGCACGCTGCACGAGCAGGCCGCGATTCCGCTGCTGGCGAAGCACGAGATGGCCAATGCCAGCCCGGCGGATGTGGTCGCCAAGCTGCGCCGGGCGCCCTATGCGGCGCAGTTCCGGGCGACCTTCGGTGCCGATGCGCTCGACGACGATGCGCGGGGCTTCCAATGGGCCACGCTGGCGCTGGAGATGTTCCAGCAGGACGCCGCCCGCTTCTACCCCTACAGCAGCCGCTATGACGACTATCTGCGCGGCAAGGGCCAGCTCTCTGCGCGCGAGATGCGCGGCCTGGCGCTCTTCAACGACGAGAAGAAGGGCAACTGCGCGTCCTGCCACCTGAGCGAGGTCAGCCCCAACAACGGCTCGTTCCCGGCCTTCTCGGATTTCGGCCACATCGCGATCGGTGTGCCGCGCAACCGCTCGCTGCCGGCCAACCGCGACCCGGCCTTCCATGACCTGGGCTCCTGCACTACCTTGCCCGCCAACGTCGGCGAGAAGGAGCGCGCCGCGCTCTGCGGGGCGTTCCGCACGCCCAGCCTGCGCAACGTGGCCGTGCGCCAGGTGTTCTTCCACAACGGCGTCTTCCACGACCTGGAAGAGGTGATCCGCTTCTACATCACGCGCGACAGCGACCCGAAGCGCTGGTACCCCTATCCCACTCGCGCCAAGGGCCCCCACACGCCCTACGACGACCTGCCCGCCCGATATGTCGGCAACATCAACCGGGAAGCGCCTTTCGACCACAAGGCAGGCGAGCCACCGCGCCTGACGGAAGCCGAGATCGGCGACATGGTGGCCTTCCTGCGCACGCTCACCGACAAGGACGCGCAGCCCGCGGCCGACGCGGTGGCCCAGGCCGCGGCGAAGACGGTGGCGAAGAAGACGTCGGCCGCCGGCCAGCGCTGAGCCGGGCTGGAGGGCCGGGCGCGGGCCCGGGCCTCCTATGGCCGGCGGGCCCCGCCGGCTAGGCTATTCCTTGGGCTCGAAGCCCAGCACCAGCGAAGAGGGCACGCGGCCGTCCACGTCGCGCGGCAGCGTGTCGGTCTTCTGCAGTGCGCGGATCACCGCATCGTCCCAGGCCTTGTTGCCGCTGGAGCGGGTGATGCGCGTGCCGACGATGGTTCCGTCGGGCGCGGCACGCACCTCGACCTCGGTACGCGGATTGCCCGAGATGATGTCCGGATAGACGATGTTCGGCCGCACCTTGGCCGCGACCTTGCCGCCGTAGCTGCCGGACGGGCCCGAGCTGCGCTGCGCGCTGCCGGTCGCCGTTTCGCCGCCGGTGGCGCCGGCCAGGCCCTGCATGCGGCGCAGCTGGTCTGCGCGGAATTCGGCGGCACGCTTGGCATCGGCTTCGGCTTTCTTCTGCGCCTCGGCCTTCTTCTGGGCGTCCGCCTTCTTCTGGGCTTCGGCCTGCTTCTGCGCATCGGCCTGCGCCTGCTGCTGCTTCTTCTTGTCCTGCTCGGCCTTCTCGCGGCGTTCCTGCTCGCGCTCGGCACGCTCTTTCTCGGCCTTGTCGCGCTGGGCCTTCTCCTTGGCCTGCTGTTCCTTCTGCTTCTGCAGGCGCTCCTGCTTTTCCTGCTCCAGCTGTTCCTGGCGCTCGCGTTCGCGCTTGTCGCGCTCGGCCTGCTGCTGGCGCTCCTTCTTGGCCTGTTCCAGCCGGCGCTTCTCGCGCTCGATGGCGATGTCGGCCTCGCGCGTGTCGGGTTCCGCCACCCGTGGGGGTGGTGGGGGCGGCGGGGCGGGAGGCGGCGGCAAGGGTGCGGGCGCAGGCTCGGGCTCGGGGGCCGGCGTGGGGGGCGGTGGTTCGGGCGCCACTTCGCGGGGCGCGGCCTGCTGCGGTACGGCAGACCACAGCTCGGCCTCGACGGCGGGCTGGTCGGCGCTGGTCTTCCAGTTCACGCCCCAGGTCAGCGCGGCCAGCAGTGCGGCATGCACCAGCACCGCCAGGGCCACGGCGCGCAGGCGTCCGGGGGGACGGGGCGGGGCAAACTGGTTGCGGTCGTCTTGGGCGTACATGCGGGAACTGGGTAGTGGAAGAGGGAGCGTGAGGAATGCCGGGAGGGACCGGAGGGCCGGGCCGGCGGGCAGGGCCCCGGGCGGCTCCTCTATCTATCTATCTATCTATCTATCTATCTATCTATCTATCTGTCTGTCTATGTCTTTCAGCCGCCGGTCTTCACGGACAGGCCCACGCGCTGCACGCCCGCCTTCTGCAGGGCGTCCATGGCCTTGACCACGGTTTCGTAGGGAACGGTCTTCTCGGCCGTGATGACGACCGCGCTGCCTGCGGCCTGGCCGGCCTGCCAGCGCTTCGCGGCGTCGCCGATCTCGCGCTGGGTGAGCGTGCGGGTGGCGTCCTGCGTCTTGAACTGCAGCTGGCCGTCCTTGCCGACCAGGATCTGCGCCACGGCGGGCGGCTGCTTGGAGGCCTTGCCCACCGTGGGCACGTCGATCATGCCCGGCGTGAGCATGGGTGCCGTCACCATGAAGATGATGAGCAGCACCAGCATCACATCGATGAAGGGCACCATGTTGATTTCGTTCATCGAACGGCGGCGGCTGCCGCTGCGCGAGGCCATTGCGGGCATGCGAGCCTCCTTCGGGTCAGTGGCCCGAGGCCGAGCTGGGCTGGGCGCCCAGGTTGCGCTGCAGGATGTTGGAGAACTCTTCGATGAAGGTTTCCTGGTGGATGGCCACGCGGTCGATGTCGCGCGCGAAGCGGTTGTAGGCGATCACGGCCGGAATGGCGGCGAAGAGGCCGATGGCGGTGGCCACCAGCGCTTCGGCGATGCCGGGCGCCACGTTGGCCAGCGTCACCTGCTCCATGCCGGCGAAGCCGGTGAAGGCGTGCATGATCCCCCAGACGGTGCCGAACAGGCCCACGTAGGGCGACACGGAGGCTACCGAGCCGAGGAAGGAGAGGCTGGACTCGATCACGTCCATCTCGCGCTGGAAGCTCGCGCGCATGGCGCGGCGGGCGCCGTCCAGCAGCGTGCCGGGGTCGCTGATGCGGCGCTCGCGCAGCTTCTGGTATTCGCGCATGCCGCTGGCGAAGATGCGTTCCATGGGGCCCGCGTTCTTGGCGTTCTGCGCGGCACCCGCGTAGAGGTCGTTCAGGCTGGTGCCCGACCAGAATTCGCGCTCGAAGTCCTCGTTCAGCGAACGCACGCGTTTCAAGGCGAACAGCTTGCGGAAGATGGCGGCCCAGCTGGAGATCGACACCCCGATCAGCAGCAGCATGACTAGCTGCACGACCCAACTGGCGTTGAGCACCAAACTGACGATGGACATGTCTTGGGAATTCATGGTCTTGAGAGGGTTTCGAGGAGGTGGCCGGGAATGCGTGCGGGGCGCAGCGTGTCGGCTTGCACCCAGCCGATACGGACCGTGCCTTCACACAGCAGCACCGGGCCGGATTCGGTCGTTTGCTCTGTTTTCAGGAGCGCTTGCTGGCGTATTGTCAGGCATGCCCGTCCGCATTCCTGGACGGTGGCCGTAACAATGAGTTCGTCGTCCAGGCGGGCGGGCCGAAGGTAGCGCAGCTGCGCGTCCGATACGACAAACATGCCGCCCGTGAGTTCCCGCAAGGACTGCTGCCCCAGGCCCAGCGAGCGCAGCCATTCCGTGCGGGCGCGCTCGAAGAACTTGAGGTAGTTGGCGTAGAAGACGATGCCGCCGGCATCGGTGTCTTCCCAGTAGATCCGCACGGGCCATTCGAACGCCATCGTCTGCCGCCTGGTGGGTGCCGGACCTTCAGCCGATGGCGGCCTGCAGGCGCCGCACGGCCTCCTGCAGTTGCGCCATGGAACTGGCCGTGGAGAAGCGCACGAAGCGCGCGGTGTCGGCGCTGCCGAAGTCGCGCCCCGGCGTGATGGCCAGATGGGCCTCGCGCATCAGCGCGAAGCTGAAGTCCCAGCTGCCCTGCACGCCCAGCCGCCGGGCGGCGCGGGTGCAGTCGGCCCAGGCGTAGAAGGCGCCGTCGGGCAGGGCCGGCACGTCGAGCCCCAGCGACTGCAGCGCGGGCACGAAGAAATCGCGCCGGGCCTTGAATTCGGCGCGGCGGCGCTCGTATTCGGCCAGGCTCTCGGGTTCGAAGCAGGCCAGCGCCGCATGCTGCGCGACGGTCGATGCGCAGATGAAGAGGTTCTGCGCCAGCCGCTCCACCACCGGCACCATGGCGTCGGGCACGACCATCCAGCCCAGGCGCCAGCCGGTCATGTTGAAGTACTTGCTGAAGCTGTTGATGCTGATGACGTTCTCGTCGATGGCGAGCGCGGTCTGGCCGAAGGCCTGGTCATACGACAGGCCCAGGTAGATCTCATCGACCAGCGTCATGCCGCCGCGCGCCTGCACCACGCCGTGGATGTGGCGCAGCTCCTCGTGCGCGATCGACGTGCCCGTGGGATTGGAGGGCGAGGCCAGCAGCACGCCGCGCGTCTTCGGCCCCCAGGCGGCTTCGACCTTGGCGGCGCTGAGCTGGAAGCGTTCCTCGGCCGTGGTGGGCAGGAGCACCGCCCGGCCTTCCGCTGCGCTCACGAAGTGGCGGTTGCAGGGGTAGCTCGGATCGGGCATCAGCACTTCGTCGCCGGCTTCGATCAGCGCCAGGCAGGCCAGCTGCAGCGCGGCCGAGGCGCCTGCCGTGACCACGATGCGGCGCGCCGGCACCTGCACGCCGAAGCGCTGGGCGTACCAGCCGCTGATGCGCTCGCGCAGCGTGTCCAGGCCCAGGGCGTTGGTGTATTGCGTGGCGCCGGCCCGCATGGCGCGGTCGGCGGCTTCCTGCACCAGCGGCGGCGCGGTGAAGTCGGGCTCGCCGATGTTCAGGAAGATCATCGGGTCGCGGCTGCCGGCCACTTCGCGCGCCAGGGCCTGGGCGGCCTTGGCCACTTCCATCACGTAGAAGGGTTCGATGCGTTCGGCGCGGGTGGAGAACTTCATGGAGCAAAGGGGCTGTGCGGCGCCCGGCAGCGCCTGCGGCGGGCGCCGGGCAGGGGACGTGGCGGCGCTCAGGCCGGCGCGCTGTTGCTGCTGCTGTCGCTGGACTTGTCGGCCGCGACTTCCGCGGCACGCAGCTGCGGAGCCAGGCCGTTGAGCACGCCGTTGACGTACTTGTGGCCGTCCGTGCCGCCGAACTCCTTGGCGAGCTCGATGCATTCGTTGATGACCACGCGCCAGGGCACGTCCATGCAATGCTGGAACTCGAACACGCCGATCCACATGGCCGCATGCTCGATGGGCGAGATCTCGGCCATCTTGCGGTCGAGCTGGGGCGCGATCAGCGCGTCGAGCGAATCGGCGGTGCGGATGCAGCCGTGCAGCAGCGCGTCGTAGTGGGCGGCATCGGCCTTGTGGAAGCCGGTGAGGTCGCGCGTGAAATGGTCGATGGCGGTCGCGTCGTTGCGGCCCACCAGGTGCTGGTAGAGCGCCTGCAGGGCGAATTCGCGGGCGCGGCTGCGGCCCGACTTGGAGGCGGCCTTGCGGGCGCCCGTGCTGGTGGTGCCGGTGCGTGGCTGGCGCGGCGGGCGCTTGCCGCCCTGGGTCGGTTCGCTCAAGACAGTTCCTCCAGCAGGTTGGCCATCTCGACCGCGACGCGCGCCGCGTCCTGGCCCTTCTCGGTCTGGCGGGCGATGGCCTGCTCCAGGTTCTCGGTCGTGATGATGGCGTTGGCCACCGGCACGTGGTAGTCGAGCGAGACGCGCGTGACGCCGGCGCCCGATTCGTTGGACACCAGCTCGAAGTGGTAGGTCTCGCCGCGGATGATGCAGCCCAGGGCGATCAGCGCGTCGTATTCGTCGCGCTCTGCCAGGGCCTGCAGCGCCACGGGCACTTCCAGCGCGCCGGGCACCAGCACATGGTGGATGTGCTTTTCCTGCACGCCCAGGGCGATCAGCTCGGCGCGACAGGCCGCCGCCAGGCTGTTGGTGATGCTCTCGTTGAAGCGGGCCTGCACGATGCCGATGTGCAGCTTCTTGCCGTCGAGCCGGTCCGCCGTTCCTTTTTCTGCGCCAAACATGTTCTTTATTCCTTGGGGATGTATCCGGTGATTTCGAGGCCGTAGCCGGCTACGCTGGGCATGCGGCGCGGCTGGCCCATCAGCTGCATGCGGGTGACGCCGCATTCGCGCAGGATCTGTGCGCCGATGCCGTAGGTGCGCAGATCCATGCGGCCGCGCTCGGGCGCGTGGGCCGACTGGGCGCGGCCCTCGAACTGCTCCAGCAGCTGGCTGCCCGATTCGCCGCAGTTGAGCAGCACGGCCACGCCGTAGCCCTTGCTGGCGATGTATTGCAGGCTGGTGTCCAGGCCCCATGAATGCATGGCGCGGTGGACTTCCAGCGCGTCCAGCACCGACAGCGGCTCATGCACCCGCACCGGGACGTTGTCGTCCGCCTTCCACTCACCCTTGACCAGTGCCAGATGCACCGACTGGCTGGGGCCGTCGCGGAAGGCGTGGGCGGTGAATTCGCCCCAGGCCGTCTGCAGGGTGCGCGTGCCCACCTTCTGCACCAGCGATTCGTTGCGGCTGCGGTATTCGATCAGGTCGGCGATGGTGCCGATCTTCAGGCCGTGCTCGGCGGCGAAGAGCTGCAGATCGGGCAGGCGGGCCATGGTCCCGTCGTCCTTCATGACCTCGCAGATCACGGATGCGGGGCTGCAGCCGGCCATCACGGCGAGGTCGCAGCCGGCTTCGGTGTGGCCTGCGCGCATGAGCACGCCGCCATCGACGGCCTGCAGCGGGAAGATATGGCCCGGCTGTACCAGATCCGCCGCCACGGCGCCGGGAGCGACCGCGGCCTGCACCGTGCGGGCGCGGTCGGCGGCCGAGATGCCAGTGGTCACGCCTTCGGCCGCTTCGATGGAAGCGGTGAAGGCCGTGCCCATCTTGGTGCCGTTGCGCGGCACCATGGGCGGGAGGTTCAGGCGTTCGCAGCGTTCGCGGGTCAGGGTCAGGCAGATCAGGCCGCGGCCGTAGCGGGCCATGAAGTTGATGGCGTCGGCCGTGACATGGTCGGCCGCGAGCACCAGGTCGCCTTCGTTTTCGCGGTCTTCCTCGTCCACCAGGATGACGATGCGGCCGGCGCGCATGTCGGCCACGATGTCTTCGACCGGCGAGATCGCCACGGGGGAGGGGGAGGTGCTCATGACTGGGGCTTTCGGGAAGTGGGCCGCCCGGACGGGCACGGCGCGTGTTCCCGATGGGCGGATGGCCGCAGCCTGCGGGCATGCAGGCCACCACCCGAAGAACAAGTGCCGCGGCCACAGGCCGTGCGGTACGGGAACGCTGCGCTCCCGTAGAGCGGGCGATTCTAGTTCAGCGCGGCTGCGGATGGCGGAGGCCGGCGTCCCAGGCGCGCGCCGCTCGGGCCGGCTTCGCGCTCAGAACGTGTTTACGATCTCCCTGGGGTCGCGCAGCGGTGTGGGCGGGATGGGATGCAAGGCGCGGTGCGCAGTGTATAGCACGGCTATTCACAAGCGCCGCAACGCCGCAGACCGCCCACACCGCTGCGCGACCCCAGGGAGATCGTAAACACGTTCTGAGCGCGAAGCCGGCCCGCGCGGCGCGCG